>NZ_JABWRE020000001.1:3410240-3719807 GCF_014268815.2 Pseudomonas urmiensis
CGCGCACTTGATCAAAAGCCAGTTGAAAAAAACATCAAAAAATCATCACAACACAACAGCCGCTAGATTTACTGGAATGTAGCATTAGCGGTACCTTTGTGCTTAGGCCAAAAAGTAAACTTACACCACATATAACTCCTTGCGCTTCAAGGCAAGCTTTCGATAAGAATTATTCACCATATCCCGAAAAGGCCGCTCCACGAATACAAACACAACGATTGAAAGAAAAACAAGAAACAGAAAATACAAATAGAATGCAGAATCTCCTGCGCGGACATACCACTCAGAAAACAATGCCTTGAAGGCTAGAAACACAGGCAGCTGCAATATATAAAGAGCATAGCTAGCTTCACCCAGAATAACTGAAATCCTATTCGCCAATAGCCATGAAAACAAACGAGAGGAAACCACTATAGCGAAAATAAAGAAAGCGTAAAGCGGAGCTAATCCGCCCGCTGCATTCAATATCTTAAATCCAAGCAAACTGGAAACACGGAAATTTAGCGCAAAATATATAGCGCACGCCGACGCCAGGACCCCAAAAAATGCGAGTAGCACCGCCCGGCGCGATGCCAAATCTGCCTTATAAGCTATTAACAAAAACGCGGTTGCAAGTCCAACTATAAAACTTGCCAAGTGAGATATTGGAAAATAGAATATCAATGCATGACTTAATTTCCCACCAACCTTGTAGAAATCTGAATAAAACAGATTAGCAAGTACAAGCTGTGAAAAAGCCCAGACCAAGATTGCAAAGACAGAAAAGGAAAATGCCGAAGCCTTAACTTCTCTCATCAAGAAGAGAGCTAACGGGAATAGTGCATAGAAGAATAGCTCGACAGAAATTGACCACCCGGGATAGTTTCCCCAGCCAGCAAATTGAGGAAACCATGCTTTAAGAAGGGTCACGTCGACAATCAATTGCCAAACACCAAAAGACCTGAAGCATAAAAGCACCAATAATGCCAGCATGTATACAGGAACAATTCTAGCAAACCTAGCAATGAAATACTCACCAACATGGAATCTAGGACGTTCCAAGTAAACATAAGCCATAATGAAGCCGGAGAGCACAAAGAAAAAACCAACCATTTGTGGCCCTGCTGTCAGAAATCCTTTCCCGACAGAATCCACCAAGCCGACATTACTACCAAAATGAAAAACCACAACTATCGCTGCAGCTAAAAACCTCAATCCCGTCAAGACCCGCGTATCCATTCCCTGCCCCCCAACTGCCCCAGAGCAGCTAATTACTTTTTAAACACGCCGACAACATCGTCACCCTTTAGCACTAGCAAAGCGGTAATCTGACGTTTTTCCATGACTGCCAAAGCATCCTCTATTCGAGTCCCCGTACAAATCATTACAGGATCCGCGCTCATCAGCTCCTGAGCTGTCTTGGAGAACACTTCTTCGCCGTAGCATTCAATCGCCCGCCGAATATCTCCGTCAGTTATCACCCCCCAGCCTGTATCTGATCTAACAATCGCCAACCCTAATGACGCATGAGTCATTGCCTGGATTACATCTAAGACTTTTGCGCCCTCACCCACAAACGGTAGTTCGTCCTCTACCATCTCATCTTCGACAAAGCGTAAAAGACGACGACCCAAAGATCCACCTGGATGTAAACGAGCAAAATTTTCAGGCTTAAATCCTCTGACCTCCATTAAGGTCACCGCTAAAGCGTCCCCCATCGCCAAGGTAGCAGTAGTAGAAGATGTGGGAGCTAGTTGCAAAGGGCAAGCTTCTTGATCAACTCGAACGTCAAGATGACAATCTGCGGCTCGCGCCAACGAAGATGATGGATTTCCGGTAATTGCAATCAGGAAGTTTCCATTATCCTTTAAAAAAGGCAGCAGCTTGACAACTTCTTCAGTCTCCCCAGAGTTAGAAATAGCAATAAACACGTCCGCGCTTGCCACCATACCTAAATCACCATGATAGGCCTCACCAGGATGCATAAAGAAACTTGGCGTACCGGTACTTGCGAGCGTGGCTGCTATTTTCTTACCAATGATCCCAGACTTTCCCATACCGCAAATGATTACCCTACCATGGGAGCTCACTATATGAGCTACTGCTTTACTGAAATTCTCGTCAATCCTGTCTGAGAGCGCAGCTACAGCCTCAGACTCGATTTGGAAAACCCTCCGCGCCGAGGCTACATAATTCAGCATAAGCTCAACCTTACTCGTAATATGTTCCATGGGTTAGCAAATATCCATAACTGGGAAAGCCTTCACAATATCGTCCAAAACCTTAATTTGAGCCAGGAAAGGTTCTAGCTTATCCAGCGGCAAAGCACTAGGGCCGTCGCATCGCGCCTGATCGGGATTTGCATGAGCCTCCAGGAATAACCCGGCTAAACCTACAGCCATACCCGCTCGGGCAAGCTCTGCGACCTGACGGCGGCGCCCACCTGAAGCCTCGCTGCCGGCATCACGCCGTTGCAAGCTATGGGTAACATCGAAAATCGCGGGGTAACCACCCGACGCCTCAATCATTTCTTGGAAACCGAGCATATCGACTACCAAATTGTCATAGCCAAACTGACTACCGCGCTCGCACAAGATTATTTTGTCATTACCAGCTTCTTGAATTTTCCCAGTAATGTGTTTTATTTGCGAAGGTGAAAGGAACTGAGGCTTTTTAATGTTTACCGCGCGCCCGGTCTTGGCGATAGCCACTACCAAATCAGTCTGACGGGCGAGAAAAGCCGGAAGCTGCAGCACATCAACGACCTCGGCAACAGGCGCTGCCTGCTCGATCTCATGCACGTCAGTAATGATTGGGCAGCCAAAGCGCGCCTTCACCTCCGAAAACATACGCAGGCCTTCCTCCAAGCCGACACCACGATATGACCTAATTGAACTGCGATTTGCCTTGTCGAAGCTAGCCTTGAATACATAAGGGATATTCAGCTTCTGGGTGACCTCTACAAAATGCTCGGCCGCACGAAGGGTACTGTCCAAGTCTTCAAGCACGTTGATACCACCGAACAGTACGAACGGTTTATTATTCGCAACAGCAATTTTCTCACTAATGTGGACGGTAACAGCATCGATGGGCATTGGTAACTTTCGCCTTTCAAAGTATTGGGATAAAAGTTTGTAGCAGATTAGCAACGCTGCCACTGTGCGGAGACGGGATCATAGCGTTTCACGATGCGAGCAGGTGAGCCGACGATTACACAAAAGTCTGGGAACTTACCCCGAACAACTGAATTGGCACCCACTATGCACCCATCACCTAAAATGGTTCCCGCCTGTATACGTGCGCCCATTCCAATAAAGCAGTTTTTGCCAATCTCCGTTTTCTTCCAAGTTGTAATTTGATCCAATACTGGGACACCAATAGACTCGTACTCGTGCTCAATATCGGTAATGGAGACATAACCTGTGATAAGCGTACTTTCCCCGATATGCAGATCTCCCATACAGGTGACATGTAGCCCTTGCCCAATCGCCACATTATCATGTATAAACAAGCGACCTATACCGTGACATTCTGCTCGCAAATTCGGAAAAATACGTACACGCTTACCCACATACATACGTCGAGACCGGAATAGAAATATTGGCGGACCGATATAACTCGGCATAGAAAATTGGCCGAAGACTATTTTATACAATAGCCCTCGTATCGCCCACGCCACTTTAAATAAATTGTGCACTTCAAGATCTCTCATTGAGCAAAACTGCGCGGATGCGCGTAGCCTGAGCGTCGTCGTCATTAAACCACTTACTCAATTTCTGCGTTCTTTTCCTTGCGCACTCAGGGAATCGTATATCTTCAGACCGAGCTGCTATTATGGTCTCTGGACTACTAAAACTCAAACCGTCAGCGCAAAAAGCTGTGGAAAGTCTCCCGTCATTTAGCAAATAAACTGGCACATTAGCATACAACATTTCAATGGTTGCCCCAGTCATGTGAGCCACACCGAAGTCAATTTTAGCTAAATAGCAAGACAGACCGTAATGACCAATCCCAGCACAACGTTCATCCAGCAATTCCAAATATTGCTTTGGTGTACTCCATGGATGTAAGCGCACCACATATTGTAAATCTAGACTTTGAGCAATTCGCTTAGCAGCATCTAGTAGGGCAGCATTGGACGCCCTACCATTCTCTCCATTAAGCATCACACCGAATACACCGAGCGAAGGGTGAGGTGTTATAGCATCCCAATCCTTGATCCATCCGGTGACAATCAATTGCTCTGCTTTGAAACCGAAACGAACGAATTCGCTTGCGGTTGCTTCACCCCAGCATAAAATATAATTTGAAACGAAATTCGCATATGCTTCTGCATCGGAACTAATGTTAGAAGCATCGAGAACTCGATATTGGCCATGCTGTGTTGTGAATGTCTTAATATCAACGACATTGGCCATTTGCGCTAACAAATTTTCCGGGGCATGTGCATCGCAAAAAGTAATAAGTCGTTTTTTATCCTGAAGTAACGCGGGAAAAATTCGCTTCGCCGTAGAACGATACTTAGATATCAGTAACGCGCAACCCAAACGTTGTAGAGCATTGACGTCGTAACCTTTAGCACCATGCCAACCGCTAAAAAACTCTTTCAGTGTAAAAAAAGCCTGACCTAATGAAAATCGCTCTATGGATTCGGCGTAGCCACAATTGGTGCCCAGCAACTCACGCAACCTCTGAGGAATGTAATCATAATCAGCCCTCCGCTTGTAGCGACCCGAATAGTATAAAAGTATCGAGCCCCCCTTCGACTTCTCCAGCGAAACGCACGTCGAAAAGAACAGGGAAAATATAATCTTCTTGAATAACCCAATTAATGACTTATCATACAAATAAGGTGCAACCACATGAGCATAATTCACGCCACCGAAGAAAGCCGTGCCACTAGACTTAAAATTTTGTATTTTTTCATAATCATGGAAGGAAGTCATTTCTGCTCGTCCTGGGGAATAATAAATAGACTATACACGCGCACACCAAGGACGAACGAAAGTAATGCGTAAGAGCAAACCAAAGACACCGAGACTGCCTCCAGGGAGAAGAAGTGACTGGCCGTAATGAATACTAAGCTCCCCACCCCATTGATCGCAGCTTGGGTGATAAACAAAAAGTTATCGTCATGCGCCATACTCAGCACTATTGAAAACAAAGCAGAAATCGAAAAAAACAATTGACTTATCAACAAAATAAGAAGCATTGTCGTCATATTATTGCTTACCTCTGCATAGGCAAACAACCATTGACGAGTCAGCACAAGAAATAGTGCGCCCCCTATGCTAGCTATCATTATGGTTAGCAGGGAATATCGGACTATTCTTCGGAGTTGCTGCAAGTCGCCTGCGGCATATAATGATGCGAAGCGTCTTGAAAAAGTGAAGTTAACTGCCAACATAGCCAAACTAATGAGCGTGGCAAGTTTTTGCACCACTACGAACCCTTTATACGCCTCGTCGCCATATGAATATGGAACAATGAGTAGAGCTGCCCATCCTAGTACTTGCTGTGCTAGTACAACTACGCCTAATTTGTTGGCAGCACTGCTATCGACACCCTCCCACTTCAGCTTATATGCCATCAAAAGCAAACCCAGCGGATTACCGTAAAAGCTTATGGTAGTGAAGAGATACACTACGGCAGATACACAAGTATAGAGGAGAATAAGATCACGAGCATCAGCCTTCTTGCTACTGATCAACACAAGTAGGCCAAGAAGGGACAGCCCTGGCACTACGATGTTTAGAAGAAAAGTCGCCAAGTTGGTACGACCACTGCCTTGCAAAATGCGGGCAATACATGCTGACAATGCCACAAATGCAGCAGCGAATATAGCGTTTATCAGACTGAGTGTATCAATCGCCACCAAGGTGTTTTGAAACGTTGGATGCCAAACCACTACAGATAATAATAACAAGCAAATAACTACCCAGAGAGCCACGCGCCGATGTGAAAGGGCCGCCAAGTGCTGCGCCGTTTTCGGGATCTCCTCTGCAGACAGTTTAGCTACCCGACGGATAATGACTTCATCTAACCCCCAACGGAAGCAGACCGCTGCGATAGTGCTAATGTTGAACAATAAGAAAAACCGCGCGGCTGAATCTGTAGGCAAATGACGCGAGACCATAACAGTAAACAACACTGCAATTCCAGAACCTAAGCCACGAAGAATAAGTGTATTAAGTACAGCAGCCACACGCTTAAAGTTCATTGTGATAAGTGCCCGCTCACCTTAACAAAATCTTTCGAAGCGCGGGTTTGCACCCTCCGTCGATGCCCTTCAAGATGGAGCCAGTAGATCATCATAAAGACAAGAACTACTCCATTCACGTAATACTCCCCCATGCGCAACAAGATAATCATTAGGGTAGCAGTATAAGCAATACTGATAGCTGGAGTGTCACCTCCACGAATCTCACGCCAACACCAAATTAAAGATATTAAAAAAAGAAGCCAGCCAGCAACACCAAGCTCTGCGGTAAGGCGTGCAAAAAGTGATGTTCCAGAGCCGCGACCTGGCAGGTCATCACGATAATTAGGCATTTCATAATCATTAATATAGTGATCAAAAACAGCACTGTACGTTCCAAAACCTGTTCCAAATCCATAATTATCCTGGATAGAACGCAGAGACATGGACATATTTACAGCAAGCGAGTAGGTGCTAATATTCATACCTGTACTCATAGTAAGCTCAGCACCCCTTATCACCGCAAGCGTGTCATTCAAGCGCATTTGGAAAAATTCTAATTGACTTGCCTTGTATCCACCAAAGCTGAGTAGAGGTATGATCAAAAACAGTACCCAAGCATGGCGAAGCTTTATTCCAAACACGATCGTTATCAGTGCCGATATAAACAACCCCAAATATCCAAGAGAAGATGTTGAGAGCAACACAGCACCAATGACAACCACCGCCCGCAACTCAAATTTAAAGGTGCGTGTAAAGTTCGATACGTAATAACTACCAGCAGGCAACAAGGCACAAGCAAAAAATGCTGGTTCAACACTTAAACCGGCGACACCAAGATATGTTCCATAATTCTTTGCACCATCCGCCACAGGGAGAAGGAAATCCACGCCGGAAGCCAAAAAAAGCAGCTCTTGGAGAACCCCTATACTAGAAAAAATAAATGCGACGTCGAGATAACGCTGAAACAAACGCTTTGCCGATCGCCCACACAAATCATAAACAGCTGTGAAAAATAGGACAAAAAACAAAAGCATGGCGATCTTCACAAAAATAGAGATCAACCTATTTATATCCAGGTCGTAACTAAAACCCGAAACTACATAACCCAGAACTGAAATAGCGCACAATGATAAAAACAATAAGACATAGACCCTTCTAAACCCAAATGACTTTATCCGCACAATAGCAAATACATACGTGACAATCATCAAAAAATATGAAAAAAATAAAATCCCATAGCTAGTTTCAACATAAAGCCCCGATACAAATATTGAGGACAGTGCAAGCCACACCAATACTTTGTCGAAGCCAGATTTCTTTTCTGCTGTGTCATTTTTCATATAATTAATGGAACCAATGACGAACAATCACTCAGGTGTTTATCGGAAAATCCGGTCTACCCAGGTCGAAACCGAGTATTGTTCGCGAAGCACTGAATCGAAGGGTAATTCTTTTCGATAAAGGAACTCATCGTCAACCACGGGATTTTGTCTATCCACCAGTAGTACACCACGTGACTGATAAAGATCATAGTTAACCACATCCGCATTAGTGGTAATAAGCTTACGTTGCGCCCCTACCGCCTCGATTGTGCGCATAGTCAAACCCAACTGGCCGGGTCGATTTACATCGATTACCGCCCGACTTTGAGCAATACGTTCTACTACCGCGCTAAGCTTCATTCCGTTGAAGCTGACATATTTTCTACCGAATCGACGAAAGCCAGGGTCCATCAGGGCGCGCAAGCGGAATAGTAATTTTGAAGGATAATAGCAGAACACAAATACCTTCCGTCCTCGCGCCTGCAAGCTATTAACTACTTTCTCTAAGACCTTGTAACGATCAGTGTGAATAGTGCCTATAAAACAGGCGTCGTACTCCGGCGCATCCGACCACTGTGCCGAACGTTCAAATTCCCTCCCGTAAAACAGGGGTAGGAACTCCAACTTCATATTCTGCTCAACATCAGAGCGGTCGAAGGAAAACACTTGATCAAATTCGCCCAGCAACTTACGTGCATTAGGGTTATAATGCATGGAGTCCCAGAGATACAAGCTTAAACGGGCTTTAGGCTGAATCTCGCGAAGCCGCCTCAGCAACTTTATTGAAATAGCCTCACCCCGGACAATCAAAATATGATCGTATGTTTCCCCACAAGTGGACTCTATGATATTTCTATAATAAACATCCGTCTTACGTGCAAGTAGGCGCCGATCCACCCGGATCAGCGCCTTAGTCCAAAAACCATTATCGGGGCGGTCGTTAAAGTATTCGACACTTGCTCCCTTCAACTCCAGTTCTGCTTTAATAAGCTTCTCGTAGCCGAAAAACATTGGAGCGATGAACAACACTCGCTTGCCAACTAAATTTTTTGCGCCATCCATCACTTTAATAAACCCTTAACTCGTAACTCATTAACCGAGCGCTCATAGCCAGAATCACTGATTTCTTGGGTTTTCACCCACTGCGAAAATGCCTTGACGCCTTCGATGAAGGAAACTTTTGGGACGAAGCCGATATCATGCTTAATATTAGAGAGATCAGCGATATTATGACGAATATCTCCGATACGGAAATTACCGGAAACCTTGATTTCGCCCCCAACACCGTAATTGGATTTGAGCAAGTGCGCTACGGTCAATACGTCTGTGGCCTCTCCCGTGCCCACATTATAAGCAGTGCCCGTTACGTCCGAATCAATAGCTGCGATGGTCGCGTCAATCACGTCATCGATAAAAACGAAGTCGCGGCTCTCTTTGCCGTCCTCGAATATGTTCACATCTTTGCCCTGCAAGAGCAATGTGGAGAAAATCGAGAGGATACCTGTGTAAGGATTTTTCAGTGACTGACCAGGACCGTACACATTTTGGTATCGCAGCGCCACAGCACCGATGCCCAAAGACGCACCTCCAGTGAGCATCAACTGCTCCTGTACTTGTTTCGTAATGCCGTAGATCGAGCTAGGATGAATGCGCGAGGACTCATCGGTCGGTACGGGTGTGGCAATATCACCAGTTTCCGGGTCTCTGCATTCGAAGATGCCAGCTTGCAAGTCTCTCAAGGACCGTGCACCCGGGTAGACGAAGCCATTTCGGCCTTGATACTTGCCCTCACCATAAATCGCTCGTGAAGACGCAACCACCAGACGGCGCACGGATTCACTGCCAGCTTCCTTTTTTGCCAAGATGTCTAGCAGCAAAGATGTACCGCGAGCATTGACGTCTACATAGCGGTCAATCTCGTACATGGATTGGCCCGTGCCGGTTTCAGCAGCCAGGTGCACAACCACCTCTTGCCCCGCCAATACGGCTGCCCAGGCAGCACGATCACGAACATCCCCTGTTACAAAACGAACCGAAGCAGGCAAGCGCTGGACAAGCGCAGATGTTTCAGGATTTTCACCATGAATTTGTGGCGAAAGATTATCCAGAACAGTTATCTCATCTCCTCGTTCCGCAAGTGCAATTGCCAGCGCGCTACCGATGAAGCCCGCGCCGCCAGTGATGAGAATTTTCATTGACACTGTTCCTTTCAAAAAAATATAAGTATGGCTGTTGCGCGAGCGCAGTGCAACACAGCCCGAGCGCATCACCCTTTTTCAACCACATCCAGCTGACGTTTGCAACACACCGGAGCTATCGATGCCTCCGGAAAGCTACCCGCTCGCCCTGCATCATTCCTGTACCTAAATACATGTATGGTAATCTCTAAGGGTTAGATTAAATGATAAATACGTGACGAGTAATTCAGGATGAATACCCAGCCATTCATAATCAATTGCAAATCAATAGCAGCCACGAGATATACGAGCACTTTCAACTTACACTCAGGTCAGAATAATCGCGCGCCTCGCGAGAAGGTTAAAGTAGTGACAACGTGAAAAACCGTACAAGATCAAAATGCTCAGCTCGCACTCCATACCATATCAAAAAACTGTAACACCAACTGTAAGCGCAGGCTATAAAACTCACCACTCAGGCCAGCCTCTCAACTGTATCACTCTCAAGCAATTCAGCCACTCAACCAATTATGCCTGCAGCATAATACATCCAAAAAAATCTATCTTGTAACCGGACTTCCTTGATGCACCTTGGAAAATCCACCTAAAAATCCTTAACGATGTCCCGACGCTATTGCTGAACAGCGAACTAAACCGGACCACTTTGAGCCACCGGGCCGCCCCTGGATATAATGAAACTTTTAAACCAACAAAGCTATGACTATCCATAATTTTTATGGCTCTCACAGAACCAGCTTAAATATTTAAATTTATCCCTAAAACCTTGCCCAATCGCGCCCCCCGCCGTACTTAAATCCGACCTAAAGCGCAGTGTATGAGCAGAGGTATTTAAGAAGAGTGTCGCAGAAATTTAGTACCACTCACCTACGCAACCGCAAACGGGTCGAATACAGACAGTGGATTTGAGTATGATCAAGCTACTCCAGATCACTCGACGAGACCGGCCGAAGAAGTGTATTGGTTTCATACTCATAGGTTGAGCAAAGAGCGTAAATGAACGAGACTGTGGCACACATACGGTAATGGGTCCGATCAAGAGGCCGCCGCCGCGCTAATCGGAATATCTTCAAAATCTCTCTGATCATGAGAAGCGGTATGAGGGCTCGGAATAAGGCTGGTCATAACATGGCCTGTATTTCTATCAGTAGCAAATCATCCGACCAGAACGGAGAACGTCTTTTCGCCATCATTGCGCAATAGCCACAAAATGCCCGAGAAAACTATCAACGTCCCGCACGGATGAACAGGCCAGTGCGCCATCTTAGCGCTGCAGTCGCGTAAAAAACGCCATCACTTGGACATACCTGAATGCTCTCTAGAACCTCGCACGCCCATCTCAGACTTGAGATTCAACAAGAACGCCAACAGAGCTCCAATGCCCAGCCCCCCGAGCACTCCTAGAACGATAATTAGTAATTTCTTGGGCTTGACTGGTTTATCTGGAGACTCGATTGCGCCGTCTTGCCGGTAGACTTGAACTACGCCAGGATCAATTTGCAAAGAGCGATAGAAGGCTAGCGCCTCTTCCCTCTGCCGGAGGTTATCCACAAAAGGATCATCTGATACACGCTTACGCAGATTCTCGATTTCAGCCTCTAACGCTTTAGAGCCACGCATGTAAGTGAGAGAGCCATCCATCCCAGCAGAGACCTCGGTAGAGAGATTGCCAGAGATAATTGGCGGCTTTTCTAAACCAATCGAATGAGCTACTCGTAACGCCTCTGTCAGCTGAGCAACCTGATCCTCGCGCTGCTTACGTGCGCTTTCTCGCGCAGCTTTAATTTCCTGCTCTAGGTTATTCGCTTTTATCGTTGCGTCAGCCTTTGCGTCTTTGGTGACCTCTACCTTGCCACGACTACCTGCCATCTCTATGTAATGCACTGCCCACTCAGCAGCCTGCTGCGGATCCGGTAGCCGAGCCTTTACATAAAAACGATTAGGGGTTTCCTTGGCGGCTGCCCCTAATGAAAGCACTTCTTGAAATTCGCCGTACAGCTCATCCTGTGAGCCTCCCCGCTCATCCTCAGGCAAACTCGGCAGATAGATAGTGCGAAAGAACTCCCTACGCAAAGACTCCGACTGAAGATTGCGAAGGTAGATTTCATACACATCCTTGACCCCGAGCATACCAAGCCCAGAGCTCCCCCCGCGCCCGTAATTCAACTGAGCAATATCATTCTGCGAAGGTGGCTGCACAAAGACTTTAGCCTCATAAATCGGCGTTGCGAAGAGCGCATATAGCACAGCCGCCCCACCCACGATCGTAGCTGTCAGCACGATCAGACCCCTTCGCCTCCAAAGTCCTCCCACCAGCTCGAACACATCAATTTCATCATCACCATGCAGGCGCTCACGATCATCGCGCATTTATTCTAGTTTTCCTTGGGTCCGTCTGGTTACATACATTCCTGGATAAGGCCTCAGCCGCGCCAACTCGGCGGCACCCCCAACCCTATGAAGCGTAGCGGCAAATCGCCAACATGCTTGGCGCGCTTCTATCCATAAGAGTTAATCAGTAATAGAGAGAAGCTGTCACAGAAAAGTTCCTTCTTTTCCGATCACCGCTTTGCAGCCCATCAGTTGATCATGATGCTATGCACACATCCACTTCATTTCCCGTCTCAGCGAACCTGCGGACCATAGCCTGCGCCAGCCCCTGCTTCGCCTCGCCCTCCCCATGCACCAACACCACCCGCTTTGCCACACTCCCCTCGCCCAACGCAAACCTCACCAACCCTTCCTGATCCGCATGCGCCGAGTACCCACCCAACGTCATCACCTTCGCACGAATCTCATACATATCCCCGTCCAAGTCAACCCGCACAAGCCCTTCAGCCCTTTCACTGCCCTGTATCACCGCCCCAGGCGTCCCCCTCCCCTGATACCCGACGAAAATCACCTCATGCCGCGAATCTCCAAGCATCGCCTTGAGGTAATTGACGATCCGCCCACCCGAGCACATGCCGTTGCCGGCAATGACAATCGCCGGCCGCCCAGTGCTCTTGAGGTAATTGACCACCTGCTGATGCTTGGCATGGCTATCGATGCACAGCAGTTGCTCGAACGCCAGCGGCTTGCGCCCTTCGCTCAACCGCTGCCTGGCCTCATCGCTCCAGAACCGATGCAGCTCCCGATAGGCTTGAGTGATGCGCAGGGCCAGTGGTGAGTCGAGGATGATCGGCAGTCGCGACCAGATGAGGGCATCATTACCCGTGATCCCCCCCTCTGCGCTGAGCAAGCCTTTGCGATGCAGAATGTCTTCCAGCTCATACAGCAGCTCCTGCGTACGGCCAAGACTGAACGCGGGTATGAGGATGGTGCCTTGATCGGCGAGCGCGCGATCGATCGCGGCTTCCAAACGTTGCTGTCGCTCACTACGATCAGGGTGCAGGCGGTCGCCATAGGTGCTTTCCAGCACCAACAGGTCTGCGCGTTCAGGTGGTTGAACGGGCCGTAACAGCGGGTTGTTGGGCGCACCGAGATCGCCCGAGAACACGATGCGTGTGCTGCCCTCTTGACCTGCCCGCTGCACATCGCATTCGACATAAGCGGAACCGAGCAGGTGCCCAGCGCGCTGCAGGCGGATGCGACACACCAGGCCATCAGCTTCGACCAGGTTGTGCCACTGTGCAAATGGCAAGTGCGTAACGAGGCTTTCGAGTAGCGCCAGGAATCGCGCAACTTGAGCAGGCTCGCTGCTGACAACGAGCCTGTAGGCATCTTCCAGCACCAGGGGGAGCAGTTTTGCAGAGGGCTCGCTACACAGGATTGGGCCGCGATAGCCGGCAGCCAATAAGGCAGGGATTCGGCCGACGTGATCCAGGTGTACGTGGGTGACGATGAGGGCTTGAATACCCTCGATGGAAAACCCCAGCGGCGCTGATTCGGCACCCGGGGCTGCATCACTACCTTGCTCGAGCCCACAATCGACCAGCAGGCTGGTATGGGGATCAAGGTGCAGCTGGTGGCAGGAGCCGGTGACGCCTCGGGTGCCACCGTGGTGCGACAGGAAAGGGTATTCCATGCGAGCGACACCTTTGCGGGCCAGAAAAATGAAGGGCGCTATTACTTCATTCTGGGCGCGGCCTGCCAATCGAAAAAATTGGCTGCACTTGTAGGAATCGCCTGTTAGTTGCCTGCCACGGCCGCCTGACGGGCCGAAGCGCGAATTTTGCGCTTGCTGCGCATCACCCCATAAGCACCGAGCAAAGGCCCGACCGCCAGGCCGACGACCAGGGCAGCCAGCACCAGTACCGCAACCGGCACCGCAGGCGCCGCCCAACCGAACAACACCAGTGAGACCGCTTGCTGATTTTCCAGCACGAAGAACAGCACCACGGCCGCCAGCAGCAGAACGAACAACGCCGCCAGGGCGCGCTTGAGATTACGCATCAGTCTGTTCCTTCCCTAATCAGGTGTGGACCTCATGCTCTTCTTCATTGACCCGGTCACGCAGCTCTTTGCCCGGCTTGAAGTGTGGCACGAACTTGCCTTCGAGGCTCACCGACTGGCCGGTCTTGGGGTTGCGCCCTACCCGGGGAGCGCGATAGTGCAGAGAGAAGCTGCCAAATCCACGGATCTCGATGCGATCGCCAGTGGCCAGGCATTGCGACATCTGCTCAAGCATGGTCTTGATGGCCAGCTCGACGTCCTTGGACGAGAGCAGCCCTTGATGGGTGACAATACGTTCGATCAGCTCCGACTTCGTCATATTTTTCCCTTCGTTATCAAGCAGCTAGATCATTGCTTAACCAGTTTGTAGCACGCTCTGGGGGATTTGAACAGGGCGGTTCTTGACTTAATAAAAAAATTCAAGATTGGTGCAGTGGGAGATGAGGGTGCGCACAGTGCTGGGGCGTGGGGTGCTCACACGGGTATGGTGGGGTTAGGGCCTCTGGGGCTGCCTCGCAGCCAAGGCAATGCCTACAGCGCGCTTAAGGCATATACAACTGCTGTAGGCGAGCCTGGCCGGCACTGGCATTAGCAGGGTCGACATCATTGCCTGATTAAGCGCTATCGCGGGGCAAGCCCGCTCCCACGCTGGAACCTGCTCCCTGCGCGGCAGCGCAGCCCGCGAGGGCTAAGTGATCTCCTAGGCGATGAGTGCCAGTCCTCGGCGGGAGAGAGGGGCTTAAAAGGCGGGCAATAAAAAAGGGCGACCTAAGTCGCCCTTCTTTTACCGATCAAACAGAACTCAGTTCTGTTTGGCCATTGCTTCGCGCAGCAGCGCAGCCATGGTGGTGTCGGCAGCAGCTTCTGGAGCCGCTTTCAGGCTCTGGATAGCTTCGCGCTCTTCAGCGTCGTCTTTCGATTTGATCGACAGGCTGATAACGCGGGACTTACGGTCGACGCTGATGATCTTAGCTTCGATCTCTTCGCCTTCCTTCAGGACGTTACGGGCGTCTTCGACGCGGTCACGGCTGATTTCGGAAGCTTTCAGAGTGGCTTCGATGTCGTCGGCCAGGGTAACGATGGCGCCTTTGGCGTCAACTTCTTTGACGATACCCTTAACGATTGCACCCTTGTCGTTCACAGCAACGAAGTTGGAGAACGGATCGTCTTCCAGTTGCTTGATACCCAGGGAGATGCGCTCGCGCTCTGGATCGACCGACAGGATGACGGTTTCCAGCTCGTCGCCCTTCTTGAAACGACGTACGGCTTCTTCGCCGGTTTCGTTCCAGGAGATGTCGGACAGGTGAACCAGACCGTCGATGCCGCCGTCCAGACCAATGAAGATACCGAAGTCGGTGATCGACTTGATGGTACCGGTGATCTTGTCACCCTTGTTGAACTGGCCGGAGAAGTCTTCCCATGGGTTGGACTTGCACTGCTTGATGCCCAGGGAGATACGACGACGCTCTTCGTCGATGTCCAGAACCATAACTTCCACTTCGTCGCCAACCTGAACGACTTTCGACGGGTGGATGTTTTTGTTGGTCCAGTCCATTTCGGAAACGTGTACCAGACCTTCAACGCCTTCTTCCAGCTCAGCGAAGCAGCCGTAGTCGGTCAGGTTGGTAACGCGAGCCTGTACGCGAGTACCTTCTGGGTAGCGTGCAGTGATAGCGACCCACGGATCTTCGCCCATTTGCTTCAGACCCAGGGAAACGCGGTTGCGCTCACGGTCGAACTTCAGGACGCGAACATCAACTTCATCGCCAACGTTGACGATTTCCGACGGGTGCTTGATACGCTTCCAAGCCATGTCGGTGATGTGCAGCAGGCCGTCGATACCGCCCAGGTCCACGAATGCGCCGTAGTCGGTGAGGTTCTTGACGATACCTTTGACTTGTTGGCCTTCCTGCAGGGTTTCCAGCAGGGCTTCGCGCTCGGCGCTGTTCTCGGCTTCCAGGACGCTGCGACGCGAAACAACGACGTTGTTGCGCTTCTGGTCCAGCTTGATGACCTTGAATTCCAGCTCTTTGCCTTCGAGGTGGGTGGTGTCGCGCACTGGGCGGACATCAACCAGGGAACCTGGCAGGAACGCACGGATACCGTTAACGTCGACAGTGAAGCCGCCTTTAACCTTACCGTTGATAACGCCCTTGACCACTTCTTCGGCGGCGAAAGCTGCTTCCAGAACAATCCAGCACTCGGCGCGCTTGGCTTTTTCACGGGACAGTTTGGTTTCGCCAAAGCCGTCTTCGACCGCGTCCAGCGCAACGTGAACTTCGTCACCGACCTTGATGGTCAGCTCGCCAGCTTCGTTGTAGAACTGCTCGAGCGGGATGACGCCCTCGGACTTCAGGCCAGCGTGTACGGTAACCCAGTCGCCGTCGATGTCGACAACGATACCGGTGATGATCGCACCCGGCTGAAGATTGAGGGTTTTCAGGCTTTCTTCAAAGAGTTCTGCAAAGCTTTCGCTCATTTTAATTCCTGTAGATTTGGGCGAAGGAAACGCCCCTAGCCACATTCCAGACAATGTGGGTTTCGTTATGTAAAGGAAAGCGGGCAGGACGTTGACTGGTGCCCCTGCCTGCCTTCCTGTCATCAAATGAGATCGCGAAGGGCGAGCTCACTTCTGATGCGTTGCAACACCTGCTCGATGGACAACTCTGTCGAGTCCAGCTGAATCGCATCGGCCGCCGGCTTGAGCGGGGCCACTGCACGCTGGGTGTCACGCTCATCGCGCGCACGTATCTCATCCAGGAGACTCGCCAGACTAACATCTTCACCCTTGCCCTTCAACTGCAAATAGCGGCGTCGAGCGCGTTCCTCCGCGCTGGCGGTGAGGAACACTTTCAAGGGCGCATCGGGGAACACCACGGTGCCCATGTCACGGCCATCGGCGATCAACCCGGGGGCTTCGCGGAAGGCGCGCTGGCGCTGCAGCAAGGCTTCACGCACTGCCGGCAGCGAAGCCACCATCGAGGCGCCGGCGCCGACTGTCTCGGTGCGGATGACATTGCTGACGTCTTCACCCTCAAGGATGATCTGTTGCAGCTTACCGGGTTCAGCCGCGATGAACTGCACATCCAGATGGGCGGCCAGGGCCTTGAGCAGCTCTTCGTTGGTCAGGTCGACGCCGTGGTTGCTGGCGTTGAACGCCAGCAAACGGTACAGCGCGCCGGAGTCGAGCAGGCGCCAGCCGAGCTCGCGGGCGAGCAGTCCGGCTACGGTACCTTTACCCGAACCGCTAGGTCCGTCGATGGTGATGACGGGGGCTTGCGAATTCACGATTGAGCCTCTTGCGCGACGCGGATGCCAACTTCGGCGCACAGGGCGAGGAAGTTCGGGAACGAGGTGGCGACGTTGGCGCAGTCATGGATGCGTACCGGCGCAGTGGCGCGCAGCGAGGCAACGCTGAAGGCCATCGCGATACGGTGGTCGCCGTGACCATGCACTTCGCCGCCGCCGATCGGGCCGCCGTCGATGATGATGCCGTCCGGGGTCGGTTGGCACTTCACGCCCAGGGTGATCAGGCCGTCAGCCATGACCTGGATACGGTCCGATTCCTTGACCCGCAGCTCTTCGGCGCCACGCAGGATGGTGCGCCCTTCGGCGCAGGCAGCGGCGACGAACAGCACGGGGAATTCGTCGATGGCCAGCGGCACCAGCTCTTCAGGGATCTCGATACCTTTGAGCTTGGCCCCGCGCACGCGCAGGTCAGCCACGGGCTCGCCGCCAACTTCACGCTGGTTTTCCAGAGTGATGTCGCCGCCCATCAGGCGCAGGATGTCGATCACGCCGGTACGGGTCGGATTGATGCCAACGTGCTCCAGCACCAGCTCGGAACCCTCGGCAATCGATGCCGCGACCAGGAAGAACGCCGCCGACGAGATATCTGCCGGGACTTCGATGCGGGTTGCCGTCAGCTTGCCGCCAGCCTGCAGCGAGGCGACCGGGCCGTTGGACTCAACGGCATAGCCAAAGCCGCGCAGCATGCGCTCGGTATGGTCACGGGTCGGCGCAGGCTCGGTGACGGTGGTCTTGCCTTCGGCGTACAGGCCTGCCAGCAGCAGGCAGGATTTGACCTGGGCACTGGCCATCGGCAGCGTGTAGGTCAGCGCCTTGAGCTTTTGCCCACCGCGAATGGTCAGCGGTGGACGGCCGTCCGGGCCGGTCTCGACCACAGCGCCCATCTCACGCAGCGGGTTGGCCACGCGGTTCATCGGGCGCTTGGACAGCGAAGCGTCGCCGGTCATGGTCACGTCGAACGGCTGACCGGCCAGCAGGCCGGAGAGCAGGCGCATCGAGGTGCCGGAGTTGCCGACATAGATCGGCCCAGGCGGCGGCTTGAGGCCATGCAGGCCGACGCCATGAATGGTCACCCGACCATGGTTGGGGCCTTCGATGACCACACCCATGTCGCGGAAGGCCTGCAGGGTCGCCAGGGCGTCCTCGCCTTCGAGGAAGCCTTCGACCTCGGTGGTGCCTTCGGCCAGCGAGCCGAGCATGATCGAGCGATGGGAAATCGACTTGTCGCCTGGAACGCGGATCCGTCCGGACACGCGGCCACCAGGTTGGGCCAGGAAAATCAGATCGTTGGCGTTCATAGCGTCCACATAGGCCCGACGGGCCAAGATTTTACTGAAATGCTCGCGGGCAACCCGAGCGCGGGTGAATACACCCAGCAACTGGTGCCCGTCCCCTGCATCGACCGCGTCGCGCAAGGCGTCGAGGTCGCTACGAAATGTATCAAGGGTGCGCAGGACAGCTTCGCGGTTGGCGAGGAAGATGTCGTGCCACATGATCGGGTCGCTACCGGCGATTCTCGTGAAATCGCGGAAGCCTCCCGCAGCGTACCGGAAGATCTCGAGGTTTTCATTGCGCTTGGCCAGCGAGTCGACCAGGCCAAACGCCAGCAGGTGCGGCAGGTGACTGGTGGCGGCCAGCACTTCGTCGTGGCGCTCCACCGGCATGTGCTCGACATCTGCATCCAGCGCACGCCACAGGCGATCGACCAGCGCCAGCGCGGCAGGGTCGGTTTCAGCCAGAGGCGTGAGGATGACTTTATGGCGGCGGAACAGCGTCGCATTGGAAGCCTCCACCCCGCTCTGCTCGGAGCCGGCTATCGGGTGACCGGGGACGAAGCGCGGCAGGGACGCACCGAGCACTTCGCGGGCGGCGCGTACCACGTTGCACTTGGCGCTGCCGACATCGGTGATGACCGCATCGCCGAGATCGAGCTGGGCCAGGCGCGCGAGGACTTTTTCCATGGCCAGGATTGGCACGGCCAGCTGGATGACGTCGGCGCCGACGCAGGCGGTCGCCAAGTCTTCTTCGCAGCGGTCGACCACGCCTAGCGCTACTGCCTGTTTGCGTGAGGGTGCGTCGAGATCGACACCGACCACTTCACGGCACAGGCCGCTTTCGCGCAGGCCCTTGGCGAACGAGCCGCCGATCAGGCCGAGGCCGACGACTACCAGGCGACCGATAATCGGCGCGGATTTGTTTGCTACCACATCAACCACGAGTGCGAACCCTGTTCAGAACGGCAGCCTGCTGCCGGATGAAAACATGCAGGTCATTTGAGGGGCTGGGGCCGCTGCGCGCCCCTTCGCGGGCAAGCCCGCTCCCACAGGGATTTGTGTCGTGCACAAGATCAGGTACAGCACAGAACCCTGTGGGAGCGGGCTTGCCCGCGAAGGGGCGCGCAGCGGCCCCATCACCCTCACAGACCCGCTTCAACCTCAGAGTACCGCCTTCGGATACGAGCCCAGCACTTTCAGCGCAACGGCTTCCTGGCTGATCTTCTCCAGCACCGCCTTGATCAGCGGGTCGCGGTGATGACCCACGAAGTCGATGAAGAACACGTACGTCCACTTGCCGCTACGCGACGGACGAGTCTCGATGCGAGTCAGGTCGATGCCATTGTCATGGAACGGCACCAGCAGCTCATGCAGCGCACCGGGCTTGTTGCTCATCGAGACGATGATCGAGGTCTTGTCGTCGCCGGTCGGCGGGACTTCCTGGCTGCCGATCATCAAGAACCGCGTGGAGTTGTCCGGACGGTCTTCGATCTTCTCCGCCAGGCGGGTCAAACCATACAGGTTGGCCGCCATATCGCCGGCGATCGCCGCCGAATTCCACTCACCCTTGACCCGCTTGGCCGCCTCGGCGTTGCTCGAAACCGCCACGCGCTCGACGTTCGGGTAATGGGCGTCCAGCCACTTGCGGCACTGGGCCAGCGACTGGGCGTGGGAGTAGATGCGGGTGATGCTGTCGGTCTTGGTGTTCTCGCCCACCAACAAGTGATGGTGAATACGCAGCTCGACTTCACCGCAGATGACCATGTCGTGCTCGAGGAAGCTGTCGAGGGTGTGGCTGACCGCACCTTCGGTGGAGTTCTCCACCGGCACTACGCCGAAGTTGACGGCGCCAGCTGCCACTTCGCGGAACACTTCGTCGATCGCCGCCATCGGCTTGCTGATCACGGCGTGACCAAAGTGCTTCATCGCCGCCGCCTGGGTGAAGGTGCCTTCAGGGCCGAGGTAGGCGACCTTGAGCGGCTCTTCCAGGGCCAGGCACGAGGACATGATTTCGCGGAACAGCCGCGCCATCTCTTCGTTACCCAGCGGCCCCTTGTTGCGCTCCATGACGCGCTTGAGCACAGCTGCTTCGCGCTCAGGGCGATAGAACACCGGCTTCTCGCCTTCGGCCAGGGTGGCGGTCTTGACCTTGGCCACTTCCTGGGCGCAGCGGGCACGCTCGCTGATCAGCTCGAGGATTTTCTCGTCGAGGCTGTCGATGCGCACGCGCAGCGCCTTGAGTTCCTGCTCGGCCATCAAGCGTGCTCCTTCTCGAATTCGGCCATGTAGCCGACCAGCGCTTCAACGGCGTCCAGACCCAAGGCGTTGTAGATCGAGGCACGCATGCCGCCGACCGAACGGTGACCCTTGAGGTTGAGCAGGCCACGGGCGTCAGCACCGGCAAGGAAGGCCTTGTCCAGGCGCTCGTCAGCCAGGCGGAACGGTACGTTCATCCACGAACGGGCGTTGACGCTGATCGGGTTGGTGTAGAAGTCGCTGGCATCGATGAAGCCGTACAGACGGTCTTTCTTGGCGCGGTTGCGTGCTTCCATGGCCTCGACGCCGCCCTGCTCCTTGAGCCACTCGAACACCAGGCCCGAGAGATACCAGGAGTAAGTCGCCGGGGTGTTGTACATCGAGCCGTTGTCGGCCGAAACCTTGTAGTCGAGCATGGTCGGGCAGCTGCTGCGGGCGCGACCGAGCAGGTCTTCGCGCACGATCACCACGACCAGGCCGCTTGGACCGATGTTCTTCTGCGCGCCGGCGTAGATCAGGCCGTAGTCGGCAACGTTGATCGGACGCGAGAGGATGTCGGACGACATGTCGACCACCAGCGGAACGTCTCCGGTCGCGGGCACCCAGTCAAACTGCAGGCCGCCAATGGTTTCGTTGGAAGCATAGTGGACGTATGCGGCGTTCTTGGTCAGGCTCCATTCGTTCTGGCCTGGAATAGCCAGGTAGTCGTAGCCCTTGGCGCTGGCAGCGACATTGATGTTGCCGAAGCGGCGCGCTTCTTCGATGGCCTTTTTCGACCAGATGCCGGTTTCGACGTAGTCGGCAGTGCCGGTTTCCGGCAGCAGGTTCAGCGGGATCTCGGCAAACTGCTGGCTGGCACCACCCTGCAGGAACAGGACTTTGTAGTTGGAGGGGACGGACAGCAGGTCACGCAGGTCTTGCTCGGCCTTTTCAGCGATGGCCACGTAGTCGTCGCTGCGATGGCTCATCTCCATCACCGACAAGCCCTTGCCACGCCAGTCCAGCATTTCAGCCTGGGCGCGCTGCAGGACAGCGTCAGGAAGCGCAGCAGGGCCTGCGCAGAAGTTAAAGGCTCGTTTGCTCACATCCACTCTCGCTCTGCTCTGTTCAGTAAGCGGGGCGACCATAGTCGCCCCGCCGGGTTGTTGCGCTGTGTTATTCCTGAGGCGCCTCTTCGGCGGCGCCGGCATCGTCATCAGCCGCGTCCACCGCGTCGATCTCGACGCCCTCTTCGCCCTCGATCAGCTCATCGAGGTCTTCGGAAGGCTCCTGGATCCGCTCGAGCCCCACCAGGGTCTCGTCGCTGGCCAGCTTGATCAAGGTCACACCCTGGGTGTTACGACCCAGGCTGGAGACCTCGCCCACCCGGGTACGCACCAACGTGCCCTGGTCGGAGATCAGCATGATCTCTTCGCCTTCCTGGACCTGGATCGCCCCGATCAACAGACCGTTGCGCCCCTTGGTACCCATGGCGATCACGCCCTGGCCACCACGGCCGCGACGCGGGAACTTGGACAGCGGAGTGCGCTTGCCGAAGCCACGCTCGGAGGCGGTGAGGATCTGCGCGCCGGACTCAGGGATCAGCATGGAGATGATCCGCTGGCCTTTGCCCAGCTTCATGCCACGCACGCCGCGTGCGGTACGGCCCATTTCACGGACCACGCTCTCAGCGAAGCGAATCACCTTGCCAGCGTCGGAGAACATCATGACTTCCTTGGCACCGTCGGTGATGGCCGCGGCGATCAGGGTGTCACCTTCCTTGAGCTTCAGGGCGATCAGGCCATTGGAGCGCGGACGGGCGAACTGCACCAGCGGGGTCTTCTTGACGGTACCCGAAGCGGTAGCCATGAAGATGTAGGCGCCAGTCGGTTCGGCGACCAGTTCCGGCGTATCGCCGTCTTCTTCGTCGATTTCCTCTGGCTCGACCACCTCGCCTTCGAGCACAGTGTCGTCGGCATCGTCGATGTCTTCATCGACGCCAGCGCTCTGCTGCAGGGCTTCGAGGTCGATCTGCAGCATGGCGGTGATACCTTCACCCTCCTCCAGCGGCAGCAGGTTGACCAGCGGACGACCCCGGGCAGCGCGGGACGCTTCGGGAATGTCGTAGGTCTTGAGCCAGTACACCTTGCCCTTGCTGGAGAACAGCAACAGGGTGGCGTGGCTGTTGGCGACCAGCAGGTGCTCGATGTAGTCCTCGTCCTTGACGCCGGTAGCCGACTTGCCTTTGCCGCCACGGCGCTGGGCCTGGTAGGCGGACAACGGCTGGGTCTTGGCATAACCACCGTGGGAGATGGTCACCACGCGCTCTTCTTCCGGGATCATGTCGCCGTAGCTGAGGTCGTGACGGGCATCGAGGATTTCGGTGCGGCGCACATCGCCGTATTCGGCGCGGATCGCTTCGAGCTCTTCGCGGATCACTTCCATCAGGCGCTCGGCGCTGCTGAGGATGCGGATCAGCTCGCCGATCTGGTCGAGAATCTCTTGGTACTCGGCCAGCAGCTTCTCGTGCTCAAGACCGGTCAGGCGGTGCAGGCGCAGGTCAAGAATGGCCTGGGCCTGTTCCGGCGACAGGAAGTACTTGCCGTCGCGCATGCCGTATTGCGGATCGAGGTCTTCCGGACGGCAGGCATCGGCACCGGCACGCTCGACCATGACCTGCACAGCGCTGGACTCCCAAGGCGTGGTCACCAGGGCTTCCTTGGCTTCGGACGGGGTCGGCGAGGCCTTGATCAGGGCGATGACCGGATCGATGTTGGACAGCGCGACTGCCTGGCCTTCAAGGATATGGCCACGCTCACGGGCCTTGCGCAGCTCGAATACGGTACGACGGGTCACCACTTCACGGCGGTGACGGACGAACGCTTCGAGCAGGTCTTTGAGGTTGAGCAGGCGCGGACGACCGTCGATCAGGGCGACGATGTTGATGCCGAATACGCTTTGCAGCTGGGTCTGGGCATAGAGGTTGTTGAGGATCACCTCCGGCACTTCGCCGCGACGCAGCTCGATGACGATGCGCATGCCGTCCTTGTCGGACTCATCGCGCAGCTCGGTGATGCCTTCGAGTTTCTTCTCTTTGACCAGCTCGGCGATCTTCTCGATCAGACGGGCCTTGTTCAGCTGGTACGGCAGCTCGGTGATGACGATCTGCTGGCGACCACCGACCTTGTCGATGTCTTCGATCTCGGAGCGGGCGCGCATATAGATGCGGCCACGGCCGGTGCGATAGGCCTCGATGATGCCGGAGCGGCCATTGATCAGGCCGGCCGTTGGGAAGTCAGGGCCAGGGATGAACTGCATCAGCTCATCGATGGTGATTTCCGAATTGTCGATCAGCGCCAGGCAGCCGTCGATGACCTCGCCGAGGTTGTGCGGCGGGATGTTGGTCGCCATGCCCACGGCGATACCGCTGGAACCGTTGACCAGCAGGTTGGGAATCCGCGTTGGCATGACCGCCGGGATCTGCTCGGTGCCGTCATAGTTGGGCACCCAGTCGACCGTTTCTTTGTGCAGGTCGGCCAGCAGCTCGTGAGCCAGCTTGGTCATGCGCACTTCGGTGTATCGCATGGCCGCGGCGTTATCGCCGTCGACCGAACCGAAGTTGCCCTGACCGTCGACCAGCAGGTAGCGCAGCGAGAACGGCTGGGCCATACGCACGATGGTGTCGTAGACCGCAGTGTCGCCGTGCGGGTGGTACTTACCGATGACGTCACCGACCACACGGGCGGACTTCTTGTACGGTTTGTTCCAGTCGTTGCCCAGCTCGCTCATCGCATAGAGAACGCGGCGATGCACGGGTTTCAAGCCGTCACGCGCATCGGGCAGTGCACGCCCGACAATCACGCTCATCGCGTAGTCGAGGTAAGACTGTCTCAGTTCGTCTTCGATATTGACCGGGAGGATTTCTTTGGCCAGTTCGCCCATGAGAAGCCTGATTCCTTTTTCTGGTGAAACCTCGTCCAAGTCCATCAAGGACGAACGAAGCTCGTCGCCGCAGCGCACAGTGGTGCGACGACTTACGACAAATCAATAGGTTGTGCCTTGGATCTGCGCAATGAAGACCACCTCAATGGGCGGCCTTGGAAACTGCCGGATGGTATCACAAAGGCGGTGCCGATGGGAGATATGGCAGGTTGCCGCTAATTCGTGAAATCCGCAGGCCCGCAGCCACTCCCATCGCGGGGCAAGCCCGCTCCCACGCCCCGCTCCAGACCGGTTTCAGTGCAGACGCTTACGGCACATCAATTGGGCAAGCTTGGCGGTGTCTGGCCGCTCGACGATGCCTTTTTCGGTCACGATCACATCGACCAGGTCCGCCGGGGTCACGTCGAACACCGGATTGAACACCTCCACCTCAGCGGCAAAGCGGCTGGCCGCGACATCCAGCAACTCGTCGGCATCGCGCTCTTCCAGTGGAATGTCATCCCCCGTCGCCAGGTTCAGGTCGATGCTGGTGCTCGGTGCCACGACCATGAAGCGCACGCCGTGGTGCATTGCCGCCACCGCCATCTGGTAGGTGCCGATCTTGCTGGCCACATCGCCATTGGCAGCGATGCAGTCGGCGCCGACCACCACCCAGGTGATGCCCTTGACCTTCATCAGGTGGGCCATTGCCGAATCCGCGCAGAGCGTCGCCGGGATGCCTTCGTGGGCCAGCTCCCAGGTAGTCAGGCGCGAACCCTGCAACCAAGGGCGGGTTTCGCCGACATACACGCGCTCGACCATCCCTTCGAGGAAGGCTGCGCGAATCACCCCCAGCGCCGTGCCAAAGCCGCCGCTGGCCAAGGCCCCGGCATTGCCGTGGGTGAGCAGGGTCTGCTCATTGCCCTGATGGCGACGGATCTGCTCGATGCCGTACTGGGCCATGGTCAGGTTGGCTTCACGGTCGCTCTCATGAATCGCTACGGCTTCGGCTTCCATTACCGCCAGCACGTCTTCATCCGGGCGCAGGCGCTGCAGCCGATCACGCATGCGGTTGAGCGACCAGAACAGGTTGGCGGCGGTCGGGCGCGACTCGGCCAGGGCGAGGAAATCCTCCTCCAGGGCCATTTCCCAGTCGTCATCCTCGGCCAGCCGATCGCGCAGGGCCAGAACCAGGCCGTAGGCGGCGCTGATGCCAATCGCTGGCGCGCCACGCACCGCCATGCCCTGGATCGCCTTGACCACATCTTCTACATCGGTGCAAGCCAGCCAGTGCTCTTGCGACGGCAGCAGGCGCTGGTCGAGCAGATGCAGGGTGCCGCCACGCCACTGGATGCCGGTCACCTTCTCCGCCGCCAAAAGTCGCTCGCGCATCGCCTGTCCCCGTCGTTCGGTGATCAAAAGGCGGCGATTATAGCGAGCCTCAGCCGCGGGCGCTCGGGTATACTGCGCGTTCCGCCCAAACGTTGCAGGTAGCCCACGCATGCCCACGCCCTCCACTCCCCTAGACCTGCTGCTGGTGCCGGCTTGGCTGGTACCTGTGGAACCGGCCGGGGTAGTACTGGAAGGCCATGCCCTGGGCCTACGCGACGGCCTGATCGCCTGGATCGGCCCACGCGAGCGTGCACCGGCCGCCAACGAGGTGCGCGAGCTGCCCGATTGCCTGCTCTGCCCTGGCCTGGTCAACGCCCATGGCCACGCCGCCATGACGTTGTTCCGCGGTCTGGCTGACGACTTGCCCTTGATGACCTGGCTACACGAGCACATCTGGCCCGCCGAGGGGCGTTGGGTCGATGAGGGGTTCGTCCGTGATGGCACTGACCTGGCCATCGCCGAGCAGCTCAAAGGCGGCATCACCTGCTTCGCCGACATGTATTTCTACCCCCGCGAGGCCTGCGACCGGGTCCACCGTAGCGGCATCCGCGCCCAGGTGGCGGTGCCGTTGCTGGACTTCCCGATCCCTGGCGCACGCACGCCAGACGAAGGCCTGCACCTGGCCATCGAGCTGTTCGGCGATCTGCGCCATCACCCGCGCATCACCATCGCCCTCGGCCCGCACGCGCCGTATACGGTCAACGACCACAACCTGGAGAAGATCCGGGTGATTGCCGACCAGCTGGATGCGCCGCTGCACATGCATATCCACGAAACCGCCAGCGAGGTCGAGCAGGCCGTGGCCGAGCATGGCGAGCGGCCGCTGGCCCGGCTGGCTCGGCTGGGCCTGCTGGGCCCCAACCTGCAAGCGGTGCACATGACCCAGATCAGCGACGACGATCTGGCGCTGCTGGTAGAAAGCAACACCAGCGTAATCCACTGCCCGGAGTCCAACCTCAAGCTGGCCAGCGGCTTCTGCCCGGTCGAGCGCCTGTGGCAGGCTGGGGTCAATGTCGCGGTAGGCACCGATGGTGCAGCCAGCAACAACGATCTGGACCTGCTTGGCGAGACTCGCACCGCCGCCCTGCTGGCCAAGGCGGTCGCTGGCTCTGCGGCGGCGCTGGATGCTCACCGCGCGCTGCGCATGGCTACCCTCAACGGCGCCCGCGCCCTGGGGTTGGAAGCGCGCATCGGTTCACTGGAGGTGGGCAAGGCTGCGGACCTGGCGGCCTTCGACCTGTCGGGCCTGGCCCAGCAGCCGGTCCACGACCCGGTATCACAATTGATCTACGCCACCAGCCGCGACTGCGCGCGGCACGTTTGGGTGGCCGGCGAGCAACTGCTCGACGAGCGCCGCCTGACGCGCATGGACGAAACGGCGCTGACCGCCATGGCCCGCACCTGGGGCGCGCGCATCGCAGGCAAAGAATGACTGGCCGGCAGCTGCGGCTGCCGCCCTGTGACACCTTTCATCGAAGATTCAGAGGATTTGTTCAATGAGCAACGTCGACCACGCCGAAATCGCCAAATTCGAGGCCCTGGCTCACCGCTGGTGGGACCGCGAGAGCGAGTTCAAGCCGCTGCACGACATCAACCCGCTGCGCGTGAACTGGATCGATGAACGCGTCAGCCTGGCCGGCAAGAAGGTACTCGACGTCGGCTGCGGCGGCGGCATCCTCAGCGAAGCCATGGCCCAGCGCGGCGCCACTGTGACTGGCATCGACATGGGCGAAGCGCCGCTGGCGGTGGCCCAGCTGCACCAGCTGGAATCGGGCGTCGAAGTCGAATACCGGCAGATCACCGCCGAGGCCCTGGCAGAAGAAATGCCCGAGCAGTTCGACGTGGTCACCTGCCTTGAGATGCTCGAACACGTGCCCGACCCTTCGTCGGTAATCCGCGCCTGCTACCGCATGGTCAAGCCGGGCGGCCAGGTGTTCTTCTCCACCATCAACCGCAACCCCAAGGCCTACCTGCTGGCGATCATCGGCGCCGAGTACATCCTCAAGATGCTCCCGCGCGGCACCCACGACTTCAAGAAATTCATCCGCCCGTCGGAGCTCGGCGCCTGGAGCCGCGTGGCCGGCCTGGAAGTCAAAGACATCATCGGCCTGACCTACAACCCGCTGACCAAGCACTACAAGCTGTGCAGCGACGTTGACGTCAACTACATGATCCAGACCCTGCGCGAGGAATGAGCATGCGTTTGCGAGCAGTACTCTTCGACATGGACGGCACGCTGCTAGATACCGCGCCGGACTTCATCGCCATCTGCCAGGCCATGCTCGCCGAGCGCGGCCTGCCTGCCATTGACGACAAGCTGATCCGCGACGTGATCTCCGGCGGCGCCCGGGCGATGGTCGCTGCGACCTTTGCCATGGACCCGCAAGCCGAAGGCTTCGAGGCCCTGCGCCTGGAGTTCCTCGAGCGCTATCAGCGAGACTGTGCCGTGCACAGCAAGCTGTTCGATGGCATGGGCGAGCTGTTGGCCGACATCGAAAAAGGCGGCCTGATCTGGGGCGTGGTGACCAACAAGCCGGTGCGCTTCGCTGAGCCGATCATGCAGCGCCTGGGCCTGGCCGAGCGTTCCGCGTTGCTGATCTGCCCGGACCATGTGAAGAACAGCAAGCCTGACCCTGAGCCGCTGATCTTGGCCTGCAAGACCCTGGACCTGGACCCGGCCAGCGTCTTGTTCGTCGGCGATGACCTGCGCGACATCGAGTCTGGCCGCGACGCCGGCACCCGTACTGCGGCAGTGCGCTATGGCTATATTCATCCTCAGGACAACCCCAACAATTGGGGTGCAGACGTGGTGGTGGACCACCCGCTGGAGCTGCGCAAGGTGCTCGACAGCGCGCTTTGCGGCTGCTGATTACTCTCAAAGGAGCTTACCAGCCGCGTGGGAGCGGGCTTTCCCGCCCCCTCGCAGGTGTGCGGCCCTACTGAATTCAAAGGACAGAGCTCATGTTCGACTACACCGCCCGCCCCGACCTGCTCAAAGGCCGGGTCATCCTGGTCACCGGCGCTGGCCGTGGCATCGGCGCCGCTGCCGCCAAGGCCTACGCCGCCCTTGGCGCCACCGTCCTGCTGCTGGGCAAGACCGAAGCCAATCTCAACCAGGTCTATGATGAAATCGTCGCCGCCGGCCACCCTGAGCCCGTAGCGGTCCCGTTCAACCTGGAAACCGCCCTGCCCCACCAGTACGACGAGCTGGCGGTGATGATCGAGAAAGAGTTTGGTCGCCTCGACGGCCTGCTCAACAATGCCTCGATCATCGGCCCACGCACCCCGCTGGAGCAGCTGTCGGGTGACAACTTCATGCGCGTGATGCACATCAACGTCAATGCCACGTTCATGCTCACCAGCACGCTGCTGCCGCTGCTCAAGCTGTCCGAGGATGCTTCGGTGGTGTTCACCTCCAGTAGCGTTGGGCGTAAGGGCCGGGCTTACTGGGGGGCGTACGGGGTGTCGAAGTTCGCTACCGAAGGGCTGATGCAGACCCTGGCCGACGAGCTGGAAAACGTGGCGCCGGTACGCTCCAACAGCATCAACCCAGGGGCAACCCGCACCGCCATGCGCGCGCTGGCCTATCCGAGCGAGAATCCGCAGGATAATCCGCTGCCTGAAGAGATCATGCCGGTGTATCTGTACCTGATGGGGCCGGATAGCAAGGATGTGAATGGGCAGGCGCTGAACGCCCAGTAAGCTGGCCTGCGCCTGTAGCGACGCTATCGCGAGGCAAGCCCAACCGAGTCCGCCCTGCCTGACGCTGCTCCAGCTGCATGCAGCGCTCCAGGAACAGGTACATGCAGTCATAGCTCTTGCACACCGCCCGGCGTAGCTCGGCGCGCAACAGCGGGGTGGGATTCTCCCCGACCAGCGTGCAAATGATCTCCAGCGCCTCCCACGGATGCGCATCGTCATACTGGGCATGCATCTTCAGCCACTTCATGGCGCGCTTGCGGGTCTCTTCAGGGAAGCCCTGGGCATAGGTATCATCCGCACAGACCACCGCCGACCACTCCCCGGTCGCACCCTCGATGGCATAGTTGGTCGCCGCCATGGCAATGGCCAGCGACTCGGTGGCGCACACTCGCCAGCACCAATCGTTCAGGCCATTGAGCTCAGGCGGCACGTCCTGCGCCTGCAGATCCCCCAGGGTGACGCCATGGGCGTGGCACCAGTGCACCCAGTAATCAGCATGGTTGAGCTCGACGCGGATATTGCGCATCAACCAACGCCGGGCCATGTCTTCGCCGGGATGGCGGGCGAAGCGGGTCTTGGTCAGGTTGTGCGCCATGTACAAGGAGAATTGCTCGACCACCGGCCAGCCGCCAATCAGGTACTGGCGAATGGTCGCCGGCCTCAGTTGGCCATCGCGCAGGCGCTGATAGAATTCGTGCTCGACCACCCGCCGCTTGCTTTCACGACAGTCGTCGATCATGTGTTGCGCCCACTGCGGATAACTGGCGGGATCCATCAATGGCCCGATCCGAACGAATGTATCAATCACTGTCAGCTCCTTGATTCCTTGTGATTTTTCGAACGACCTTCAGCGAAACGTCCCTGGTGCCCTTTGCAGCAGTGGCCTTGCAGCAATCCGCTGGCGTTGCAGGCTGTCGCAGGTGAATACCTGCGGCCGCTCGATCAAGTAGCCCTGGGCGTAGTCCACGCCGATTTCCTGCAGGGCCTGCTCGATCAATGGAGTCTCGACAAACTCGGCAATCGTCCGTTTACCCATGACGTGGCCGATGTGGTTGATCACCTCCACCATAGCGCGATTGATCGGATCGTCCAGCATATCTTTAACGAAACTTCCGTCGATCTTCAGGAAGTCGACGGGTAAATGCTTCAAATAAGCGAATGACGACATTCCGGCGCAGAAATCATCCAGGGAGAACCGGCAGCCCAATCCCTTCAATTCGTTGATGAAGCGAATCGCACTGCCCAGGTTGGCGATGGCGCTGGTTTCGGTAATTTCGAAGCAAATCAGCCGCGGCGGGATGTCGAACTCGCCGAACAGCCGCTGCAAATATTCAAGAAACTTGTCATCACCGATGCTCGAACCGGACAGGTTGATCGCGCACATCGCCAGCGGCCCGCCGCGGTCCTCGTCCAGGCACTGGCGAATGATCTGGAACACATTGCGCACCACCCAGCGATCCAGCGCGGTCATCAACCCATAACGCTCGGCCGCCGGAATGAAGCTGTCCGGCATCACCGTGCGTCCGCTCTCGTCGTGCAGCCTGAGCAGAATTTCAATATGCCCCGGCCCTTCCTGGTAGCTCAAAGGCGCGATCTCCTGGGCATACAGGCAGAAGCGGTTTTCTTCCAACGCCACGTGCAGGCGCTGGATCCAGGCCATTTCGCCAAAGCGCATGGACAGCTCGCTGTCATCGGCGTGATAGACCTGCACCCGGTTGCGCCCCTTCTCCTTGGCCATGTAGCAAGCCATGTCGGCGGCCCGTAGCGAAGCTTCCAGGGTGCTCGGCGCCTGGGCCATGTGCACCAGGCCAATACTCACCGTGGTAATGAACGGGCGGCCTTTCCAGACAAAATGCAGGCTCTGGACAAGCTGGCGCAGATGCTCAGCGATGCGCTCGGCCTGCTCCGCCGGGCAGTTTTCCAGCAACACGCCGAACTCGTCGCCCCCCAGGCGCGCCAGGGTATCGCCCTCGCGCAAACCCGACTGCAATACGGCGCAGATGTGCCGCAGCAACTCATCGCCGGCAGCATGGCCGCAGGTATCGTTGACCAGCTTGAACTGATCCAGATCGAGGAACATCAGCGAATGCCGCCCAGCCTGGCGCGCCAGGCTATTGAGCGCTTGTTCCAGGCGGTATTCGAATTCGCGGCGGTTGGCCAGACCGGTCAGGGCGTCGTGGGTTGCCTGCCAGGACAGGTTGGCGATGTATTGGCGCTCCTGGGTCATGTCGTGCAGCACCAGCACGATGCCGCTGACTTTGCCAGCACTGATGATCGGCGAGCCGACCAGATTGATCGACACGGTGCTGCCGTCCAGACGCTGGATCAAACGAGCATGTTCGGCACCGCCCTTGAGGCTGCCGCTGAGCACTTGCTCGACCAGACTGCGGGCATCCTCATCACTGTGTTCATCGACCAGGCTGAACAAGGCCGTCAACGGCAGGCCATGGGCCGGCCCGGCCTGCCAGTGGGTCAACTGCTCGGCGGCCGGGTTCATGAAGACGATATTGCCCTCGACATCGGCCGTGATCACCGCATCACCAATCGACTCCAAGGTGATCTGCGCCCGTTCGCGCTCGGCCTGCAAGGCACTGGCAAACGCCTGGCGCTGGGCCAACAGTTTGCTTGAGCGGCGCCAAGCCATGGTGATGAGAAACAACGCGGTGAGCAGGTTGGTGATCAGCAACACCTTGAGCAACACCCGCGAGCCTTCACCCAGGGCATCGCTGAAGGCCTTGGCCGCAGGCGTCACGCCCTCGTTGATATTGACGATGCGCGCCTTCCAGGCACTTATCTGCTCGGGGTCTGGCTGCCCACTGGCGAACCCTGTGCGCATCTCGTTGGCGAGAATATCCAGCTGACGTAAATAGTCATCGCCGATATCCCAATAGGAAATGGCCGTTTCCATGTAGCTGATATGACGAAAGTTGCGATAGAACCAGATGATCCGGGTGACATCATCAGGGTGATTGCCGCCCTGCAGGATGCCCGCCCGCGCAGCATCGAGGTCAGGGTTAAGCTGGTCGAGCGCCAGGCGTAGCTCGTGGTCGCCCTGCGGCACGGCAATGGCCTGGCGATAGCGCTGGAAAATCCGTTCGCTTGGGCTTTCGGCGTACAGGTTGAGGTAATAGATGGCGTCTTTCTGCGCCTTGGACCAGAGGCTCTCCCCTGCCACATAGGCGCGTACCGCCGAAAGCGTGTAGAGGCTGAGGCTGCCCAGCAAGACCTGGAAAATGACAACCGCGACAAAGGGCCAGATGATGCCCAATAGCTTTGGCGCTTCTAGAGTACGAATTCCCTTCATGGATTCCCTGTCACTGCGGCAGATAAGGCACGAATCAACCCAGACAAGCACTAGCGTAGGCCATTTGCCATCTGCGTGGAGGGATTTTAATAACGCCATAAAAGAGATTTGTAGCGTCTAGTCGGGCCTCATCGCGCGACAAGTCGCAGCGGTGCGATGAGGCCAAACTAACTACAGAAAAACTCAGGTCTGCTGCAAATGCCCGTACAACTTGGCATACAGCCCACCCTCAGCAATCAGTTGCTGATGATCGCCATCCTCGGCCACATGCCCGCCATCGAATACCAATACCCGATCGGCTTGTTTCACCGCAGAGAGGCGGTGAGCGATGATCAGCGTGGTGCGGCCACTGAGGAACCGGGCCAACGCCTGGTGCAGGTTGTACTCGGTTGCGGCATCCAGCGCCGAGGTCGCTTCGTCGAGGATCACCACCTTAGGTTCGGCCAAGACCATCCGGGCAATCGCCAGACGCTGGCGCTGACCACCCGACAAGCGCACACCCGAACGCCCTACCACGCTGTCCAGCCCTTGCGGCAAGGCGGCGATGGTGGCGTCGAGCTGGGCAATGCGCAGCGCCTGCCAGCAGGCATCATCACTGCACTCGCGGCCCATGGTCAGGTTGGCGCGCACCGTGTCGTTGAACAGCGAAGGATGCTGCAGCACGACTGCGACGTTCTCACGCAGGGTCTCCAGGCCGATCTCCTGCAAGCTCGCGCCGCCAAAGCGGATGGTGCCGGCTTGCGCGGTATACAGGCCCAACAGCAACTGCACCAGGGTGCTCTTGCCGCCGCCGCTGGCACCGACGATGGCGACCTTCTCGCCGGGGGCGATGGACAGCTCCAGATGCTCCAGCACCGGCTCGTCAGCATAGGCAAAGCGCAGGTCGCGCACCTCGATTGCCACCGTTTCGCGGCCGCTGAACGGGTCAGTGGCCGCCGGGTACTGCGGCTCGTCATCGCGCGCCAGCAGTTCGTTGAGCCGGCTCAGCGCGCCGCCTGCGGCATAGTAGGCGTACTGCAGGTTGAGCAACTGCTCGACCGGGCCGATCATGAACCACAGGTAGCTGAACACGGCCAGCATCTGGCCGATCGACAGGTCCGAGAACAGCACCGTGAGCATCGCCGCGGCGCGAAAGATGTCGATACCGAACTGGAACAACAGGCCGCTGGCCCGCCCGCTGGCGTCGCTTTTCCATTGCGAGGCCACGGCATAGTCGCGCACTTCCCGGGCGCGCAGGCCAAGGCGCCCGAGGAAATAGCCCTGGCGGTTGCCAGCGCGGATTTCCTGGATGGCGTCGAGGGTTTCGGTCAGTGCCTGGGTAAAGCGTGCGGTGCTGTCGTTTTCCAGCTTCTTCAGGTGCTTGACCCGCTTGCCCAGCTGCACAGTGAAGTAGATCACCAGCGGGTTGAACAGCAGAATCAGCAAGGCCAGCTGCCAGTGCATCCAGATCAGGATCGCCGCTGTACCGGTCAAGGTCAGCACCGCTACCAGGAAGCGACTGAGGGTCTCGCCGACGAACTTGTCCAGGGTATCCAGGTCGGTGACCAGATGGGTGGTCACGGTGCCGCTACCCAGGCTTTCGTATTCCTTGAGCGAGATCCGTTTGAGCCGCTCGATCAGGCGAATGCGCAGGCGGTAGACGATGTCCTTGGCCAAGCCGGCAAACAGCTTGGCCTGCACCACGTTGAACGCCAGCGCCGCCAGGCGCAGGCACAACGTAGCCACCAGCATCAGGCCGATGTAACCAGCCGCTACCTGCCAGTTGGCCGGCAACAGGTTGTTCATCCACTTGAGCGCGGCGTCACCGTTACCCAGCAGCACCTCGTCGACCAACAGCGGCAGCAGCAAAGGGATCGGCACGCTGCACAGGGCTGCGAGCACCGCCACCAGGTTGGCGCTCCACAAGGCTTTGCGGTGATGCAGGGCCAGGCGGCGGATTTCCGCCCAGCTCAGTCGATCGGCCACAGTTTGAGGCTTCCCCGGCACAGGGTCGGGCGACCCTGGCAGATCAAGCACAAGCGGCCTGCTGCAGCCAGCGGCCGAGCAAGGGTTGCAAGCGCTCCAGCGGCTGGTAGCCGTTGGTCAGCAGTGCCAGCTGGCCATTGCGCTCGGCCAGCAGCGTCGGGAAGCCGGCAATGCCCAGGTCCTGCACCCAACTAAAATCGGCAGCGGTCGCGGCGCGGGTTTCGCTACTGATCAGGCTGGCAGAGAACTGTTCGCGGTCAAAGCCGGCCTGTTCGGCCAGCTCGAGCAACTGCGGCGCACGGGTGACGTCCAGGCCGTGCTCGTAGAAACCGCGCTGAATCAGTGCCAGCAGGCCCCAGGCCCGCTCGGCATCCAGCTCGCGCGCAGCGACCAGGGCACGGCAGGCAGGCTCGGTGTCGTAGACAAAACCATCAGGCATCGCCCCGTCGAAGCGAAACACCTGGCCCGTCGCTTCAGCCACGGCCTGCCAGTGCTCAAGGATATAGCGACGGGTCGAGGCATCCAGCGCGCTGCTGCCGGTGCGCAAACCGCCGGCTACCAGGCGGGTCGGCACGCCGGCGTCTTGCGCCTGGGCGATCAGGGCCTGCGCCACTGGCGCAAAGCCCCAGCACCAGGAGCACATCGGGTCCATCACATAAAGCAGGCGTGCAGACATGCATCAAGCCTCGGCTTTGTAGTTGTAGCCGATCGGGTGGGGCAGATTGCGCGCCTTGGCCAGTTCGATCTGCTTCTGCCGGTCGATGGCGCTGCGTCGGGTCTTCTCGCTGAGGCTGTCCCAGCAATGCGGGCAACTGACACCCGGCGAGTAGTGTTCGGACGCACGGTCTTCCACGTTGATCGGATGACGGCAAGCGTGGCACTGGTCGTACTCGCCCTCGGTCAGGTCATGACGCACCGTGACCCGGTTGTCGAAGACGAAGCAGTCGCCGTCCCACAGGCTTTGTTCCTGAGGCACTTCCTCGAAGTACTTCAGCACGCCACCTTTAAGATGATAGACCTCCTCGAAGCCTTCACCGAGCATATAGCTGGAGGCTTTTTCGCAGCGGATGCCACCGGTGCAGAACATCGCCACCTTCTTGTGCTTGCTGGGGTCGAAGTTGGCCTTGATGTAGTCGGGGAACTCGCGGAAGGTCTCGGTCTTCGGGTCGATCGCGCCCTTGAAGGTGCCGATGGCCACTTCGTAGTCGTTGCGGGTGTCGATCAGCAGCACTTCGGGGTCGCTGATCAGCGCGTTCCAGTCTTTGGGCTCGACGTAGGTGCCAACCTTGTGGTTGGGGTCCACGCCCGGCACGCCGAGGGTGACGATCTCTTTTTTCAGCTTGACCTTGGTGCGGTAGAACGGCTGCTCGTCGCAGTAGGATTCTTTGTGGTCAACGTCGATCAGGCGCGGATCATTGCGCAGCCAGGCGAGCAGGCCGTCGATGCCTTCGCGGGTGCTCGACACGGTGCCGTTGATGCCTTCTAGGGCCAGCAGCAAGGTGCCTTTGACGCCGTTGTCCAGCATGGCCTTGAGCAGCGGCTCGCGCAGCTCGACGTAGTCTTCCAGGGTGACGAACTTGTACAGCGCCGCCACGACGATAGCTTGGGACATGAACACTTTTCTCCAGGTGGTCACCCTCGTAAGGGGCGGACCGGAATGACAATTTGACGATGAATCATAAATGCACGTGGGAGCGGGCTTGCCCGGCGATAGCGTCGATTGGCGCTATTGCCGGGCAAGCCCGCTCCCACGGGTGATGCGAAGTTTACCAGAATGGCCTGAAGGATTCAGTGACCGCCGCCCGCGCAGACCGGCGAGGCTGGCGCAGCGCCAACCTGGGCCCACTCTTCAGGGGTATAGGTATGAATCGCCAGGGCATGAATCTGGCCCATCAAGTCGCCCATGGTCGCGTAGACCTTCTGGTGGCGCTTGACGCTGTTGAGGCCGGCGAACTGCTCGCTGACCAGCACCGCCTTGTAGTGGCTTTCCTGGCCGCGGCTGTGCATGTGGCTCTCGTTGAACACCTCAAGGTGCTGGGTGCCCAACGGCGCCAGTTGCTGCTCGATGCGTTGCTGCATGCTCATCGGGTGTTACTCACTTTTTCGCGGGAGCCGCTTTGCCAGCGTTGGGGTCGAGCTCCTTGGTCATGTCTTCGAGCAGCTTGTTGACCACAGGCACCGCAGGCTCAAGGCTCTGCTGGGTCAGCTGGGCCGACTGCTGGGTGACCTTCGGCATTTCGCGCAGGACTTTCTTGCCCAGCGGCGACTCGTAGAACTTGACCAGGTCCTTGAGCTCGCTTTCGGTGAAGGTCGCGGTGTACAGGCTGACCATTTTCGGCTGCAGCTTTTTCCAACCGATGGCGTTGTCCAGGGCGGTGTTGGCCTTGGCCTGGTAGCTGTCGAGCACGGACTTCTTGGAGGCCGGCGCCTTGGTCTGCTCGAAGCGCTGGGCAAACATCTGCTGGACCTGCATGTACACCGGAGTGCCCAACTTGTCAGCGTTGGCCAGGGTCAGGAATTTCTCGGCGGCTTGGTTGTGAGCAGGGGTGGCGGCGAGTACCTGGCCGCTGGCACAGGCCAGCGCGACGGCGGCACAGAGGACACGGAGACGGGTCATTGCAAATCCTTCAAGAGAGGGAGGCGGATACCTCAGAGTAGAGCATTCTGCGCCGCGCTGGGCGCTGTACTCAAGTGGCACGACGAGCGATTGAACCGCTCTTTCGAATCAGGGCCTAAACTGCGGATTCAGACGACAAAGGAGTGAACGCAGCATGAGCCGTATCGAGACAGACAGCCTGGGTCAGGTCGAAGTTCCTGAGGACGCTTACTGGGGCGCACAGACCCAGCGTTCGCTGATCAACTTCGCCATCGGTAAAGAGCGCATGCCGCTTGCCGTGTTGCACGCCCTGGCGCTGATCAAGAAAGCCGCGGCGCGGGTCAACGACCGCAATGGCGACCTGCCGGCCGACATCGCCCGGCTGATCGAGCAAGCCGCCGACGAAGTACTCGCTGGCGAGCATGACGAGCAGTTTCCGCTGGTCGTCTGGCAGACCGGCAGCGGTACCCAGAGCAACATGAACGTCAACGAAGTGATCGCCGGGCGCGGCAACGAACTGGCCGGCAAGGGTCGCGGCGGCAAAGTGCCGGTGCACCCGAATGATCACGTCAACCGCTCGCAGAGTTCCAACGACTGCTTCCCTACCGCGATGAACATCGCCGCGGCGCAGGCTGTGCACGACAAGCTGCTGCCGGCGATTGCCGAATTGTCCGCAGGGCTGGCCGAGCTGTCGGCGCGCCACATCAATCTGGTCAAGACCGGCCGCACGCACATGATGGATGCCACGCCGATCACCTTTGGCCAGGAGGTATCGGCCTTCGTTGCCCAGCTCGACTACGCCCAGCGCGCCATCCGCGCCACCTTGCCGGCGGTGTGCGAGCTGGCCCAGGGTGGCACGGCGGTGGGCACCGGCCTGAACGCCCCGCACGGTTTTGCCGAGGCGGTGGCAGCTGAACTGGCGGCGCTGTCCGGCCTGCCGTTCGTCACGGCGCCGAACAAGTTTGCCGCCCTTGCCGGCCACGAGCCTCTGACCAGCCTGGCTGGCGCGCTGAAGACCTTGGCGGTGGCCTTGATGAAGATCGCCAACGACCTGCGCCTGCTCGGCTCTGGCCCACGTGCCGGGCTTGCCGAAGTGCGCTTGCCGGCCAATGAGCCGGGCAGCTCGATCATGCCCGGCAAGGTCAACCCGACCCAGTGCGAGGCGTTGTCGATGCTCGCCTGCCAGGTGCTGGGCAACGACGCGGCGATTGGCTTTGCCGCCAGCCAAGGGCATCTGCAGTTGAACGTGTTCAAGCCGGTGATCATTCATAACCTGTTGCAATCGATCGAGTTGCTGGCCGATGGCTGTCGCAACTTCCAGCAGCACTGCGTGGCCGGGATCGAGCCGGATGCCGAGCAGATGGCGGCGCATCTGGAGCGCGGCTTGATGCTGGTGACAGCGCTCAATCCGCATATTGGCTATGACAAGGCGGCAGAGATTGCCAAGAAGGCTTATAGCGAGGGCACGACCTTGCGCGAGGCGGCCTTGGAGCTGCAGTACCTGACTAACGAGCAGTTCGATGAGTGGGTGCGACCGGAAAACATGCTGGCGCCGGGGGCCAAGGGCTAAAGAGTTGTAGTGCCTGTACTGGCCCTATCGCGGGACAAGCCCGCTCCCACGGGATCACACGTGGGAGCGGGCTTGTACCGCGATAGGGCCGGCGAGGCAATCAATGCACCTGAGCCAAACGCGCCCGCCGTGCCCGCCAGCCGGCCACCAACGACGGCCCCAGGGCGACCATCGCCGACCCCGCCACCACCGTCACCGCGCCCACATAACCCAGGGCATTGATGTCCTCGGCATGCACATAATCCGGCCACAACCACGCCGCCAGCGCCACGGCAACGAAGGTCACCAACGGCGTCAAGGCCAGGGTCGCACTCACCCGCGAGGCTTCCCAGTGGGCCAACGCCTCGGCAAACGCGCCGTAGGCCACCAGGGTGTTCAGGCAGCAGGCCAACAACAGCCAACCCTGCAACGGGCTCAACTGCAGCGCCTCCAGCGGATGCACCCAGGGCATCAGCAAGCCGGCGCAGCCCAGGTAGATCACCATCATCACTTGCTGCGAGTTCCACACGGTGAGCAACTGCTTCTGGCTCAGGGCATAGAACACCCAGATGCTGGTCGCCAGCAAAATGGTCAATACACCCGTGGTATAGGCGCCCAACGAGGTCAGAAGTTCTTCCAGGCGCTGATTGAAGAACAACCCAAAGCCCATCAGCAACACCAGCAGACCCAAGCCCTGCCCCAGGCTGAAACGCTCTTTGAAGACGAACACGCTGGCCACCAACAGCAGCACCGGGCCAAGTTGCACCACCAGTTGCGCGGTGCCGGGGCTGAGCAGCTTCAGCCCGATCAGGTACAGCACGTAGTTCCCCAGCAGGCCGCAGATGGCCACGCCCACCAGGCCCAGACGCTTGCGCCCCATGCCTGCAAAGGTTGGCAGCCGTCGATTGGCCGCAAGCCAGGCGAACAGCAGGCCACCAGAAACCAGCAGGCGATACCAGGTGACGGTCACCGGATCCATGACCTGCAGGACTTGCTTGAGCTTGATCGGCAAGATGCCCCAGAGCAGCGCGGTCAATAGTGCCAACAGCAGGCCATGGACCCAGCGTCCGGAAGTGATATGCATAACGTCCTCGTTCAAGCCCTTGGTTCGGGTCTGTGGATTCTAAGGGCTTGGAGTACGTGACTGGGGGAAAGTGGCGGGAAAAGAATTCATCAGGTCATTCCCACAGGGCATGGCTGGTCATGCCGGCCTCATCGCGGGGCAAGCCCGCTCCCACGCGACCTCGGCAACGTGGGAGCGGGCTTGCCCCGCGATGAGGCCAGCGCTGACACCATCACTTCTTGTCCTTGGCGAACGCCGCCTCCAACGCATCATTGATGGTGCGCAGCACCTTGACCCGCGCCCAGCGCTTGTCATTGGCCTCGACCAGCGTCCACGGCGCGATCTCGGTACTGGTGCGGTCGACCATATCGCCCACCGCCTCGGTATAGACATCCCACTTGTCGCGGTTGCGCCAGTCTTCCTCGGTGATCTTGTAGCGCTTGAACGGGATCTGCTCGCGCTCTTCGAAGCGCTGCAACTGGGTCTGCTGGTCGATCGCCAGCCAGAACTTGACCACCACCACGCCAGCGTTGCTCAACTGCTCTTCGAAGTCGTTGATCTCGCTGTAGGCGCGCATCCAGTCGGCTGGGCTGCAGAAGCCCTCGACCCGCTCGACCAATACCCGCCCATACCAGGAGCGATCGAAGATGGTGAACTTGCCCCGCGCCGGAACATGCCGCCAGAACCGCCACAGATACGGCTGGGCGCGCTCTTCCTCGGTCGGCGCGGCAATCGGCACGATGCGATACTGGCGCGGGTCGAGCGCCGCCGCTACTCGGCGAATCGCCCCACCCTTGCCCGCCGCGTCGTTACCTTCGAACACCGCCACCAACGCATGCCGACGCATGTGCTTGTCACGCAACAGCCCGGCCAGGCGTGCTTGTTCGGTGACCAACTGTTCCTGGTAGTCCTTCTTGTCCAGGCGCTGGGTCATGTCCAGCGCGCCGATCAGGTTGAGGTTGTCGATACTGCGCCCAAGCGGTGCGACGTTGCTCTTGTGCTTGGCCTTGGGGTCGACCGCCAGCGCCGCTTGCAGGCTTTCGAGCAAGATGCGCCCCACGGCCAGGCTGCGGTAGTGAGGGTCAGAGCCTTCGATCACATGCCAGGGGGCAAAGTCGCGGCTGGTGCGGCGCAGCACCCGCTCGCCGAAGCGCACGAAGCGGTCGTAGGTTTGCGACTGCTGCCAGTCCAGCGGGCTGATCCGCCAGCTGTGCAGCGGGTCGTCGCGCAGGGCCTTGAGGCGTGCTTTCATCTGCTTCTTGGACAGGTGGAACCAGAACTTGATGATCAGCGCGCCTTCATCGCAAAGCATCTGCTCCAGCCGCTCGGCGCCAGCGATGGCCTGGTCGAGCACGGCATCCTTGAACTGGCCATGCACCCGGCCCTGGATCATCTGGCTGTACCAGTTGCCGAAGAACACCCCCATCCGCCCCTTGGGCGGCAGTGCGCGCCAATAGCGCCAGGCCGGCGGCCGGGCCAGTTCCTCATCGGTCTGCTGATCGAAGGTCAGCACATCGATCAGGCGCGGGTCCATCCACTCGTTGAGCAGCTTGACCGTCTCGCCCTTGCCGGCGCCCTCGATGCCGTTGATCAGCACAATTACCGGAAAGCGCGACTGCTGCTTGAGTTCGTACTGAGCCTCGAGCAGTGCCTCGCGCAGGGCGGGCACTTCGGCTTCAAAGGTCTCCTTGTCGATGCTGTGACCGATTTCCGCAGATTCGAACATGGCTTTGCCTGGCTCCTTCAATGGAATGACAAGACTAGCGGAAACGCAGCTACAAGTTGCAAGCGACAAGCTGCAAGAAAAACCGAACCGTGCCACCATCTGCTTTTTCTTGCAGCTTGTCGCTTGCAACTTGAAGCTGAATTCGACCATGCCCGACACCCACCTCCCCCGCCATGCCCAGATCGATTGGGACGACCAGGGTCGCCCGCATTCGCGGCACTACGACGACGTGTATTTCTCGATCAACGAGGGCGTCAACGAGACCCAGTACGTGTTCATCGAAGGCAATCGCCTGCGCGAGCGCTTCGCGGCATTGGCCGCGCACAGCTGCCTGGTCATCGGCGAAACCGGTTTTGGCACCGGGATGAACTTCTTCTGCGCCTGGCAGCTGTTCGCCAAGCAAGCCCCTGCCCAGGCGCGGCTGCACTTCGTCAGCGTCGAGAAGTACCCGCTGAGCTACGACGATCTGAGCCGCGCCGTGCAGTTATGGCCGGATCTGGCGCCTTACTGGCAGCCTTTACTGGAGCAGTACGTCGCGGTGCACCAGGGCTTCCAGCAGTTCAGTTTCGACGGCGGCCGGGTCACCCTGACGCTGATGATCGGTGATGTACTGGAACAACTGCCGCACCTCGATGCGCGGATCGACGCCTGGTTCCTCGACGGTTTCGCGCCAGCGAAAAACCCCGACATGTGGACCCCAGCGCTGTTTGCCCAGCTTGCGCGCCTGTCGCATCCGGCCACCACCCTAGGCACCTTCACCACCACCGGCTGGGTTCGCCGTGGGCTGATCGAAGCCGGGTTCAGCATGAAGAAAGTGCCAGGGCTGGGTAAAAAGTGGGAGGTGATGCATGGTCAGTTCACTGGCCAAGCCAGCGCGAAGGTAGCGCCCTGGTACGCCCGCCCACCTGCGCTCGAAGGGCCCCGCCGGGCCCTGGTGATTGGCGCCGGCCTGGCCGGTAGCGCCACGGCTGCCAGCCTTGCCGCGCGTGGCTGGCAGGTCAGTGTGCTGGAGCGCCATCAAGCCCCGGCGCAGGAAGCCTCAGGCAATCCCCAAGGTGTCCTGTACCTGAAGTTGTCGGCCCATGGCACTGCCCTGTCGCAGATGATCCTGGCGGGTTTCGGCTACACCCGTCGCTGGCTCGAACGGTTGCAGCGCGGCCAGGACTGGGATGGCTGTGGCGTGTTGCAACTGGCCTTCGATAGCAAAGAGGCCGAACGTCAGGCCAAGCTGGCAGCGGCCTTCGACAGCAGCCTGCTGCACTCGCTCGATCGGGCTCAGGCTGAGGCCGTCGCCGGGGTGCAATTGGCCTGCGGCGGCTTGTTCTACCCCGAGGGTGGCTGGGTTCACCCACCCGCGCTGTGCACTGCGCAATTGCAGCATCCGTTGATTCAGTTGCTGACGCACCAGAACGTTATCGAACTGCGTAAGGTCGATGGGCTTTGGCACGCCTGGGACGGCGAACAGCTGCTGGCCAGCGCGCCACTGGTGGTGTTGGCGGGCGCGGCAGATGTACGCCGCTTTGCCCCCTGCGCCGACCTGCCGCTCAAGCGTATCCGCGGGCAGATCACCCATTTGCCGGCCACCGCGAGTAGCCGTGAGCTGAGCACCGTGGTCTGTGCAGAGGGGTATGTGGCACCGGTGCGCGGGGCTAAGCACACCCTGGGCGCCAGCTTTGATTTTCATAATGAAGACCTGACCCCGAGCGCTGCCGAGCACCAGGGCAACCTGGCCTTGCTCGATGAGATTTCCACTGACCTGGCGCAGCGGCTGGGCACGGCCGGGATGGATCCGGCAGCGCTGCAAGGCCGCGCAGCGTTCAGGTGTACCAGCCCGGATTATTTGCCGATTGTCGGGCCGCTGGCTGATGCGCAGGCGTTCGCGCAAGCGTATGCCATGTTGCGCAAGGATGCGCGGCAACTGCCGGCGGTGGAATGTCCTTGGCTGGATGGCCTGTATGTGAACAGTGGGCATGGCTCGCGGGGGTTGATCACGGCGCCCTTGAGCGGCGAGATGATTGCTGCTTGGGTGTGCGGCGAGCCGTTGCCGGTGCCTCGGGCGGTGGCCGAAGCCTGTCATCCGAATCGATTTGGCTTGCGCGCCCTGATTCGCGGCAAGGCATAGATTTTTGCGGCTGCTGCGCCGCAAAGCGGCCCCAATACCGCCCACCCATATAACAGATTGATCTAAAACTCTCACAAACCGCACAGGTCAGTTCCTAAGTGCCCTACTTTTGGGCACCCCTCCCCAACGGCAAAACCGGTAAGGACTTATGTGCGGATTAGCAGGAGAGTTACGCTTCACCCCGATCAACCAAGCCCCGCGCCCGGCGGACCTCGCCGCGGTCGAGCGCATCACCCATCATCTGGCGCCGCGTGGCCCGGATGCCTGGGGCTTCCATAGCCAGGGCCCGATCGCCCTCGGCCACCGCCGGCTGAAGATCATGGACTTGTCCGATGGCTCGGCCCAACCGATGGTCGACAACAACCTCGGCCTGTCGCTGGCGTTCAACGGCGCCATCTACAACTTCCCCGAACTGCGCCAGGAGCTGCAAGCGCTGGGCTACACCTTCTGGTCCGACGGCGACACCGAGGTGCTGCTCAAGGGCTATCACGCCTGGGGCGCAGCCTTGCTGCCCAAGCTCAACGGCATGTTCGCCCTGGCCATCTGGGAGCGCGACAACCAGCGCCTGTTCCTCGCCCGCGACCGCCTCGGCGTCAAGCCGCTGTACCTGTCGCGCAATGGCGAGCGCCTGCGCTTCGCCTCGACCCTGCCGGCGTTGCTCAAGGGCGGCGATATCGACCCGATGATCGACCCGGTCGCGCTCAATCACTACCTTAATTTCCACGCCGTGGTTCCCGCGCCGCGCACCCTGCTGGCCAACGTGCAAAAGCTCGAACCCGGCACCTGGATGCGCATCGACCGCCACGGTGAAGTCGAGCGCCAGACCTGGTGGCAGCTGCAATACGGGCCTAACCCGGATGAGCACAAGCTCGACCTCGAAGACTGGACCACCCGCGTACTCGACGCCACCCGCGACGCCGTGGCGATCCGCCAACGGGCAGCGGTCGACGTTGGCGTGCTGCTCTCTGGCGGGGTCGATTCGAGCCTGCTGGTCGGCCTGCTGCGCGAGGTTGGCGTGGACGATCTGTCGACCTTCTCCATTGGCTTTGAGGATGCCGGCGGCGAGCGCGGTGATGAGTTCCAGTACTCCGACCTGATCGCCCGTCACTACGGCACCCGCCATCACCAGCTGCGCATCGACGAGCGCGAGATCATCGAGCAGTTGCCGGCCGCGTTCCGCGCCATGAGCGAACCGATGGTCAGCCACGACTGCATCGCTTTCTACCTGCTCTCGCGCGAGGTAGCCAAGCATTGCAAGGGCGTGCAAAGCGGCCAGGGTGCAGATGAGCTGTTCGCCGGCTATCACTGGTACCCGCAGGTCGATGGTGCCGAAGACCCTTACGCAGCCTACCGTGAGGCATTCTTCGACCGCAGCCACGCCGAGTACCGCGACACTGTACAAGCGCCGTGGCTGCTGGAGACCGATGCCGCAGGCGAGTTCGTCCGCGAGCACTTCGCCCGCCCCGGCGCTCCCGATGCGGTAGACAAAGCGCTGCGCCTGGACAGCACGGTGATGCTGGTCGACGACCCGGTCAAACGCGTCGACAACATGACCATGGCCTGGGGCCTGGAGGCGCGTACGCCATTCCTCGACTATCGCCTGGCCGAACTGTCGGCGCGCATTCCAGCACGCTTCAAGCTGCCCGATGGCGGCAAGCAGGTGCTCAAGTCGGCGGCGCGCCGGGTCATCCCTCATGAGGTGATCGACCGCAAGAAGGGCTACTTCCCGGTCCCGGGCCTCAAGCACCTGGAAGGCGCGACCCTCGATTGGGTGCGCCAGCTGCTGACCGACCCAAGCCAGGACCGTGGCCTGTTCAACCCGGCGATGATCGACAAGCTGCTGAGCAATCCGCACGGCCAGCTCACGCCCCTGCGCGGCTCCAAGCTGTGGCAGCTGGCGGCTCTGAACCTGTGGCTCAGCGAACAAGGAATCTGATCGATGAAAGCCCACGAAATCGCCTATGGCCAGCGCCTGCTGCGCGGCCAGGCGCCCTCCTACGAGCGCCTGCAAGCGCGCCTGGCCGGTGACGGTAGCGAACCTCACAACCAGCCACGCGCGGTGCATTGCGGCTGGGGCCGATTGCTGATCGGGCATACCTACCCAGACCCCAGCGAGCTGGCCGAAGCGCTGCTTGAAGAGGCTCCCGGCGAGCGTGATATCGCCCTCTACGTGGCGGCGCCGCAGCAGGTGCTGGCGCATGCGCCGCAGCAGCTGTTTCTCGATCCGTCCGACACCCTGCGACTGTGGTTCACCGACTACCGCCCGGCGCAGCGGGTATTTCGCGGTTTTCGTATCCGTCGGGCGCAGACCGAGGCCGACTGGCAGGCGATCAACAGCCTGTACCAGACCCGCGCCATGCTGCCGGTCAACGCCGAGCTGCTCACCCCGCGCCACCAGGGCGGCCCGGTCTACTGGCTGGCCGAAGACGAAGACACCGGGGCAGTGATCGGCAGCGTCATGGGCCTGAATCACAGCAAGGCGTTCGATGACCCGGAGCACGGCTGTAGCCTGTGGTGCCTGGCGGTCGATCCGCACTGCAGCCGCCCCGGTGTCGGCGAAGTGCTGGTGCGGCATTTGATCGAGCACTTCATGAGTCGTGAGCTGGCCTACCTCGATCTGTCGGTCATGCACGACAATCGCCAGGCCAAGCGCCTGTACAAGAAGCTCGGCTTTCGCAACCTGCCAACCTTCGCGGTCAAGCGCAAAAATGGCATCAACCAGCCGCTGTTCCTTGGCCCCGGCCCCGAGGCTGGGCTCAACCCGTATGCGCGAATCATCGTCGACGAGGCCTTTCGTCGCGGCATCGAGGTGCAGGTCGACGACGCTGCTGCCGGCCTGTTCACCCTCAGCCTGGGCGGGCGCCGAGTGCGCTGCCGGGAGTCGCTCAGCGACTTGACCAGCGCCGTGAGCATGACCCTCTGCCAGGACAAGCGCCTGACTCAGCACGCCCTGCACAATGCCGGGCTGCAAGTGCCGGTGCAGCAACTGGCGGGCAATGCCGACGACAACCTGGCGTTTCTCGAAGAGCATGGCGCGGTGGTGGTCAAGCCGGTGGATGGCGAACAGGGCCAGGGCGTGGCGGTCAACCTGACCAGCCTGGAAGAGATCAGCCAGGCGGTGGAGCAGGCGCGGCGGTTCGACAGCCGGGTGCTGCTGGAAAGCTACCACCCAGGTTTCGACCTGCGCATCGTGGTGATTGGCCATGAAGTGGTCGCCGCCGCGATTCGCCATCCGGCCCAGGTGATCGGCGATGGCAAGCACAGCGTCAAGGCGCTGATCGAGGCACAGAGCCGTCGTCGCCAAGCCGCAACCGGGGGTGAGAGCCGTATCCCGCTGGACGAGGAAACCGAGCGCACGGTGCGCGCTGCCGGGCTGCAATACAGCGACATCCTGCCTGCTGGTCAGCGCCTGGCAGTGCGCCGCGCGGCCAACCTGCATACCGGTGGCACCTTGGAAGATGTCACCGAGCGCCTGCACCCGATCCTGGCCGATGCTGCCGTGCGTGCGGCACGGGCGCTGGATATCCCGGTGGTGGGCCTGGACCTGATGGTGCGCGACGCCGAGCAGCCTGACTACGTGATTATCGAGGCCAACGAACGGGTCGGGCTGGCCAACCACGAGCCGCAACCGACCGCTGAACGATTTGTCGACCTGCTGTTTCCCCATAGCCGGTCGCCTGCCTGAATGATGGTGTCCTGGTGGGCCTCATCGCGGGGCAAGCCCGCTCCCACGCTGTGCTCTCTTTTGAGGTAAAGCAGTCAACGTGGGAGCGGGCTTGCCCCGCGATGAGGCCCGCCAGCACAACCACCCACCCGCCGAGGAGTGCACATGTCCAAACACCACCCCGAACCGGATCTGGAATACCTCAAACGCGTCCTGCTGGAGATGCTCGCCATCCCCAGCCCGACCGGCTTCACCGACACCATCGTGCGCTATGTCGCCGAACGCCTGGATGAACTGGGTATCCCCTTCGAACTGACCCGCCGCGGCACCATCCGCGCCACCCTCAAGGGCCGCCAAAGCTCGCCCGACCGCGCCGTCTCGGCCCACCTGGACACCATCGGCGCCAGCGTGCGCCAACTGCAAGACAACGGCCGCCTGGCCCTGGCCCCGGTCGGCTGCTGGTCGAGCCGCTTTGCCGAAGGCAGCCGGGTCAGCGTGTTCACCGACACCGGTGTACTGCGCGGCAGTGTGCTGCCGCTGATGGCCAGCGGGCACGCCTTCAATACCGCGATCGACCAGATGCCGATCAGTTGGGACCACGTCGAAGTGCGCCTGGACGCCTACTGCGCAACCCGTGCCGACTGCGAGACGCTGGGCATCTCGATTGGTGATTTCGTCGCCTTCGATCCGCTGCCGGAGTTCACCGAGAGCGGCCATATCAGCGCCCGCCACCTGGATGACAAAGCCGGCGTAGCGGCGTTGCTTGCCGCACTCAAGGCAGTGGTGGAAAGTGGCCAGCAGCCGCCGATCGACTGTCACCCGCTGTTCACCATCACCGAAGAAACTGGCTCCGGCGCGGCCGGCGCATTGCCGTGGGATGTCAGCGAGTTCGTCGGCATCGACATCGCCCCGGTAGCACCTGGGCAGGCCTCCAGCGAACACGCGGTGAGCGTGGCCATGCAGGACTCCTCTGGCCCCTACGACTACCACCTGTCGCGCCACCTGCTGAAACTGGCAGGTGATCAAGACCTGCCGGTGCGCCGCGACCTGTTCCGCTACTACTTCAGCGATGCGCATTCGGCCGTCACCGCCGGTCATGATATCCGCACCGCGCTGGTAGCTTTTGGCTGCGATGCTACCCATGGCTACGAGCGCACCCATATCGACAGCCTGTCGACCCTCAGCCGGCTGCTGGCCGGTTACCTGCTCAGCCCGCCGGTGTTCGCCAGCGATTCCAACCCAGCCAGCGCTTCGCTTGAGCGCTTCAGTCACCAGCTGGAGCATGATGCGCAAATGGAGAGCGATACCCGCGTGCCGGCCGTGGACAGCCTGGTCGGCAACAAGAGCTGATGCCTACACGCAGGGGGCGGGTTTCGCGTAGCATGGGGCCACTCCCGACTACAGACCGTCCCTGCGTATGCTGATCCCCTACGACCAACTCGAAGCCGAAACCCTGACCCGCCTGATCGAAGACTTCGTCACCCGCGAAGGCACCGACAATGGCGATGACACGCCCCTGGAGACCCGCGTGCTGCGCGTGCGCCAGGCTCTGGCCAAGGGTCAGGCGTTCATTCTGTTCGACTTGGACAGCCAACAGTGCCAGCTGCTGGCCAAGCATGAAGTGCCCAGGGAACTGCTCGAGTGATCAACCGGGGTTGCCCCGTGCAGCCCCGCTTACATGTCCCGCTGCTGTTTCTCCTGCGCCTTGATCCGCTTGTACACCTCGCTGCGGTGCACCGGCACTTCACGCGGCGCGCTGATGCCAAAGCGCACCAGCCCGTTGCCCACCGCCATCACCTTGATCTCGATGTCATCGCCGACGGTGATGACTTCGCCAACATCGCGTCCAATTACCAGCATGCTCCGATCCTCGCCGCTAAGGGAAAACCGGAGCCTGCTTCAGGTCTATCGGGCTACACAATATTGCGCCAGCGAAAGAGACGAGTCCTACTAGCAAAGGTAATTCGCCCTACAGAAATACCTGGCTTTAACCCTGCTGCAAGCGTGGCCCGAAGACGATGATGGTTGCGCCGAGCACGCACAGCAGCGCACCGAGCCAGTCGCTGCCCAGCGGCCGTATGCGCTCTACCAGGGCCAGCCAGAGCAAAGACGAAACGATATAGATGCCACCATAGGCTGCATAGGCGCGCCCCGCGTAGGCGGCCTCGACGCGGGTGAGGATCAGGCCGAACACGGTCAGGCTGAGCAGCGCCGGTACGATCCACCAGGCGCTCTTGCCCAGGCGTAGCCACAGGTAGAAGGCGTAGCAGCCACCGATCTCGAACAGTGCGGCCAGGAAGAACCAGAAGTAGTTGATCACGCCAGGCTCCCTTAGGCCATGTAAAAGGCGTCTAGGATACCTGATTGATCTGCAATGACCGGATGACAATGATGGCCTCTTCGCGGGTAAGCCCGCTCAGGACACGCTAGCCCCGACTGCCCGCCTTGGCGCGCATTTTCACCGCCATCTCGGCCATCTCGTCATACAGCCGCTCTGGCGCCTGGCACTTGAGCCTCCACGCCTCGCGCCCGGCCTCATGCGGCAGAATCAGAAACTCGCCAGCAGAAATCCGCTCATGCATGTACTCGGCGATATCCGCCGCACTGATCGGCGAGCCCTGCAACAACTTGCCCACCTGCGCCTTCATCGCCGGGTTCGGCCCGCGGAACGAGTCGAGCAGGTTGGTCTGGAAGAACGATGGGCACACCACATGCACCGCCACTTCCAGCTGGCGCAACTCGACCAGCAGGCTCTCCGACAACGCCAGCACGCCGGCCTTGGCCACGTTGTAGTTGCTCATCCCCGGCCCCTGCATCAGCGCCGCCATCGAGGCGATGTTGACGATCCGCCCCTTGCTGCGTTCAAGCAGCGGCAAGAACGCCTTGCAGCCCTTGACCACGCCCATCAGGTTGACCGCGATCTGCCAGTCCCAATCCTCCAGCGACAACTCGGCGAAGAACCCGCCCGAGGCGACCCCGGCGTTGTTGACGATCACATCGATGCCGGCGAACTTCTCTTCGCAGGCCTGGGCCAGGGCGGTCAGCTGGCTGTAGTCGCGCACATCGCAGCGCTGGGTGAAACCATCGCCGCCCGCAGCGCGCACCCGCTCGAGGGTTTCGCGCAGGCCAGCATCGTTGACATCGGCCAGGGCCAGGCGCCAGCCCTCGCGCGCCCAGCGTAGGGCGATCTCGCGGCCAAGGCCGGAACCTGCGCCAGTGATCATCATTCGGTTGTGCATGGTGCAGGCCTTGTTCTGTGGGCAATGGGCCGAGTCTAGCCAAGGCCTGCATCGAGTTGGTGCGCTATCAGGCTGCTGAATGGGCCGGCATGGCCGCGCACCATCTCCGTGGGAGCAAGCTTGCCCCGCGATAGAGCCAGCACTGACACCACAAAATCCACTGCCCGCAACGCCAATTGAATCTTTGCCAAGCGGCGCAGGTCGGAATTGTAAGCGGCCAGCATTCCTAGGCCCCTTCCCCTAGAACAACGCAAGGATTCTGCCCATGACCACGATCCTCATCATCATCCTGATCCTGCTGTTGATTGGTGGCTTACCCGTCTTCCCACACTCGCGCAGCTGGGGCTATGGCCCATCCGGCATCATTGGCGTGGTGCTGGTGATCCTGCTGGTGTTGTTGTTGCTTGGCATGATATGACTCCGCCCCCTGGCCGCCAGCCAGGGGGCCGTCCTCTCAGACACTGCGAGCGGCCTGGTTATCCAGTTGCCGCTCAAGGTGTTGCATGGCCTGGCGCAGCGCCTGTACATCGGTGCTCAAGCGCTCACGGGCCAACGGCCGGCTAGCACAACTCTGCTCGACTTGCTCGCACAGCGCCACCAGGTGCAGGACACGGGCGATTCGCGCGCCGCCCTTGACCCGATGGGCAAGTTGGGCCAACTCCAAGGTATCTTCCGCGACCCGCTCCAGGCGTTGCAGGTCTTCGCGGTTACTGGTGCGCAAATCACCGAGTAACGCTTTCAGCGCTGCTTCATCCTTGCCCACCAAACGTTGTAGATGGTCCATATCCAACATCAAGGCATCTTCATCGCTGGTATTGGCCCGGCAACTGGCCAGGGCTTGCAGCAGTTCTTCCAGCCCCAAGGGTTTGAACAGACAATCGTCCATGCCTGCCGCTTTGCAGCGGCGGCGTTCTTGTTCCTGAGCGTTGGCCGTCAGGCCGATCAGGCGGCATGCAGGCCTGCGACTGCGCCGCTCATGCTCGCGAATCGCTCGGGCCAGGGCATGGCCATTGAGCCGCGGCATGTTGCAGTCACTGATCACCACGTCGAAGTGTTCCTTTAGCCACAGGCGCAGAGCCTGGGCGCCATCTTCGGCGACCCGCGCCTGGTGGCCGAGGTAGTCCAGCTGCTGGGCCAGCAATAGCCGGTTGGCAGGATAGTCGTCGACCACCAGCACCCGCAGGCGCTCGCTGTCGGCGGGGGACAGCAGCACCGGCGTGTCCAGAGTGGGCTCGGCGGGCAGCACTGCCAGGCTCAAGCGGATATCCACCTCGGTGCCCTGGCCCAACACGCTGCGCAGGCGTAAGCGCCCTCCCATCATCTCGCACAGGCTACGACTGATACCAAGCCCCAGGCCAGCACTGCAACGCGGCGACTGTTGCTGATTGCTGGCCTGGCGAAACGGCTGGCCGAGCCCAGCCAACTCGGCCTCGGCAATACCGACCCCGGTATCCTTGATCTGCACTTGCACCGCCAGCCGGCCATCTCGCGGCACGGCGTTGAGGCTGACCGCCACATAGCCTTGGCGGGTGAATTTGATGGCATTGCTCAAGAGGTTGGCCAGCACCTGCTTGAACCGCAGTGGGTCAAGCATCACCTGCGCATCCACCTCGCCGTGCGTCTGCAAGCGCAGCTCCAGGCCCTTGCCACGCGCCTGCTGCTCGAACAACTGCACCACCCGCACCACCTGCTCGCGCAGACACACCCGCTGTGGCGCCAGGTGCAGATGACCCGCCTCGATACGGGTGATGTCGAGTATGTCGCCAATCAGCTCCAGCAAACCCCGCGCAGCATCGGTTGCCACTTCGATCGCCAGGCGGTCGAGCACACCTTGTTCAGCCTTGTGCTGGGCCAGCTCGAGCATGCCCAGCACTGCGTGCAGCGGGGTGCGGATTTCATGGCTCATGGTGGTCAGAAAACGTGTCTTGGCCTGGTTGGCCGCATCGGCTTGCTGGGTGGCCCGGCGCAACTGAACTTGCAGGCGGCGCAGGTAGCGAATCCACATCAGCGCCAACAACAGCAACCCCAGTGCCAGGCCAAAGCCAAGCACGATCTTGCCGCGATAGCGCGGCCAGACGCCGTCGGCGACGATCATCGGGTTGCGCCAGCGACGCACCAGTACATCGGTCTCACGCGGCGCGAGGCTGAGCAAGGCTTTGTTGAGAATGCTCTGTAGCTCGACCGAACCTCGGGCACTGGCCAGGGCAAAGTGCGCTGGCGACATCGGCAAACTAGCACTGATGCGCAAACGCCCTGGATACCAGCGGGCAATCAGCGGGCGCGCGTCATCAAGGGTCAATACCGCTGCCGCGGCTTGGCCGCGCGCCACCGCCTGCAAGGCCGCTACCGGGCCGGGGACGATCAGCGGGTCGACCAAAGGATAGTGCTGTTTGAGTTCCTCCAGCACATCGCTACCCCACACCGTTGCCAGCCGCTTTGCAGCCAATTGCGCCAGGCTGTTCGGCGCGTGTGGATCGTCGCGGGTTACCAGCACCCGCGAAGCGCTGAGATAAGCCCGACTAAACCGCAGGTGCTGCTCCAACGCAGCACTGCGAGGGATGCCGGCGATCACTTGCGCCTGGCCCTGACGCACCTGCTCGAGCATGCGCGCAACGCTGCCACCGGCCTCCACTTCAAAGCGCAGTCCAGTACGGCGGCTGATCAACTGCAGGATATCCAGGCTCAAGCCGCGCCACTGCGCTTTGCCATCGCGGTAGCTCAACGGCAGCAGGTGCTCGTCGAGCAACACCTTGACCGATGGGTTTTCGCTCAGCCAACGCAGCTCGCGCTCGTTCAGTTGTAGCGGTTGGGCCTTGTGCGTATTGGCCGACACTGGGCTCCAGCGTTCACGGATACGTGCATGCTGGCGCTCAGACAACGCCGCCAGGCCCGTGTCGACCAAGTGCGGCAAAGGTGAGTCAGCTTCGAGCATGGCAAAGCCGATGGCCTGGCGCGACAAGGCGGCGTGGCCGATTTCCTCGATCCCGCTCAATTGACTGCGCCCCAGCACATAGCGTGCGGTCAGGCCATTGCCCAGGTACAGGTCGGCCTGGCCGAAGGCCAACGCAGTCAGGGCGCTGAATGGACTTGGGTGCAAATGAACCCGGGCCAGCGGGTAATGCTCACTGACCTGCTCCTGGGTCCGATAGCCCTCGACCATCACCAGATCGAAGGGCTCGGCGCGACGGATGCGGGCGCGCAGGTCCTGTTCCTGGGCCATCAACAATGGTCGGTCTTCGCCATAAGGTCGCGACAGGCGCAGGTTCGCCTGCAACGCCTGCTGGGCGGTCACCGAGGCGAGCAGATCGACCTGCCCATCGTGTAACGCGGCCACCGCCTCACTGAACGAGGCGAACACCTGCACGCTTATTTCAAGGTTCATCTGCTCGGCCAACAGCCCTGCATAATCAGCGCTGATGCCCTCATAGGCCTGGCCGGTACCGAGTATGTCGTACGGCGGGTTCTCCCGATTGAGCACGCCCAAACGTAGCTGGCGCCGCTCCCACAGCCAACGCAGTTGGCTGTTGTCGGGTTCCGGCCGGGGGCCATCGAGGCTGGCCCGGGCATGCAATACCGGGGCAGCGGCGACCGGCAACCACACCCAGGCACACCACACCGCCAGGAACAGGGCACTCAGGCGCACCAGTAAGGCATTCAGATGAGCAGGTTGCGGCGGGCGAAATCCGCCAGGTCGATCAGCGAGTTGACCCGCAGCTTCTCCAGCAGTCGGGCCTTGTAGGTGCTGATGGTCTTGTTGCTCAGCAGCATCGCCTCGCCGATGGCTTTATTGCTCAAACCCCGCGCCAGCTGCTGCAACACCATCAGCTCGCGATCGGTGAGGCTGGCGATGCACTGGGCCTCGGTGGCCTTCAAGTCCTGGCTGTGAACCGAGCTCAGGGCCACTTCAGGAAAATAGGTATAGCCGGACATCACCGCGCGTACCGCCTTGTTCAGCTCGCAAAGGTCGTCGGTTTTCGACACGAACCCCGCAGCGCCGGCCTGCATGCAGCGCAGAGAGTAGGCCTCAGCCAACTGTGAAGTGAGCACCAGGGCCTTGGCCGGATACTCGAGCGTGCGAATCCTGCCGATCACATCCAGGCCATCGAGGCCGGGCATGGTGATGTCGAGGATTACCAGGTCAGGCCGGTGCTCGCGCACCAGGCGCAAGCCATCGATGCCATTGTCGGCCTGACCGACCACCTCCAGGTGCTCCTGGCGCAACAGCATGCAGACGGTGGAGCGGATGAACGGGTGATCATCGACGACCAAGGCGGTGTACATAGGCTTCCTCGCTAGGCGGGCCGGCCAGGCTAGAGTTCGGCATCGAACACCACCGTGACTTGGCCGGTGTAGGTGCTGCCGGAATAGGCAAGCATACCGGGCACATCCGCTCGGCCGACTTCAAAATGCAGCTGGCCGGGGCGATTGAGGGTGGGCATCGACGACTCGAATTGCAGCGCCGCCGCACGGCCTGACGGCAGCGCCAGGTGTTCGATGGGCCGGCCCTGGTAGTGCATACCGGGCGGCAAGCTCAAGGCCACTTCGACCGGGACCTGATGCCCGTTGTCATTGACGATGCCACAGCGCACGTCGGTATAGTGCTGGCACAGCTTGTAGACCTTGAACGGGCCGGTCGACCACAGCCGGAACGGCAGGTCACGGTAAAGCTTGGTTGGGGCTTTGCCGCCGGCCAGCCAGGCGCTCCAGCCGCCTTTGGGTTCGAGTACGGCCCGATCAGAGCCAGGCGGGAACTCGAAGATAAAGGCGTGCCGCACGTCCAGCACAAAATTGACCGTAAGCGAATTACCGCTGAGCGCGCTGACATCGTTGCCGAAGTCAAAGTCGGCGCCAGCACCCATTGAGTAGGTGATGCTGCCGCGATAGGTACCCGCGCGCATTTGATAGGGCGGCGGCACGACCAGGTCATAGGCAATGCTGGTTTCCAGGACCTCTGCATCCACCACCTTGCCAACAGCAGTCCGCCAATTGAAACTCCAGCAACCTTGTGGCGACTGCGGGTCTCTCACCCTCCACAAGTACATGACCCAGGCAGGACTGTATTGTGAATTGTAGGCACCACCGCCACAACCTCCGCTCAGCGTTCTATAGAATAGAGGGTGATCCTCATCCAGCGAGCCATCGATCTGTACACGCTGACTGAGTGACGTCCACTCCAGCGTCGCCGTGCGCGATTCGCCTGTCTGGTCGTTATAAATGTTCACTTGCCGTCGACCGGGTAACTGAATGAAATAGTTGTCCCGAGGATCCGGCGCGTGACCGGTAGTCTTCTTGTTGTAGGTAATTGGAAGATCGACAGTGGTCATTGTTTTACACCGGGATGGCCAGTAACGGCAAAGTCCTCCTGGGGGCGTGGTGTTGTCGAAACGCCCTGAGCCACCCCCGAGGTATTCGGCGGTAAGTGTCACTTCCAGAGCCTGGGCTGCTGGCCAGGCAAGCGCCAATAGCAGCGCACCTCCCAGTTGTGCAGCTCGGCGCATGGCCCGGATCGGCTGGAGCAGGCTCATCCTTCCACCACCATTTGCTTGCGTTCACTGCCTTCGTGCAACTCGAACTGATGTACCTTGCCCACTTGCCCGTCGAACTGCCGGCTACGCCCCGGCAGCAAGTGGTGCTTGGTCGCCGGCTCGCAGCCCTGCTCCGCTGCCTGACATTGGCGGAAATGATCGAGCACCACAGTTGTGTTGCCTTCGTTAGCCACCTGCAGTTGGCCACCTTGGCGTTTCACAGGGGTTTGGAAGCGCGTTTCGGCGGGGCGCACGAACAAGATCGAGCCGTATCCGGCCAGCAGGTTGACCCCCACCTTGAGGCTGTCGCGGTACTGCTGGGCCTCTTGCTCATTGACCGCAAAGCCATCGCCGGACTCTGGCAGCACTGGCACGAAGCGCAGGCGGAAGTAGCGTTCCTTGTCCCGTGAACCGCGATACAGCAGGCGCACCGCCTGCATCCCCTGGGCCGGCACGATCAGCCGTGCAGGGCTGGCGACCAGGCCGCGCTGCTTCAAGGGCAGGCCATCGGTGTCGATCTCGCGAGGCTCGCCATCGGCGTCATAGACCAACTCGGCGACGCTGATCTTGACGAACGCGGTAGTGTCGCCGCCATTGCGCACGCGTTTAAGCAAGGTGCTCTTGCCGCTGTCGAGATAATCGTACAGGGCGCCGACATTGAGCTCGGGCGCGGCGCGCGATGCCAGCGGGGTGATCAGCAGGGTCAACAGGATCAGCCTGGGAAGGGTCATGTTTATGGGTCTCTTTTTCGACATAACGAGAGTATTGATACCGTGGCGTTGATGGCTATGGCCTAGGTCGCGGGATGCGTCCTAAAACCAGTTCGGAAATTTCCCAAGTGCTGTTCTGAAATGGGTGATTGCGTTGAGTGCATAGGCGCCAGTGCCGGCGTCATCGCGGGGCAAGCCCGCTCCCACGGCTTTTTATCTTCCTTGTCCCGCGTAGAGCCGGCACTGACTCAACCGCGCCGGTTACCCGCAACATCGCCCACTCCAGCCAGACTCGCCGGGCTACAGGTTTGATCCCCGGCCAGCACCACGTCGCCTTCGCGCTCCAGTGCCAGCAGGTCGAAACTGAGCAGGCAAGCCGCCGCGCCATGCTGGTGAACCTCCAGGCTCGGGGTCGCTTCACTCATCTCTACGGCGAAGAAGCCATCGGCTTCGCTAACCGTGCGGCTGGCGTGATTGATCACCTGAGCCCCACGCAGCGGCCGGCCCTTGGGGTCAATCAAGCGGCCTATCACCGTCACCGTGCGCAGTACGCGCAGTTGTCGATAGGCAATCCCGCCGCGGTTGAGGTGGTAATCGAGGCTCGAAGGCTGGATCACCGCAGCAGTCGCCTCGCTGCCTTCAAAATCGAACTGCACATGGCCAGCCTTGTAGGCCGCCACCGGAATCACGTTGCGCCCTGGGCGTAGGTTGGCGGTGCTGCCGTTGGGGTCGTCGGCGCGCAGTTGCAGGCCGGGCAGGTCTGTCTCGACATCGACGATCAAACCGGCCTGATGCGGCAGGTACTGGCCACTCAAGGCGGCCTTGCCGTCGCCTACGGCAAGCAGGCTTTCCATGTTCAAGCCACCCGTGAACTCGCCGTTGTACGAGGAGCGCTGAACATAGGCATCGCCATGCACTACCTGGTTTTCAAACTGCGTGTCACCGCCCAGCCCTACCCCATAACGGTCAGCGCTGGCGGTCATGCCAAGGCTGCGCAGTGGGCCGATGTCGACGTCTTGCTGGTAGGCCAGCGAAGCGTTGAGGTCGCGCCCGCCGTCGCGTGAGGTACGTGTACCGAGACTGGCCGACACCCGCCGCCCGCCCTCACCCAGGCTCATGCTCAAGCTCAGATTGACCCCACGACTGCGCGCATCGCCGGTGCCGGCGGTGCCTGGGCGGTCGAACAGCGACAGGCGCCAGTTGGCGTCCGAGCCCATCACCCGACCGAAGTACGACCAGCCCAGATCGAGCCCCATGCCGGCACTGGCGCCGCTGCTGTGGGAGATGCGCAAGCTGGCGGTGTTGCGTGGATCGAGGCGATGGTTGAGTGACAGCGAAGACTGCGTCTGGCGCTGCACGAATGCCGCGCCACGTGCCTCACGCGGGCGTGATAACCATGAGCGGCTGTGGCTGGCGACCAACGAGCCACTGCCATAGCTGTGAATCGCCTGCAGATCGTAGCCGCTGCCGTAATCCTGGGCCTGGTAGACATTGGAGTAGAGCTTGAAGCGGTCGAGCACGTCCCAATCCAGCGAGGTGCCGTATTGCATCATCTGGTCGATACGCTGGGCCGACAGACCAACAATCGCCCGTGGGTGCAGCAGGTAGTTGGCCAGCACGCCAGCGCTGAGGCTGTCGTCGTGGCCGCGCTCCCAGTTGCTCAGCAGGCTGCTCTGCCGGCCTAGATAGACGTTGTAGCGCCACGGCGCATCGGTACTGCGCCAGTTGCTGGGTTTGTAGATGAATTCCTGGCTGCGCGAGGTGACTTGGCCGTCCTCGACCAGGCGCACTTCGATTTCATAGATGCCACCGGGCAGCACCTTGGTATCGAGCGTCTGCAAGCCCGGCTGGACAGGCTGACTGTTGATCAGCACGCCGTTGCGGTAGATCTCCGCCACTGCCGGGCGGTCTGGGGTGACGTAGATCGGTGTGGCGCTGGGCGCGCCGTTGTCGATGGCCAGGCTGTCGCTGCTGCCAAACATCAGGCCAAGGGTGGTATCGGGGCTGGTGCCCATCAGCCGTGGCTGGCGGGTCAAGCCTTGGGCGCTGGGGGTGAAGTAGCCCAGGCGGTAGAAGTTAGCTTCGACCAGACGCTCGGCGTAGAGCTGGTCGAGGCGATAGCGGGTGCCTTGCTCGCTGTCGCTGCCACGGTCGAGCTGACCATCGGCCAAGGCGGTCCAGTTACCAATGCTGCCTTGGCCCTGCATGGCATAACGGCCGGTGGTACCGTGGCCATCGCCGACCAGGTTGAGTTGATTGCGCAGCAGCAAGCCATAGCTGCCTTGTTCTGGCAAGTGGTGAAAGCGTTCGATTACGCCTGCCACTTCGGCCTGACGGGTGAGCAGCGACAGTTGCGAATTGACCAGGCTGTAGTGCACTGCACGCAGCCCGTCCGGGCAATCGACTTGGCAGTCTCCCAAGGGGCGGCCAGCGGCTAGGCGTTCGCGCCACAACTTGCGCAGGCGCTCGGGCTCGCGGCTCTCTTGAGTGTCGGTGAATTCGAGCAGTTGCACCTGCTGGTCACGGCTGAGCACGACCATGGCATCGCCCAGGTAACGACCATCCAGATCGACCCGCACCGCTAAAGGCACATCGAAAAAATGCGCCTCGAACTCGCGCGGCAGGCCATCGATACGGCCCAATGTCGTGGCCGCCGCCAACGACCAGAACGGCGCAGCAGTCAAGCAGGCAGCCAGGGGCCACCAGCGGCGCAGCGAAGCGAAGATGGAGTCAGTGATTGGCATGAGCGTCGCTTGCAGGCAATACCCACCCCTCCCCTCGACAGACGCCGAGGGCAAGGAGGGCAATAACGGATGGGTTAACGGATGAGCGTCAGGCTCAAGGCGCAGCGGTCTCGAACATCATGCTGACCAGCCCCTGATAGCTGCCTGGCTCATAGCCGGCTGCCGGTGCTGGTTGGGCACTGACCTCAAAGCCGATGATCGCGCCTGGGGCGGCCTGGGCAGCGCTGACCACCTCGGCCGGCGTGGTTTTCAACACGGTGTCGCCAACTTTGACATCCAGGCCAATGTTGTGGGCACCGCTGGCGATGACCGCTGGCGACACCAGGTAGGCGCTGATCGGGCCGATAGTGCTCTTGACCTGCAGTTGCTTGGTGATCGGGTCGAGCCTCTCTTGGTACGAGTTCCAGCTCATCTCCTGTGGGTCATTCATCCAGTTGCCGCCTACCGGCTCGACGAAAAAGGCTGCGGTGGGGATCTGAGCAGTGACCTGGACCTGCTTCTCGATCGGGTCAATGGCAAAAGCCGAAGTGGCGCAGCACATGGCCAGAGGAAGGGCGAATAACGTACGTTTCACGAATCTGATCTCCTTGAAGGGCTAATGCCTGCCGGGCGATTCCCGGTCAGCAAGGAGATTATTCAGGGTCGATTCGTCGCGATGAGTAAGACCGTTCCGAGCGGGCTTCGGAAATTTCCCAGCGACCTCAAAACGCCATCAAACTGGCTTGCAAGACAGGTCAGCCATTCACAAACGACAACGCCCCGACTAGCGGGGCGTTGTGGCATTGCAGGCAAGGGTTAGTGGGAAACCGCGCCACTGGCACCCAGGCCAGTCTGCGAACGGACGAACTGCGGGAAGAACAACGCACGCTCGTTTTCAGCTGCCTTGGACTTGTCGGTGACCGAGAAGAACCAGATACCGACGAAGGCGATGATCATCGAGAACAGCGCGGGGTACTCGTACGGGTAGATGGCTTTCTCATGACCGAGGATCTGCACCCAGATGGTTGGGCCAAGGATCATCAGGCCCACTGCACTGACCAGGCCCAGCCAGCCGCCGATCATGGCGCCGCGGGTGGTGAGTTTCTTCCAGTACATCGAGAGCAGCAGTACCGGGAAGTTGCAGCTGGCGGCAATGGAGAAGGCCAGGCCGACCATGAAGGCGATGTTCTGCTTCTCGAACAGAATGCCCAGGCCGATCGCCAGTACGCCCAGCGCGATGGTGGTGATCTTCGAGACGCGGATCTCGTCCTTGTCGTTGGCCTTGCCTTTGCGCCAGACGCTGGCGTACAGGTCATGGGATACCGCCGAGGCACCGGCAAGGGTCAGGCCAGCGACCACCGCCAGGATAGTGGCGAAGGCCACCGCCGAGATGAAGCCGAGGAAGATACTGCCACCCACGGCATCGGCCAGGTGCACCGCCGCCATGTTGTTACCGCCCAGCAACGCGCCAGCGGCGTCCTTGAAGTCTGGGTTGGTGCTGACCAGCAGGATCGCGCCGAAGCCGATGATGAAGGTCAGGATGTAGAAGTAGCCGATGAAACCGGTGGCGTACAGCACGCTCTTGCGCGCTTCCTTGGCGTCGCTGACAGTGAAGAAGCGCATCAGGATGTGCGGCAGGCCAGCGGTACCGAACATCAGTGCCAGGCCCAGGGAGAACGCCGAGATCGGGTCTTTGACCAAACCGCCCGGGCTCATGATCGCTTCGCCTTTGGCGTGCACCTTGATCGCTTCGGTGAACAGGGTGTTGAAATCAAAGCCCACGTGCTTCATCACCATCAGCGCCATGAAGCTGGCACCCGACAGCAGCAGCACGGCCTTGATGATCTGTACCCAGGTGGTGGCGAGCATGCCGCCGAACAGCACGTACATGCACATCAGGATGCCGACCAGGATGACCGCAACGTGGTAGTCCAGGCCGAACAGCAGCTCGATCAGCTTGCCCGCGCCGACCATCTGCGCGATCAGGTAGAAGGCCACTACCACCAGCGAGCCGGACGCCGACAGGGTGCGGATTTCCTTTTGCCCGAGGCGATACGAGGCCACGTCGGCGAAGGTGTATTTACCCAGGTTGCGCAGGCGCTCGGCGATCAGGAAGAGAATGATCGGCCAGCCGACCAAGAAGCCGATCGAGTAGATCAGGCCATCGTAGCCGGAGGTGAATACCAGGGCGGAAATCCCCAGGAACGAGGCTGCCGACATGTAGTCACCGGCAATTGCCAGACCGTTCTGGAAACCGGTGATCTTGCCGCCGGCGGCATAGTAGTCGGAGGCTGATTTGTTGCGTTTGGACGCCCAGTAGGTAATCCCCAGGGTGAACAGGACGAAGGCCAGGAACATGACGATGGCAGACATGTTGAGCGGCTGTTTCTGCACCTCGCCGGTGAGCGCATCAGCGGCCCACACAGCGGGTGCAAAAACGCCGCAGGCCAGGACGGCCAGGGCTTTGGCTTGGCGGATCATTGCTTGGCCTCCTCGAGGATTGCCTTGTTCAACTCATCGAACTCGCCGTTGGCACGACGCACATAGATGGCGGTGAGGATGAAGGCCGAGAGGATCAGGCCGACACCGAGGGGAATACCCCAGGTAATCGACGAGTCCGGGCTCAGCTTGGCACCGAGAATCTGCGGGCCATAGGCGATGAGGAGGATGAAGCCGCAGTAGAGGCCGAGCATGATCGCCGAGAGAATCCAGGCGAAGCGTTCGCGTTTGGTGACCAGTTCCTTGAAGCGCGGACTGTTCTGTATCGAGAGGTAAATGCTGTCGTTCATTGTTTTTGTCCTAGCAGCACAGATTAGGGATAACCCGCCTGTAACTTTATGCTGCCGTTGGACGCCAACCAGACGACCTTAGTCTTAGATGCAACGGTGTTTTGCAGATTTGGTAACAACAGACAGGCCAGGGTCGCCCTTTTCGCGGGCAAGCCCGCTCCCACAGCGTTCGATGAAGGCCCTGTGGGAGCGGGCTTGCCCGCGAAGAAAGCACATTGGCCGCTAAGCCTTACGCCCTCATTTGCCAGTCCACTCGGCCACCCGCTCCGGATGCTTGGCCACCCAGTCCTTGGCCGCCTGGTCAGGCTTGGCACCATCTTGAATCGCCAGCATCACCTCACCGATCTCATCCTTGGATTGCCACTGGAATTTCTTCAGGAATGCAGCCACTTCCGGCGCCTTCTTGTCCAGCTCCTTGCTGCCGATGCTGTTGACGGTCTCAGCCGCGCCATACACGCCTTTAGGGTCTTCCAGGAACTTGAGTTTCCATTTGGCGAACATCCAATGCGGCACCCAACCGGTCACCGCGATCGACTGCTGCTTGGGATAGGCCCGGCCCAACTCGGCGGTCATGCCCGCACCGGAGCTGGCCTGCAACTTGTAGCCCGTCAGGTCGTAGTCCTTGATGGCCTGTTCGGTCTTGATCATCACCCCGGAGCCTGCGTCGATGCCGACGATCTTCTGCTTGAAGGTGTCGTCGGTCTTGAGGTCTTCGATGCTGGTGGCTTTGACGTACTCAGGGACGATCAGGCCAATCTTGGCATCCTTGAAGTTGGGGCCGTAGTCGACCACCTTGTCCTTGTTCTTGGTCCAGTACTCACCATGGGTAACCGGCAGCCAGGCCGAGAGCATGGCGTCGAGTTTGCCGGTGGCCACCCCCTGCCACATGATGCCGGCGGCCACCGCCTGCAGTTTCACGTCATAACCGAGCTTCTGCTTGATTACTTCGGCGGCCACGTTAGTGGTCGCCACGCTGTCGGCCCAACCATCTACGTAACCAATGCTCACTTCTTTGGCCATTGCCTGTGCAGCGCTCATGGCCAACACCAGGGCGGATCCCACGCCCAGGAAACGTCGCATATTCATCAAAGCATCCCCTCGTCAGGTCTTGGAGATTGCATCATCAACCTGCCACACAGGTCGACCTGCTCTATCAGCGACCTCTACCCCAACCAGATGCGACAGCACTTGGCCATTAGCGTCATCGGCCCGCCCTGCCCTGCGCGATCCTTGCATGCCAATGCGTTGACGCCGGGCATTTGCGGCTATCATCTAGCCCTTTGCGCCTGACGATGGACCGCCTGATGCCCAGTTCCGCCCGCTTGCTACTGCCCCTATACCTACTCGCCTGCCTGCTCGCCTTGCTCGGGCTCGGGGCGCTCTGGTACGGGCTGGGCAAGCCGGTGCTGCTGCCCGATGCGGCCAGCCCCACGCATAAACTGCAATGCGCCTCGTACACCCCGTTCGATAAAGACCAGTCGCCGTTCGACCAGCCGTTCCGCCTGCGCCCGGCGCGCATGGACGCCGACCTGGCGCTGCTGGCTGAGCGCTTTCAGTGCATCCGCACCTATTCGATGACCGGCCTCGAGGCGATTCCGGCGTTGGCGCGCAAGCATGGGCTGAAGCTGATGATCGGCGCCTGGGTCAATGCCAACGCTGCCGACACCGACAAGGAAGTCGAGCTGCTGATCGCCTCGGCCAACGCCAACCCGGATGTGGTCAGCGCGGTGATCGTCGGCAACGAGGCGCTGCTGCGCAAGGAAGTTACGGGTGATCGCTTGGCTGAGCTGATCGCCCGGGTGAAGAGTCGTGTGACCGTGCCGGTGACCTATGCCGATGTCTGGGAGTTCTGGTTGCAGCATCCACAAGTGGCGCCTGCGGTGGACTTTCTGACCATCCACCTGCTGCCCTACTGGGAAGATGACCCCAGCGGGATCGACCAGGCCCTGGCGCATGTCGGCGAGGTACGGCGGGTGTTCGGCACGCGCTTTGCGCCCAAGGACGTGATGATCGGCGAGACCGGCTGGCCCAGCGAGGGGCGCCAGCGCGAGACGGCGGTGCCGAGCCGGGTCAATGAGGCACTGTTCATTCGTGGTTTTGTCGCCATGGCCGAGCGCAATGGCTGGAGCTACAACCTGATCGAAGCCTTCGACCAACCGTGGAAGCGCGCCAGCGAGGGCGCGGTGGGTGGTTACTGGGGGCTGTATGACGCCGATCGCCAGGACAAAGGGGTGCTTGAAGGGCCGGTGAGCAACCTGGCGCTGTGGCCGCAGTGGTTGCTGGCGAGTGTGTTGTTGCTGATCGCGGTGCTGCTGCTGGCTGGCCGGCCGGCCGATCCGCGTGCGGCATTGTTGCTGCCGCTGTTGGCAGCGATTGGTGCCGGTAGCCTGGGGCTATGGGGCGAGCTGATGCGCACCAACGCGCGGTTTGCTGGCGAGTGGCTGTGGGCGGTTTTGCTGGCGGGGCTGAATCTGCTGGTGCTGGCGCATGCAGCGCTGGCCTTGGCGCAGCGTAGCGGCTGGCGCCAGCGGCTGTTCGCCTGGCTTGAGGCGCGGGCTGGCTGGTGGCTGCTGGCGGCAGGCTTCGCTGCGGCAGTGAGCATGTTGGCGATGGTGGTTGATCCGCGCTATCGCAGTTTTCCGAGTGCGGCGTTGTTGCTGCCGGCGTTGGTTTATCTGCTGCGACCCGTACCAGCGCGGCGGGCTGAGGTGGCCTTGCTAGCGTTTATCGTGGGCGCAGGGGTTGCGCCGCAGTTGTTCCGGGAAGGGCTGCACAACCAGCAGGCTTGGGTCTGGGCGGGGGTCAGTGTTTTGATGACTGCAGCGTTATGGCGCAGTCTGCGCAAGGTTTGAGCCTGCTATCGCGGGGCAAGCCCGCTCCCACGCCATGACCTGCATGGATAACTCGTCATGACCTGCATCGCTAACACGCCATGACCTGGATGGACAAACTGCGTGGGAGCGAGCTTGCCCCGCGATGAGGGCTGCGCAGTCTCCGCTTAACCGAGCTTGCTCGGCACTGGCTGACGCACCAACCGCAACCCGGCCAACACCACCGCAAACACCGCAATGCTGGCGGTGTACAGCACTAACGCCGGGATCCCGAACAGCAACGCCAGCGCCGCCAGAATCCATCCGGCCCGCCCCGCCAGCAGCTGCGCCAGCAGCGCCAAGCCCAGCCCGACCCAGGCAATCACCTGAAAATGAATCGCCAACCCCAGCAGCGAGCGCAGCTGGCATTGCCAGTACTCCCCCGGCACGCCGCACAGGCCCACCCACTGGGCGTCTTCCATCAGCCCATAACGCACGCCATAGCTCGCTGCCAGCCATAATGGCAAGCACAGCAGCAAGACAATCACGGGCAATGAACGGGACATGACGATCTCCGGGTGGTAATAACAATGCGCAAGCATAACCCTGTGCAACATCTGTGCAAGGCAAGAACGCCCGCCACCAGCTATGTTGCACAGAAGCACCGTTGCCGCGCTGTTGTAAGGCGCGGCAATATCCAGTGCGACGGACAACCGTGCACTGGGCAACTTTGTACAGGCCGCCATTGTCAGAGCCTGGGTATCGCACCGCCTTGCTGATTTTTTCTGGGGGATTCAATGCTTCGATCAATGCGCCTCGCCGCCCTCCTGGGTGGCCTGCTACTGGCTGCGGCCGCCTCGGCGCGGGACATCGACGCCGCCAGCTACGGCTTTCCCTTGACCAACCCGTTCGAGGCGACCATTGCCACCACCCCGCCCGAACAACGGCCGACCCTGCCCAGTGACGAAGACATCACTCAAGCCGACTACAGCCTGAACCTGCGCCCGGAGCGCGCCTTCACCCTGCCCGACAATTTCTGGCCAGTGAAAAAGCTCAAGTACCGCCTGGCCCGCCAGGACCGTGAGGCGCCGCTGATGTTCATCATCGCCGGCACCGGCGCCCCCTACTCCAGCACCATCAACGAATACCTGAAGAAACTCTACTACCAGGAAGGCTTCCACGTCGTGCAGCTGTCGTCACCGACCAGCTGGGACTTCATGAGCGCCGCCTCGCGCTTCGCTACCCCCGGCATCACTTCAGAGGACGCCGAGGACCTGTACCGGGTCATGCAGGCGGTACGTGCCCAGCATCCGCGGCTGCCAGTCAGCGACTTCTACCTCACCGGCTACAGCCTGGGCGCACTGGATGCGGCATTCGTCAGCCACCTGGATGAAACCCGGCGCAGCTTCAACTTCAAGCGGGTGCTGCTGCTCAATCCGCCGGTCAACCTCTACACCTCGGTCAGCAACCTGGACAAACTGGTGCAGACCCAGGTCAAGGGCATCGACCGCAGCACCACCTTCTATGAGTTGATGCTGGAAAAGCTCACGCTGTACTTCCAGGAAAAGGGCTACATCGACCTCAATGACGCCCTGCTGTACGACTTCCAGAAGTCGCGCCAGCACCTGTCCAACGAGCAGATGGCGATGCTGATCGGCACTTCGTTCCGCTTCTCGGCGGCCGATATCGCCTTTACCTCCGACCTGATCAATCGCCGCGGCCTGATCACCCCACCGAAACAGCCGATCACCGAAGGCAGCACCCTGACGCCGTGGTTCAAGCGCGCCTTGCAGTGCGACTTCGAGTGCTACCTGACCGAGCAAGTCATCCCCATGTGGCGGGCCCGCACCGATGGCGGCAGCGTGCTGCAGCTGGTCGATCAGGTCAGCCTGTATGCGCTGGCCGATTACCTGCACAACACGCCGAAAATCGAGGTCATGCACAACGCCGACGACGTCATCCTCGGCCCTGGCGATATCGGTTTTCTGCGCAAGGTGTTTGGCGATCGCCTGACCCTGTACCCGCACGGCGGCCATTGCGGCAACCTCAATTACCGCGTCAACAGCGACGCCATGCTGGAGTTCTTCCGTGGTTAAAAGACTGCTGCTCGTCACCGCCCTGTTCGCTGCCGGCCCTGCCATGGCGGCGGAGATCGCGCCGCGCACCAGCGTGATCGAAGCCGACCCGGTGGTTACCCCCCAAGCAGAAAGCGATGGCTTTCTCGATCCGATGCGCGCGCTGAAATTCAACCCTGGGCTCGACCAGCGTGAATTCGAACGCTCGACCCTGACTGCGCTCAACGTCTACGACCCGCTGGAGTCGATGAACCGGCGCATCTATCACTTCAACTATCGCTTCGACCAGTGGGTGTTGTTGCCGGCGGTCAAGGGCTACACCGCCATCACCCCGCGTTTCTTGCGCACCGGGGTGAGCAACTTCTTCAACAACCTGGGTGATGTGCCCAACCTGTTCAACAGCGTGTTCCAGCTCAAGGGCAAGCGCTCGGCCGAGATCACCGCGCGGTTGATGTTCAACACCATCATCGGGGTCGGCGGCCTGTGGGACCCGGCGACCAAGATGGGCCTGCCCCGCCAGAGCGAAGACTTTGGCCAGACCCTGGGCTTCTATGGCGTGCCCGATGGGCCGTACATCATGCTGCCGATCCTCGGTCCCTCGAACCTGCGCGATACCACCGGGGTGGTGGTGGATTATGCTGGCGAGCAGGCGATCAACTTCCTCAATGTGGCCGAGGCCAGCACCGATCATCCGGAGATTTTCTTCGTCAGGGCGGTGGACAAGCGCTATACCACGGCCTTCCGCTATGGGCAGCTGAACTCGCCGTTCGAGTACGAGAAAGTGCGCTACGTGTATACCCAGGCGCGCAAGTTGCAGATTGCTGAGTAGGGAGGGCCAATACCGGCCCTATCGCGGGGCAAGCCCACTCCCACGTGCTGGGCTTGCTCGGCAATAGGGCGGGCCCTGCACAGCATCACAATCCCAGAAATTGCCCCAGCTCGCGGCGCTTGGCCAGGGCGTCGTTGCGCCCCAGCTCGATCAGCTCGCTGCAATAGCTCGCCTCGAACAAGAGATAACTCAACACCCCTGCCCCGCTGGTGCGGGTCGCTCCCGGCCCGCGCAAGAACATGCGCAACGCCGCCGGCAATTCACGCCGATGGCGCGCCGCAATCTCATCCAGTGGCTGACTTGGCGCCACCACCAGCACCTCGATCGGCGCCAACCCCAAGCGCCGCGCGTCCAGGTGAGCGGGCAACAGGTGGCTGAGGTGATTGAGCCGCTGCAGCAGCTCGATGTCATCTTCCAGGCTGTCAATGAAGGTGCTGTTGAGCATGTGCCCACCAATCTGCGCCAGGCTGGGCTGCTGACCGCTAAACACCCGCTGGGTCGGCAACGGCGGCGCCGGCCGCTGCGGGTTGCCGCTGACCCCGACCACCAGCACCCGACTGGCGCCCAGGTGCAAGGCCGGGCTGATCGGCGCCGACTGGCGCACCGCGCCATCGCCAAAATACTCCTCGCCCAGTTTGACCGGAGCGAACAGCAGCGGGATCGCCGAGCTGGCCAGCAGGTGCTCGACCGTCAGCGCCGTGGGCCGGCCAATGCGCCGATGGCGCAGCCAGGGCTCGATGGTGTCGCGGCCCTGATAGAAGGTCACCGCTTGCCCGGAGTCGTAGCCAAAGGCGGTGATGGCCACGGCGCGCAACTGCTCGCTGGCCAAGGAATGGGTGATGCCGTCCAGGTCTAGATGCGCCTGCAACAGGCCGCGCAGCGGGCTGCTGTCGAGCAGCGCCACCGGCAGTTGGCCACCTAGGCCTAACAGGCTGTGGCTGACGAAGCGGCTGGCTTGGCGGATGACCCCGGGCCAATCGCTGCGCAGCACCAGGTGGCTGCGAAAGTTCTGCCAGAAGTGGGTCAAGCGTTGTACCGATTCGCCAAAGCGGGTGGCGCCGCTGGCCAGGGTCACGGCATTGATGGCGCCGGCCGAGGTACCGACGATGACCGGGAAGGGATTGGCTGCGCCGGGGGGCAACAACTCGGCGATGCCAGCCAATACGCCGACCTGATAGGCGGCGCGGGCGCCGCCGCCAGAGAGGATCAGGCCGGTGGTTGGGGTCATGTGGTCCTCCCTGGAATCATTGGTGTTTCAGTCATGGCCTCTTCGCGGGCAAGCCCGCTCCCACAGGGTTTTCACGATCCCTGTGGGAGCGGGCTTGCCCGCGAAGAGGCCATCACTGACACCCTGCAATCAACGCTTTTTCTTGTCATACAACCGCGGCGCACCCTCTGGCCGCGATTTGAACCGCCGGTGCGCCCACAGGTACTGCTCGGGGCACTCGCGCAGCACACCTTCGACCCACTGGTTGATGCGCAGGCAATCGGCCTCTTCGCTCTCGCCCGGGAAGTCGTCCAACGGCGGATGAATGACCAGGCGATAACCACTGCCATCGTCCAACCGCCGCTGGGTGAACGGAATCACCCGTGCCTTGCCCAAGCGGGCGAACTTGGTCGTGGCGGTCACCGTCGCTGCCGGGATGCCAAACAGCGGCACGAACAGGCTCTGCTTGGCGCCATAGTCCTGATCCGGTGCATACCAGATCGCACGGCCACTGCGCAGCAGCTTGAGCATGCCGCGCACATCCTCACGCTCCACCGCCAGCGAATCGAGGTTATGCCGCTCACGACCGCTGCGCTGGATGAAGTCGAACAGCGGGTTGCCGTGCTCGCGGTACATGCCGTCGATGGTGTGCACCTGGCCGAGCAGCGCCGCGCCAATTTCCAGGGTGGTGAAATGCACGGCCATCAGGATCGCCCCTTGGCCATCGCGTTGCGCTGCCTGCAAATGCTCGAGGCCTTCGATATGCGCCAACCGCGCCAACCGGGCCTTGGGCCACCACCAGCTCATGGCCATTTCGAAGAAGGCGATGCCGGTGGAGGCGAAGTTTTCCTTGAGCAAATGCCGCCGTTGGTCGGCGGACAGCTCCGGGAAGCACAACTCCAGGTTGCGCGCGGCAATCCGCCGACGCTCGCCGGCCACCCGGTACATCAGCGCACCCAAGGCGCGGCCGAGCCACAGCAGCGCGCGATACGGCAGCTGGACGGTCAGCCACAGCAGCCCAAGGCCTAGCCACAGGCCCCAGAATCGCGGGTGGAGAAAATACGGACGAAAACGCGGGCGTTCCATTGAAGCTTCCGGCAAGACAAGGGCCGAGCATTCTACAACGGATCGCCGCCGGTTGCGGGCAACCGGCGTTCTCGTTATAAGTCAGGGCACTTTTTGAGCAACAAGCCGTCTATGCAGACCATGAGCCTAAACCAGACCCCCGAAAGCGCCCCCGTGTTCCAGCTCAAAGGCAGCATGCTTGCCATTACCGTGCTGGAACTGGCGCGCAACGACCTCGAGTCCCTCGACCGGCAACTGGCGGCGAAAGTGGCCCAGGCGCCGAATTTCTTCAGCAATACCCCGCTGGTGCTGGCGCTGGACAAGCTTCCCGCCGACGAAGGGGCGATCGATTTGCCTGGGCTGATGCGCGTCTGCCGCCATCATGGCCTGCGCACCCTGGCCATTCGCGCCAGCCGCATCGAGGACATCGCCGCGGCGATCGCCATCGACCTGCCTGTGCTACCGCCCTCCGGCGCCCGTGAGCGGCCGCTGGAGCCCGAACCTGAGGTGAAGAAGCCCGAGCCAGTGCCTGCGCCGCCCGCGGAGCCAGAAATCCGTCCGACCCGGATCATCACCACACCGGTGCGTGGCGGCCAACAGATCTATGCTCAAGGCGGCGACTTGGTGGTGACCGCCTCGGTCAGCCCCGGTGCGGAACTTCTCGCCGATGGCAACATCCATGTGTACGGCGCCATGCGTGGCCGCGCCCTGGCAGGCATCAAGGGCAACACCAAAGCGCGTATCTTCTGCCAGCAGATGACCGCAGAGCTGGTCTCCATCGCGGGTCAGTACCGTGTCTGCGAAGACCTTCGACGCGACCCGTTGTGGGGGGCCGGCGTGCAGGTCAGCCTGTCCGGCGATGTGTTGAACATCACCCGTCTTTAACGGATACTTGCCGGCATTTTTAGAGCAACTTTTTCCTCGTTGCCATTTTGTGTATTTGCTGGGACTCGCGTCCCGATTATTTTTAGGGGTGAAACACCTTGGCCAAGATTCTCGTGGTTACTTCCGGCAAAGGGGGTGTGGGCAAGACCACCACCAGCGCCGCCATCGGTACTGGCCTCGCTCTGCGCGGCAAAAAGACTGTCATCGTCGACTTCGACGTGGGCCTGCGTAACCTCGACCTGATCATGGGTTGCGAGCGCCGCGTGGTGTACGACTTCGTCAACGTGGTCAACGGCGAAGCCAACCTGCAGCAAGCCCTGATCAAGGACAAGCGCCTGGAAAACCTGTTCGTCCTGGCTGCCAGCCAGACCCGCGACAAAGACGCGCTGACCCTCGAAGGCGTGGAAAAGGTCATCGAAGAGCTGGCCAAGGATTTCGACTACGTCATCTGCGACTCGCCAGCCGGTATCGAAAAAGGTGCCCACTTGGCCATGTACTTCGCTGACGAAGCGATCGTGGTGACCAACCCTGAGGTGTCCTCGGTACGTGACTCCGACCGTATGCTCGGCCTGCTGTCGAGCAAGTCGCGCCGCGCCGAGCGTGGCGAAGAGCCGATCAAGGAACACCTGCTGATCACCCGCTACAACCCTGAGCGCGTCAACAACGGCGAAATGCTCAGCATCGCCGACGTCGAAGAGATCCTGGCGATCAAGCTCAAGGGTGTGATTCCAGAGTCCCAGGCCGTGCTCAAGGCCTCCAACCAAGGCGTCCCGGTTATCCTGGACGACCAGAGCGATGCCGGCCAGGCGTACAGCGACACTGTCGACCGCCTGCTGGGCCAAGAGAAAGAACTTCGGTTCATCGATGTACAGAAGAAGGGATTCTTCGAGCGCCTTTTCGGGAGCAAATAAACCATGAACCTTTTTGACTTCTTTCGTGGCAGACAAAAACAGACCAGCGCGTCGGTAGCGAAAGAGCGTCTACAGATCATCGTGGCGCACGAGCGCGGCCAGCGCACTACGCCGGACTACCTGCCCGCCTTGCAGAAGGAGCTGGTCGAGGTGATCCGCAAGTACGTCAATATCGGTAACGATGACGTGGTGGTTGCCCTGGAAAACCAAGGCAGCTGCTCGATCCTCGAGCTGAACATCACCCTGCCCGAGCGTTGATTCACGCTTTCGGGTAATCGCCACGGCGCCTGCTGACTAGCAGGTGGCTCGTGGGAGCGGGCTTGCCCCGCGATTACGCCAGACCCAGTTGCAGCGGGTCGGGTAATCGCCGGGCAAGCCCGCTGCCACGCAGCCACTCCCAGTCCGCAGGCGCCGTTGGCATTTGCAGAGAACACGTAATGCCGCTGTCGAACGTGCAGATCCTCCATGAAGACGCCGCCATCCTGGTGGTCAACAAGCCGACCCTGCTGCTCTCGGTCCCCGGCCGTGCCGAAGACAACAAGGACTGCCTGATCACCCGCCTGCAACAAAACGGCTACCCCGACGCACTCATCGTGCACCGGCTGGATTGGGAAACCTCGGGGATCATCCTGCTCGCACGCGATGCCGACAGCCACCGCGAGCTGTCACGCCAGTTCCACGACCGCGAGACCGAGAAGGCCTACACCGCGCTGTGCTGGGGCCAACCCGCGCTGGACAGCGGCAGCATCGACCTGCCGCTGCGCTACGACCCGCCGACCAAGCCACGGCATGTGGTGGACCATGAACAGGGCAAGCATGCGCTGACCTTCTGGCGCATCGTCGAGCGTTGTGGCGACTATTGCCGCGTCGAGCTGACGCCGATTACTGGGCGCTCGCACCAGTTGCGGGTGCATATGCTGTCGATTGGCCATCCGCTGCTGGGTGATCGTTTGTATGCCAATCCCGAGGCGCTGGCGGCCCATGAGCGGTTGTGCCTGCATGCATCGATGCTGAGCTTCACCCACCCGGTAAGCGGGCAGCGCCTGAAGTTCGAGTGCCCGGCACCATTCTGAAGCCATAGGTCCATCGCGGATTCGTGGGAGCGGGCTTGCCCCGCGATGGCACCGACACAAATTCCCGGGCAATTACGCTAAACTCGCGCCACTGCTGTCTGGAGTGACTTATGCGCGATGCTTTGAACCAGGGCCTGATCGAATTTCTGAAGGCCTCCCCGACGCCCTTCCACGCCACCGCCAGCCTGGCCCAGCGCCTCGAAGCCGGCGGCTACCAGCGCCTGGACGAGCGCGACAGCTGGGCCACGGTGCCTGGCGGGCGCTACTACGTAACCCGAAACGACTCCTCGATCATCGCTATCAAGCTCGGCAAGCACTCGCCGCTGCTCAGTGGCATCCGCATGGTCGGTGCCCACACCGACAGCCCGTGCCTGCGGGTCAAGCCGCAACCTGAGCTGCAACGCCACGGCTTCCTGCAATTGGGCGTGGAAGTGTACGGCGGTGCGCTGCTCGCACCTTGGTTTGACCGCGACCTGTCGCTGGCAGGCCGAGTCACCTTCCGCCGGGACGGCAAGGTGGAAAGCCAGCTGGTCGATTTCAAGCTGCCCATCGCGATCATTCCCAACCTGGCCATTCACCTCAACCGCACCGCCAACGAAGGCTGGCCGATCAATCCGCAGCTCGAGTTGCCGCCGATCATCGCCCAAGTGGCGGGTGACGAGCGGGTCGACTTCCGCGCCTTGCTCACCGAGCAACTGGCCCGTGAGCACGATCTAAACGCCGACGTTGTGCTCGATTACGAGCTGAGCTTCTACGACACTCAGGACGCCGCGCTGATCGGCCTGAACGCTGACTTCATCGCCGGCGCGCGCCTGGACAACCTGCTGTCGTGCTACGCCGGCCTACAAGCGATGCTGGCCTCGGACAGTGACGAAACCTGTGTGCTGGTGTGCACCGATCATGAGGAAGTCGGCTCGTGCTCGGCCTGCGGCGCCGACGGGCCGATGCTCGAACAAACCTTGCAGCGTCTGCTGCCCGATGGCGACGAGTATGTGCGCACCATCCAGCGCTCGCTGATGGTTTCGGCCGACAACGCCCACGGCGTGCACCCCAACTATGCCGACAAGCACGACGGCAACCACGGGCCCAAGCTCAATGCCGGGCCGGTGATCAAGGTCAACAACAACCAGCGCTACGCCACCAACAGCGAGACCGCGGGCTTCTTCCGCCACTTGTGCATGGCCGAAGAGGTGCCGGTGCAGAGCTTCGTGGTGCGCAGCGACATGGGCTGTGGCTCGACCATCGGCCCGATAGCCGCCAGCCATCTGGGTGTGCGCACGGTGGATATTGGCCTGCCGACCTTTGCCATGCACTCAATCCGCGAGCTGTGTGGTAGCCACGACCTGGCGCACCTGGTGAAGGTGTTGACGGCGTTCTATCGCACTCGCGAATTGCCCTGAGTTAGTACCGGCCTCATCGCGGGGCAAGCCCGCTCCCACGCAGACCGCCTGTGCATAAGCGTGGAGCGCGCTTGCCCCGCGATCGGGCAGGTACAGGCAAAACACCTGCCACGGATCAAGCCCCACCCCGCCCCAGCCGCTATGCTTACTACATGGCCCCAAAGCAGAAGGATTCTGTCCATGTCCCCGTTCATCTCGCTGTTCTTGCCGGTATTCCTCCTGCTGATGCTGCTGACCATCGGTTTCAGCCTGCGCGAGCGTAATGTCGGAGTGGTGATGATGTGGGTCGGTACGCTCGGCATTTTCGGCATCATGTGCTGGAAGATCCTTGAGAAACTGCCCACATAAACCTCTACACTCGGTCAATCGTTTGACCTGAGGTAGATTTCCCGGTGCCTGCCCTCCTGCGTTGCCTGACCCTGCTGCTGTTGCTGTTCACCCTGCCCGTACACGCTGCCGGTCTGCCGGGGATACTCGGCTCCAGCGCCCCTGCCCAGCCGCAAGCCAGCGAGCCGTTAGCCAAGTCGCTGGACGAGGTGATCAAGAACCTTGAAAACGACCAGCAACGGAGCAAGCTGCTTGCTGACCTGAAGAAGCTGCGCGACGCCAGCAAACAGACCCAGACCAGCCCCGAGCAAGGCGTGCTCGGCCTGATTGGCGGCGCCCTGCACGACCTGGAGAGCCAGTTCAGCGGTGACGCCAGCCCGTTTCGCCGCTGGTCGCAGGAAATCGAGCAAGCCCAAGCCGAGTTGACCTCACTGATGGTGCCGGTGCACCAATGGCCGGCGATCCTGTTCGGCTTCATCGCGATCATCGCGGTGTGGAGCCTGCTGGCCTATGCCTTCAACTGGATCGGCCACCGCGTACGTCTGCGCTTCGGCCTGAGTGAAGAGCTGCCGCAGCACCCGCGCACCTGGGACCTGGTGCGCTTTGCCCTGCGCAAACTCGGCCCCTGGCTGGTGGCGCTGGTGTTCACCGTGTACCTGAGCTTCGCCCTGCCTTCCTCGCTGGGTAAATCGATGGCCATGGTGCTGGCCTATGCACTGGTGGTCGGCACCTGTTTCTCGGCGATCTGTGTGATCGCCTTCTCCCTGCTCGACGGCCCGCACCGCCACCGTGCCTTGCACATCCTGCGCCATCAAGCATTCCGCCCGCTGTGGCTGATCGGCAGCTTCGCGGCCTTCGGCGAGGCGATGAACGACCCGCGCCTGACCACCGCCCTGGGCACGCACCTGGCGCACGCCCTGGCGACCCTGGCCAATGTGTTGGCGGCGCTGTGCACCGGGTTGTTCATCCTGCGTTTCCGCCGGCCGATCGCCCACCTGATCCGCAACCAGCCACTGTCGCGGCGCCTGACCCGGCGTACCTTGAGCGACACCATCGAAATCCTCGGCAGCTTCTGGTACATCCCGGCGCTGATCCTGGTGGCGATTTCGCTGTTCGCCACCTTCGTCTCAGCCGGCGACACCAGCACCGCCTTGCGCCAGTCGCTGATGTGTACTGTGCTGGTGGTGGTGTGCATGGTGCTCAATGGCCTGGTGCGCCGCCACGCCGCCAACCCCAAGCGCGCCAACCGCCGCCAGGAGGTCTATACCGAGCGCCTGAAGAACTTCGGCTATGCCTTGGTGCACCTGTTCATCTGGCTGGTGTTCATCGAGCTGGGTTTGCGCGTGTGGGGCTTGTCGATGATTGGCTTCGCCGAAGGCCAAGGGCATGAAGTGAGCCTGCGCCTGCTGGGCCTGGCCGGCACCCTGATCGCCGCCTGGCTGGTGTGGATCCTGGCCGACACCGCCGTACACCACGCGCTGGTGCGCTCGCGCCGAGGGCTGGCCAACGCCCGCGCGCAGACCATGATGCCGCTGATCCGCAACGTGTTGTTCGTGGCCATTTTCATCATCGCGGTGATCGTCGCCCTGGCCAACATGGGCATGAACGTCACACCGCTGCTGGCCGGTGCCGGGGTGATCGGCCTGGCCATCGGTTTTGGCGCACAGTCGCTGGTGGCCGACTTGATCACGGGCCTGTTCATCATCATCGAAGACTCGCTGGCCATCGATGACTACGTCGATGTCGGCGGACACCTGGGCACGGTCGAGGGCCTGACCATCCGCACCGTGCGCCTGCGCGATATCGACGGCATCGTGCATACCATCCCGTTCAGCGAGATCAAGAGCATCAAGAACTACTCGCGCGAGTTCGGCTACGCCATTTTCCGTGTGGCGATCCCGCACAGCATGAACATCGACGAGGCGATAACGCTGATCCGTGAGGTGGGCCAAAAGCTGCGCAGCGACCCGCTGATGCGCCGCAACATCTGGTCGCCGCTGGAACTGCAAGGGGTGGAAAGCTTCGAGTCCGGCCAGGCGATCTTGCGCGCACGCTTCAAGACCGCGCCGATCAAGCAGTGGGAAGTGTCGCGGGCGTTCAACCTGGCGCTCAAGCGTCAGTTGGATGAGGCTGGGGTGGATCTGGCCATGCCTAGGCTGTCGGTGCAGGTGGTGACGGCTGGGGGTGGTGTTTTGACCGAAACTGGCGCTGCTGGGTGACGCCTCATCGCGGGGCAAGCCCGCTCCCACGCAGCGCCTACATTGAGCGTGGGAGCACTTGGCGTGGGAGCGGGCTTGCCCCGCGATGGCGTAGCGTGCAGCACTACCCTGCCTCAGCCCGAATACGAATCGCATCATGGCGCCAATACTCAAGGTCACAGTCGATCAAATGCCCATGCTGATCGCTGTTGACCCGGGTGATGTGCAGCCCAGGGCTGCCCGCGGAAACCTTCAATGCCAGCGCCGCCGCCACCGGCAAGGCAGTAGGCAGAATCTCGAAACACACCTGGCCGTAGCGAATCTGATACTCGCGCTGATAGATCTCGGTCAGTGACTGGGCCAGGTCCTGTTCGAGAATCCCCGGAAAATAGTGCGGATTCAAATAGTGCTCGGCATACAGCACTGCCCGCCCATCGATGCGGCGCAACCGGCAGATCTGCACCACGCTGGACAACCCCGGCAGGCGCAAGCGCGCGCAGATCGCCGCCGACGCCGGCAGTAGCCGCGCCGACAACAGCTCGGTACTCGGTAGCCGCCCCTGATCACGGACCATGGCGTGAAAGTGGCTGCGCTCGATCAGGTCATAGGTCAGCCGCTGCGGCGCGACAAACCAGCCACGGCGCTCTTCGCGATAGATCAGCCCCTGTGCCTCCAGCTGCACCAATGCCTCGCGCAGGGTGATGCGCGTGGTATCGAACACCTCGCTGAGCTTGCGTTCAGCCGGCAGCTTGCCGCCCGGCGCCAGCAGACCGTGTTCGATCTGTTCCTGCAAGGCATGACAGATAGCTGTTACCGCGCGCGGTGGCGTCGCTTGCATCAAAGGTTACCTATCTGGACTAGTCCAGCCCCAGAACAGGGCATTTGGAGAATAGTGCAAGCCTAGGCACAGCCGATGAACATCCTGTGACAAAGACCTGCACAGGCCCCTGCCAGAAACGGGCCAGCCCTTGCCAATCAAGGCGTGGGTCTTGGTCTACGCTGTATCTCCAGGGCTGCCGGTTGCCCGTACTGGCGCCTTTCCTACATCAAACTGTCACGCAAGCGGCCTACCTTGGCTCAAGGTTTGCTGACCTAGACCACCACCGCAAGCAAGGTTTGCTCGATAAGCATAATTTCAAAGCACAACTGCAAGGCATCCCCACCAAAGGAGCTTCGGATGAAAAAGTTCTTCATGGCGTCACTGCTGGGCTCGGCCATCGCCCTGGGTAGTTCGGCGTGGGCCGCGGACGATCTCAAGGCCCTCGAAGACGCCGCCCGCAAGGAAGGCGCCGTCAACAGCGTGGGCATGCCCGATGCCTGGGCCAACTGGAAAGACACCTGGCAAGACCTGGCCAGCAAGTACGGCCTCAAGCACAGCGACACCGACATGAGCTCGGCCCAGGAAATTGCCAAGTTCGACGCCGAGAAAGACAACGCCAGCGCCGACATCGGGGACGTCGGCGCCGCCTTCGGCCCTATCGCCGTGGCCAAGGGCGTGAGCCAGCCGTACAAGCCGAGCACCTGGGATCAGGTTCCAGCCTGGGCCAAGGACCAGGACGGCCACTGGGCCTTGGCCTATACCGGCACCATTGCCTTCATCATCAACAAGGATCTGGTCAAGGAAGGCGATCGGCCAAAAACCTGGCACGACCTGGAAAAAGGCAAATACAAAGTCGCCATTGGTGATGTCGGTACTGCGGCCCAGGCGGCCAACGGCGTGCTGGCGGCGGCGATTGCCTACAAGGGCGACGAAACCAATATCGAACCGGGCCTGCAGCTGTTCACCAAGCTGGCGCAGCAGAAGCGCCTGTCGCTGGCCAACCCGACCATCCAGACCATCGAGAAAGGTGAAGTGGAAGTCGGCGTGGTGTGGGACTTCAACGGCTTGAGCTACCGCGCCCAGATCGATCCGAAGCGCTTCGAGGTACTGATCCCGTCGGACGGCTCGATCACCTCCGGCTATACCACCATCATCAACAAGTACGCCAAGCATCCCAATGCGGCCAAGCTGACCCGCGAGTACATCTTCAGCGATGCCGGGCAGATCAACCTGGCCAAGGGCCATGCCCGGCCGATTCGTGCCGAGCACCTGAAGCTGCCGGCCGATGTGCAGGCCAAGTTGCTGCCTAATGAGCAGTATGGTGCAGCGCAGCCGATCGAAAATGCCGAGGCCTGGGAAGCGACCTCCAAGGCACTGCCGCAAAAATGGCAAGAGCAAGTGATCATCGAAATGGAATGACGTATCCGGACCCTCGTGGGAGCGGGCTTGCCCCGCGATAGCGTCACCAGCAACGCTTGCCCAACCGCCATCGGGGCAAGCCCGCTCCCACGCCTAGGTTCTCACTGTCCCTGCGGAGTCAACATGCAACACAACGTCATCCTGGTCCTGCTCGACGGCCTCAACCACCAGGTGGCCCATCACGCCATGGGCCACCTGCACGCCTACGTCGAGGCCGACCGCGCCGCCCTGTATAGGGTCGAATGCGAACTGCCGTCACTGTCGCGGCCGCTGTACGAATGCATCCTCACCGGCGTGCCGCCGATCGACAGCGGCATCGTGCACAACAACGTCAATCGCCTGTCCAACCAGCGCAGCGTGTTCCACTACGCCCGCGAAGCCGGCCTGGGCACCGCGGCGGCGGCCTATCACTGGATGAGCGAGCTGTACAACCGCTCGCCGTTCGACCCGCAACGCGACCGCCATACCCACGCGCCCAAACTGCCGATCCAGCACGGCCTGTTCTACTGGGACGACCGTTACCCCGATTCGCACCTGCTGGCCGACGCCGAATACCTGCGCCGGCGCCACGCACCGAATTTCCTCCTGGTGCATCCGATGAGCATCGATGACACCGGCCACCGCCATGGCCTGGACAGCAGCCAGTACCGCAACGCGGCGCGCAGCGCCGACATCCTGCTGGCCGACTACCTGCCGCGCTGGCTCGAAGAGGGTTACCAGATCCTGGTCACCGCCGACCACGGCATGAACAACGATCGCTCGCACAACGGCCTGCTGGCCGAAGAGCGCGAGGTGCCGTTGTTCGTCTTCGGCGACGCGTTCAGCCTCGATCCTGCGGCCAAGCCCTTGCAAACCGAGCTGTGCGGGACGATCTGCGAACTGCTCGGGGTGGCCCACGACAAAACGGTTTGCCGGGAGCTGCTCAAGTGACCTCCAGCCACCGCGGCCGTTTCCTGGCCCTGCTTTGCCTGCTGCCGTTCGCGGTGTTCTTCTTCATTTTCCAGATCGCCCCGCTGGGCTGGGTCGCGGTGCACAGCCTGCACGCCGAAGGCGGCTGGGGGCTGGACAACTTCAGCAAGATATTCGCCTCCAAGTTCTACCTGCAGGCGCTGCAACGCAGCCTGGAGATCAGCTTCTATTCGAGCCTGTTCGGCATCCTGATCGCCACCCTCGGCGCCTATTCGCTGCGCCAGGTCGACTCGCGGCTGCGTGATTTCGTCAGCGCCTTCGCCAACATGACCAGTAACTTCTCCGGCGTGCCGCTGGCCTTCGCCTTCATCATCCTGCTCGGGTTCAACGGCGCACTGACCTTGCTGCTCAAGCAGATCGGCCTGCTCGAAGACTTCAGCATCTACTCCAAGAGCGGCTTGATCCTGGTCTACACCTATTTCCAGATCCCGCTGGGGGTGCTGCTGCTCTACCCGGCCTTCGACGCCCTGCGCGAAGACTGGCGGGAGTCGGCCGCGCTGCTGGGCGCCAGCCACTGGCAATACTGGCGACACATTGGCCTGCCCGTGCTGATGCCAGCCCTGCTGGGCACCTTCGTCATCCTGCTGGCCAACGCCCTGGGCGCCTACGCCACCGTCTACGCGCTGACCACCGGTAATTTCAACGTGCTGCCGATCCGCATCGCGGCGCTGGTGGCCGGCGACATCAGCCTCGACCCGAACCTGGCCAGCGCCCTGGCGATGGTGCTGGTGGGCTTGATGACGCTGGTGACCGTGGTCCATCAATGGCTGTTGAAGAGGAGCTACCATGCGCGCTGAACCTGGCAAGGGCGGCGTGTACCATCGCGTGGTGGTGTACTTGCTGTTCCTTATTTTGCTGCTGCCCCTGGCCGGCACCCTGCTCTACTCGCTGGCCACCAGTTGGTCGGCAAGCCTGCTCCCCAGCGGGCTGACCTTGAAGTGGTACGTGGCGCTGTGGAGCGAGCCGCGCTTTCTCGCCGCATTCGGCCAATCGCTGCTGGTTTGCGTGGGCGCCCTGCTGCTGTCGGTGGTGCTGATCCTGCCGTTGTTGTTCGTGGTGCATTACCACTTCCCGCGGTTGGACGCACTGATGAACATCCTCATCCTGTTGCCGTTCGCGGTGCCGCCGGTGGTGTCTTCGGTGGGCTTGCTGCAACTGTATGGCAGCGGCCCAATGGCGATGGTCGGTACGCCGTGGATCCTGATCGGTTGCTACTTCACCGTTGCCCTGCCGTTCATGTACCGGGCGATCACCAACAACCTGCAGGCGATCAACCTGCGCGACCTGATGGACGCCGCCCAATTGCTCGGCGCCAGCACCTGGCAGGCGGCGTTGCTGGTGGTGCTGCCCAACCTGCGCAAGGGCTTGATGGTCGCCTTGCTGCTGTCGTTCTCGTTCCTGTTCGGCGAGTTCGTATTCGCCAACCTGTTGGTCGGCACCCGCTACGAGACCCTGCAGGTGTACCTGAACAACATGCGCAACAGCAGTGGCCACTTCAACAGCGCACTGGTGATTTCCTACTTCGCCTTCGTCCTGCTGCTGACCTGGGTCGCCAACCGCCTGAACAAGGACAAATCCTGACATGAGCTTCGTCAGCGTAGAAAAACTGCACAAAAGCTATGCCGGCACCCCGGTGTTCCAGGACATCGACTGCCAGATCCAACGCGGCGAGTTCGTCACCCTGCTCGGCCCCTCCGGCTGCGGCAAGTCCACCCTATTGCGCTGCATCGCCGGGCTGACCCCGGTGGACAGCGGGCAGATCCTGCTGGACGGCCAGGACATCGTCCCGCTGAGCCCGCAGAAGCGCGGAATCGGCATGGTGTTCCAGAGCTATGCGCTGTTCCCCAACATGACCGTGGAGCAGAACGTGGCCTTTGGCCTGCGCATGCAGAAGACCAAAGCCGAAGAAAGCCAGGCGCGGGTGCGCGAGGTGCTGGAGTTGGTCGAGCTGGGCAGCTTCGCCGGGCGCTACCCGCACCAGCTGTCGGGCGGCCAGTGCCAGCGGGTGGCCTTGGCCCGCTCGCTGGTCACTCGCCCGCGCCTGCTGCTGCTCGATGAGCCGCTGTCGGCGCTGGATGCGCGCATCCGCAAGCACCTGCGTGAGCAAATCCGGGCGATCCAGCGCGAGCTGGGCCTGACCACCATTTTCGTCACCCACGACCAGGAAGAGGCGCTGACCATGTCTGATCGCATCTTCCTGATGAACCAGGGCCGCATCGTCCAAAGCGGCGATGCCGAAACCCTCTACACAGCGCCGGTGGACCTGTTTGCCGCAGGCTTTATCGGCAACTACAACCTGCTCGATGCCGACAGCGCCAGCCGCGTTTTGCAGCGGCCAATCGCCAGCCGCCTGGCGATCCGTCCTGAGTCGATCAGCCTCGGCCTCGATGGCGAGCTGGACGGCCTGGTCCGCAGTCATAGCCTGCTGGGTAATGTCATCCGCTATCGGGTCGAGGTGCGCGGGGTGGAACTGGTGGTGGATGTGCTCAACCGCTCATCGGCCGATCTGCATCCGGACGGCCAGCGGGTATCCTTGGCAATCGACCCCACCGCGCTACGAGAAGTGGCTTAGGAGATTTGCGCAATGGCTTTGGCAATTTTCGATCTGGACGAAACCCTCATTCACGGAGACTGCGCGTCACTGTGGAGTGAGCAGATGGCGCGGCTTGGCTGGGTCGACGGCAAGGAGTTTTTGCGCCGTGACCATGAACTGATGGAGGCTTACGGCAAGGGTCACCTGCGCATGGAGGAGTACATGGCCTTCAGCCTGGAGCCGATCGCCGGGCGCACCCTGGAAGAGGTCGAGCATTTGGTCGAGCCGTGGGTCGAGGAGGTGATCGAGCCGATCATCTATGGCGATGCCTGCCGCTGTATCGCCGAGCATCGCAAGCTGGGCGATCGGATTCTGATCATCTCGGCCTCCGGCACTCACCTGGTAGGGCCGATCGCTGCGCGGTTGGGGGTCGATGAGTACCTGGCGATCGAGCTAGAGGCGGTCAACGGGGTGTATACCGGCAAGACCCATGGCGTGCTGACCTACCGCGAAGGCAAGATCACCCGCTTGCTGGAGTGGCTGGATCAAGAGCAGGAGAACCTGGAGGGGGCGAGTTTCTATTCGGACTCGCGCAATGACTTGCCGTTGTTGCTGAAGGTGGATCATCCGAGGGTGGTCAATCCGGATGCGGTGTTGCGTGAGCATGCCCAGATCAATGGCTGGCCGATTCTGAGTTGGTCTTGAGCTCGCATTCGCGGGGCAAGCCCGCTCCCACGCCAGTAAGTCGCTCTGGCTAGGAGCGAGCATGCCCAGATCAATGGCTGGCCGATTCTGAGTTGGTCTTGAGCTCGCATTCGCGGGACAAGCCCGCTCCCACGCCAGTAAGTCGCTCTGGCTAGGAGCGAGCATGCCCAGATCAATGGCTGGCCGATTTTGACTTGGTCTTGAGCTCGCATTCGCAGGGCAAGCCCGCTCCCACGCCAGTAGGTCGCTCTGGCGTGGGAGCGGGCTTGCCCCGCGATGGGGTCAGCAGGGACTACACAAGGCTCTGGTCGATCACCAACACCAGCTTGCCCGACACCTGGTTGGTGGCCAGCTCCGCATAAGCCGCCTCGGCAAACGCCACCGGGTAGGTATCGACCAACTGCGCCTTCAGGCGGCCTTCAGTAAACAGCGGCCACACCTGCTGCGCCAACTCCTGCAGCAACTCAGCCTTGAAGCCATCATCGCGATTGCGCAGGGTCGAGCCCGTCACTTGCAGGCGCTTGCCCAGTACCACCGCCAAGTCCAGCTCGACCTTGCGCCCGCCCATCAAGCCAATGATCACCCAGCGCCCATCGCGCGCCAGCAGCTCAAGGTTAAGCGGCCCATAACCAGCGCCCACCGGGTCGAGGATCACGTCAAACGGCGCCAGCCCCTTCAAATCATCCAGGTTCTCATTGCGCACCACGCCACCGGCCGCACCCAGGTCCTGGCAATAGCTCAGCCGCTCGGCCGAGCCAACACTGACCCACACCGGGTTGCCAAACGCCTTGCACAGCTGGATCGCCGCCGAACCGACGCCGCTGGCCCCGGCATGCACCAGCACCTTCTCGCCGGCCTTCAGGCCGCCGAGCTGGAAGATGTTCAACCAGGCCGTGGCATACACCTCGGGGATCGCCGCCGCTTCGTGCAGGCTCAGGCCCTCGGGCACCGGCAGCACATGGCGGGCATCGACCACCACTTCTTCGGCCATGCCGCCACCGGCGAGCAGTGCGCACACCCGATCACCCACACGCCAGTCGGCACCAGCGCCAACCTCCTCGATCACCCCCGAGCATTCCAGGCCCAGGTAAGGGCTGGCCCCCGGCGGCGGTGGGTAGAGCCCGGCGCGCTGCAACAGGTCAGCGCGGTTCAGCCCAGCGGCGGCCACACGAATGCGCACCTGGCCCGCGTCACAGGTCGGGCGCTCGGCATCACGCCACTCCACATGTCCGTCAACGCCTTGCAATGCCTTCACAGTGCCTCCATAGTTGAGTCATGACTGAGCCCGAGGATGCTTACCTCGGGCTTTTCGCAGTATTTGTCCGGCTCCATGGAACCGGCGAACGGAATAGACGGCCTACTATGCGTGATCAATTGCCTTTACGTCGAATCAGCATGAAGCATTTCCTGCCCAGCACCGCCCTCGCCCTGCTCATCGGCGTCGGCAGTCTGACGCTCGGCGGCAATGCGGCGGCCGCCAACAAGTGGGAAAGCCTGCAGCCAGATCGAGACGAGGTTGTTGCCAGCCTCAACGTGGTGGAGCTGCTCAAGCGCCATCATTACAGCAAGCCGCCGCTCGATGATGCCCGCTCGGTGATCATCTACGACAGCTACATCAAGCTGCTCGACCCTTCGCGCAGCTACTTCACCGCGTCCGACATCGCCGAATTCGACAAGTGGAAGAACCAGTTCGACGACTTCCTCAAGGCCGGCAATCTCGACCCGGGTTTCACCATCTACAAGCGCTACCTCAATCGGGTCAAATCGCGTCTGGACTTCGCCCTGGTCGAGCTGAACAAAGGCGTCGACAAGATCGACTTCACTGCCAAGGAATCCTTGCTGGTCGACCGCAAGGACGCCCCGTGGCTGAAGAATGAGGCCGAGCTCGACGACCTGTGGCGCAAACGCGTCAAGGACGAAGTGCTGCGCCAGAAGATTGCCGGCAAGGATCCCAAGCAGATCCAGGAAACCCTGACCAAGCGCTACAAGAACCAACTGGCGCGCTTGAACCAGACCCGTGCCGAAGACATCTTCCAGGCCTATATCAACACCTTCGCCCAGTCCTACGATCCGCACACCAACTACCTGTCGCCAGACAACGCGGAAAACTTCGACATCAACATGAGCCTGTCGCTCGAAGGCATCGGTGCGGTGCTGCAAAGCGACAACGACCAGGTCAAGATCGTGCGCCTGGTGCCGGCAGGCCCGGCAGCCAAGACCAAGCAGGTGGCCCCGGCTGACAAGATCATCGGCGTCGCCCAGGGCAACAAGGAAATGGTCGACGTGGTCGGCTGGCGCCTGGATGAAGTGGTCAAGCTGATCCGTGGCCCGAAAGGCTCGGTGGTGCGCCTGGAGGTCATCCCGGCCAGCAATGCGCCGAACGACCAGACCAGCAAAGTGGTCTCGATCACCCGCGAAGCGGTCAAGCTTGAAGAGCAGGCCGCGAAAAAATCGGTGCTCAAGCTCAAGCAGGACGGGCGTGACTACAAGCTGGGGATCATCGAGATCCCAGCCTTCTACCTGGACTTCAAGGCCTACCGTGCCGGCGATCCGGAGTACAAGAGCACCACCCGCGACGTCAAGAAGCTGCTCACCGAGCTGCAGAAAGAGAAAGTCGATGGCGTGGTCATCGACCTGCGCAACAACGGCGGCGGCTCGCTGCAGGAAGCCACCGAGCTGACCAGCCTGTTCATCGACAAAGGCCCGACCGTGCTGGTGCGCAACGCCGATGGCCGCGTCGATGTGCTGGAAGATGAGAACACCGGCGCCTTCTACAAAGGCCCGCTGGCGCTGCTGGTCAACCGCCTGTCGGCCTCGGCCTCGGAGATCTTCGCCGGTGCCATGCAGGACTATCACCGCGCGCTGATCATCGGTGGCCAGACCTTCGGCAAAGGCACGGTGCAAACCATCCAGCCGCTCAACCATGGCGAACTGAAGCTGACCCTGGCCAAGTTCTACCGGGTCTCCGGGCAGAGCACCCAGCACCAGGGCGTACTGCCGGACATCGACTACCCGTCGATCATCGACACCAAGGAAATTGGCGAGAGCGCCCTGCCCGAGGCGATGCCGTGGGACACCATCCGCCCGGTGATCAGACCGGCTGCCGATCCGTTCAAGCCGTTCCTGGCTGAGCTCAAGGCACGCCATGACGCGCGCAGCGCCAAGGACGCCGAGTTCGCCTACATCCGAGACCGCCTGGCCCTGACCCAGAAGCTGATGAACGAAAAGACCGTCAGCCTCAATGAGCAGGAGCGCCGCGCTCGCCACGATGAGATCGAAGCCAAGCAACTGGCCCTGGAGAACATTCGTCGCAAGGCCAAGGGCGAAGAGCCGCTCAAGGAGCTGAAGAAGGAAGACGAGGACGCCCTGCCGGTCGAGGATGAAGACACCAAGCCGGAAGATGACGCCTACCTGTCCGAGACTGGACGCATCCTGCTCGACTACCTGAGCCTGAACTCGCAGGTGGCCAAGCACTAAGTGCCGAGCAGCCGCTCAAGCGTGTGACACAAACCAGAAGGGCCGAACGTGTGAACGTTCGGCCCTTCTGGCTTATGTACGGCTTGTAACAGCGCCTGGCTCAGGCCTCTTCGGGATAGCGGTACTCGAAGACCCGCACCACTTCCGATGCATGCCAGGACGCCGCCTCCATGCCATCCACCGGCCCGGAAAACCGCCCCAGGCGTTCGACACATTCGAAGAAGCCGGTGCGTGGCAGGCGGCTGGCGCCCTGGCTGATCACCAGCGAGCTGCGCAGCGGCTGCTCGGCTTGGGCATCGAGACGCGCCAGGTATTCCAGGGCAGCGGTCAGCGTCTGCATCGCCGGGGTGGGCAACTGCAGACGCTCGAGCAAGGCGCGGTAGGTAAGCAGATGACGCTGGCGTCGGGCTAGATCAAGTTCATCGAGCAGGCTTTGCCACTGCTGACGGCTGATCCTCACCTGGCTCATGATGGCTCGCTCCAGCCGGCGATACCCAGGTGCCAGGCCAGACTGCGCAAGATCGCCGCATCAGGCCGGCGCTCGCCTGCTTCGATCATGGCCAGGTACGCCGGGCTAATGCCCACCGTACGCGCCAGTTGTTCGGCAGCCAGGCCCTTGGCCTGGCGTAACTGCGCCAGCTCACTCAGGTCGAGCAAGGTTACCCTTGGCGCAGGAGTATCTGCCTGGCCTGCTTCGACCTTGGCGGTGGCAGGCGCGTGACCAGCCGCCTTGAGCAGTGCCTGGTAGTGCTCCCAGGGAACAACGGCATATTCGGGCTGACCGTCCCGGCTGATGACCTGAATTTCCATCACAATCCCCTTACGTAGGATTACTCCATGTAATCCGTAGGCATAATCCTTATGCCAATTATATTACCAAGCGCGGGAGTCTGTGCAGTTCAGGTGCAAATCAGGGCGTGCGGCGCTCTAGGCGTAGCGCTTCAGGGGTGTCTGGCAGGCGCTCGACCACGCGCAGACGCTCCGGGGCCTGGCTGTCACGCCAGGCTTTGAAGCGGCCCAGCTCATCGGCCACGGTCTTGAGCACCCAACCCAGCACGGCAATGTCATCGAGAAACCCGACGCCCAGCAGCCAGTCGGGAATCGCGTCCAATGGGCTAACGAAATACAACAGGCCGGCCACGACGGTGACCAGCGCCTTGGGGCTGACCGCGCGGTACTCACCCCGCCACCATGCCAGGCACAGCGCCTGCATCAGCCGCACGTCTTCGCGCAACTGGCCAAGCCTGGGCCCTTTACGGGCAACGGCGAACAGCAAAGCCGGCAACCGACCACGGCTGAGCAGACGCTCGGCCAGGGGCAGGAAACGGGCGAAATTCCAGGGTGCGCTCATGAGGCCTCCAGATCGGCAGAAGGTTATCCACATTTATTGTGGATAACCTTGTGAACAGGGCACAGTTTCCGACGCCGGGCGCCCAGTGGGCAAGGGTCTGGCTCAGATCGGGCGTTTTTTACACAGTTGTTTCATCTTCGCAAACGTTTTGCGGCAACCGCAACGCCAGTCCTTTTTCGGACAGCCCGGCGCCCGCAAGGTTCGTCTTGCCTGCCCCACAGATACGACAACGCCCCGGCAGGCGGGGCGTTGTGCATTCAGCCGAGGCTTACTTGGCTGGCGCTTCGGCAGCGTCCGGCGCTTCGCCTTCGAGCTTGCTCGGGTCTTTGATGGCGATCAGTTCCAGATCGAACACCAGTACCGAGTTAGCCGGGATCAGCGGGCTTGGGCTCTGCGCGCCGTAGGCCAGTTCAGCCGGAATGTACAGTTTGTACTTCTCACCGACGTGCATCAGTTGCAGGCCTTCGACCCAACCTGGGATCACGCCGCTGACAGGCAGGTCGATCGGGCTGCCGCGCTCGACCGAGCTGTCGAACACCTTGCCATCGATCAGCTTGCCTTCGTAGTGGACGGTGACCACATCGGTCGGCTTAGGCTGCGGGCCATCGGCCTTTTTCACCACTTCGTACTGCAGGCCGGAGGCAGTGGTAACCACGCCTTGCTTCTTGGCGTTTTCTTCCAGGAACTTCTTGCCAGCGGAAGCGGCTTCTTCGCTGGCCTTGGTCAGGCGCTCTTCAGCACGCTTTTGCAGGGCGGTGAAGGCCTCGACCAGCTCTTCGTCCTTGATGCGTTGTTCTTTCTTGCTGACCGCATCCTCGATACCGAGGGCTACTGCTTTGGAATCAAGGTCTTCCATGCCTTCCTGAGCCAGGCTCTTGCCCATGTTCAGGCCGATACCGTAGGAGGCTTTCTGTGCCGGGGTTTTCAGCTCTACGCTGCTGGTCTGGGCATCGCAGCCCGCCAGAACCAGGCTTACCAGGGCAACCGCAGCCGCCAAACGATGTTGTTTCATGCTAGTTCCTTGTTCATGCGCCATAAGGGCAATCAGGGTAAAGCCGCGAGCTTATCAGGCGGCCGTTACCAATGGCTACCGGCATAAGAGCGGGTTGCGGGCTGGAAGTTCAGTGGGTGAAAGGTTGTTCATCCCAGGCTTGCAGCCAATGGCCAGTATTGACGGGATAGGCTCGGTTTGCCGGGTTTTTGTGGCTATTTATTTCGAAGTGCAGGTGACAGGGCACTAGAGAAGCCGCTGACATGCCCGGCAAGCTCAAGGATAAACCCCCTCCCGATACTGCCCTGCCACCTCGCGTAACACCTCGCACATCCACTGCGCCGGCAGGCTCTGCGGTAACGCTGCATTGCGACAGATCCCCACCGAGCCACCCGGCTCCTGCACGCCGAGGTCCAGCTCAACCAGCTCGCCACTGCCCAGGTCGATCAGCACTGCATCGCGCGGCGCGACCCACACCGCATCGCTGCCCAACAGATAGCGCCGGCTCAACGCCAGCGACAGCGTCTCCAGGCGCTGCGCCGGCAGCTGGATGCCACATTGCACGAACAGGCTGTCAGCATGCTGGCGAATGGTCGTGCCCGCCGGCGGCAGCACCAGCGGATAGTCCCCTACCCGCCCGCGCTCCACTGGCTGGCGCGCCAGCAGCGGATGCCCAGGGCGCACCACCAGGCTCATCGACTCGCTGTACAAATGCTCGAATGACAACCCCTGGATCTGCGGGCTATCAGTCATGCGCCCGACCACCAGTTCCAGCTCACCCACATGCAGCTGGCCCAGCAACTGCGCGCTGACGCCTGTGACCACGCTGATCACCAGATCCTGATGACGCTGGTGCAAGCGGCACAGCACCTCCGGCATCAACAGCCCTTCGACAGTCGAAAGCACCCCAATGCGCACCTGCGAAGGCGCTCGCGCCTCGCCACGCAGCGTGCTCACGCCGTCGCGCAACGCCTGCACGCTGGGCCCGGCGTAGCGCATGAAACGGGTCCCGGCCGGGGTCAGCTCGACGCCCTGGCGGGTGCGCTCGAACAGGCGCGTTTCAAGTAGCTCTTCAAGCTCCTTGAGGGTCTTGGAAATAGCCGGCTGGCTGATCGCCAATACCCCAGCCGCCTTGGCCAGACTGCCCTGGCGGGCAATCTCCAGGAAGCACAGAAGATGGCGATACTTGATACGCGTGTCGAGATTCATGCCTTGGGGGGGCGGCCGCTGCCGCGATAGCGTCGATGCGCCATCTTATAGCATCGCCAGCTCCACAGCGTCGCCGCGCATCCTTACTGGCCACACCCGCAGCGCCTGCTGCGGATCCTCAAGGCAGCGCCCGCTGTGCAGGCTGAAGTGCTGCTTGTACAACGGCGCGGCGACCATCAGCTCGCCGCCGATGCTGCCGATCAAGCCGCGGCCGATGATGTTCGCCCCCGAGCGCGGGTCGCGATTGTCGATGGCGTACAACGCCTGCTCTTGATTGGGCAGGTAGAACAGCGCGACCTGCTCGCCTTCGAGCCACACCACTACGCCAGAATCGGCGACCAGGTCCTGCACCTGGCACACCGCCTGCCAGTGGGCGTGTTGCGCAACAGCAGCATTGGACAGGTTCATCAGACAGCCTCCTCGACAGTGGGGATCAGGTGCAGCGCGCTAGCAGGTCGGCGTTGTTCGCGTTCGCGGACGAAGTGCACGTCCGGGTCGGCGCGCCGGTCATTGACGAAGGTACGGAAGCGCTTGAGTTTCTCGGGATCGTTCAGGGCGTTGGCCCACTCGCACTCATACTGGTCGACCACATGCTGCATCTGCGCTTCGAGCTCGGCGCCCAGTTGCAGGCTGTCGTCGAGGATCACCGCCTTGAGGTAATCCAGGCCGCCCTCCAGGCTCTCGCGCCAGACCGAGGTGCGCTGCAGCTTGTCGGCGGTGCGGATGTAGAACATCAGCACGCGGTCGATGGTGCGGATCAGCGCGTCGTCGTCCAGGTCGGTGGCGAACAGTTCGGCGTGGCGCGGGCGCATGCCGCCGTTGCCGCACACATAGAGGTTCCAGCCCTTGTCGGTGGCGATCACGCCAATGTCCTTGCTCTGCGCTTCGGCGCATTCGCGGGTGCAGCCAGACACCGCGAACTTGAGCTTGTGCGGCGAACGCAGGCCTTTGTAGCGATCTTCCAGGCGCAGGGCCATGCCGACGCTGTCCTGTACGCCGTAGCGGCACCAGGTGCTGCCGACGCAGGATTTCACCGTGCGGGTCGACTTGCCGTAGGCATGCCCGGTTTCGAAGCCGGCCTCGATCAGCTCGCCCCAGATCAGCGGCAGCTCGTGCAACTGGGCGCCGAACAGGTCGATGCGCTGGCCGCCGGTGATCTTGGTGTAGAGGTCGTATTTTTTCGCCACCTGACCAATCACGATCAGTTTGTCCGGGGTGATCTCGCCACCTGGGATGCGCGGCACCACCGAGTAGGTGCCGTTTTTCTGCATGTTGGCCATGAAGGTGTCGTTGGTGTCCTGCAGCGGTACCAGGGCCGGGTCCATGATCGGCTGGTTCCAGCATGAGGCGAGGATCGAACCCACCGCTGGCTTGCAGATGTCGCAACCGACATGACCCTTGCCGTGGCGTTCGAGCAGCTCATTGAACGTGCGGATGCCCTCGACCCGAACCAGGCCATAGAGCTCCTGGCGGGTGTAGGCAAAGTGCTCGCAAAGGCTCTTGTCGACAGTAACGCCGCGGGCGCTGAGTTCGTGTTCGAACACCTGCTTGAGCAATGCCGCGCAGCCGCCGCAGCCGCTGGCGGCCTTGGTGCAACTCTTGACTGCGGCAAGGTCCGCGCAGCCGCTGTCGATGGCGGCGCAGACCGCGCCTTTGCTGACGTTGTGGCACGAGCAGATGGTCGCGCTGTCGGGCAGCGCATCGGCGCCCAAGGCGGGTGCGCCAGCGCCTTGCGGCAGGATCAGCGCGGCCGGGTCGGCGGGTAGGGCGATGCCGTTCTGGCAGTACTGCAGCAGGGTGTCGTAGTAGCTGTTGTCGCCGACCAGTACCGCACCGAGCACATGCTTGCCGCTGGCATCGACCACCAGGCGGCGGTAGGCCGCATTGGCTTCGTCGATGAAGCGATAGCTGCGCGAGCCGGGCGTGGCACCGTGGGCATCGCCGATCGAGCCGACATCGACGCCGAGCAACTTGAGCTTGGTCGACATGTCGGCGCCGGTGAACGGGCTGCTGGCCTCCCCGAGTAACCGCGCAGCCAGGTTGCGCGCCATGCTGTAGCCCGGCGCGACCAGGCCGAACACGCTGCCATTCCACGAGGCGCACTCACCGATGGCGAAGATCTGCGAGTCGCTGGTGCGGCAGTCGTTGTCGATCACCACCCCACCGCGCGGGGCGATGTCCAGGCCGCAGCTGCGGCCCAGGGCATCTTGCGGGCGAATACCGGCGGAGAACACGATCAGGTCAGTTTCGAGGAACTCGCCACCGTCGAAATTCATCCGGTAGCGGTAGGCTTCGCCGGCACTGATCGACTGGGTGGCACGCGATAGGTGCACGCCAACGCCGAGGGCTTCGATCTGCGCCTTGAGCGCCGCGCCGCCCTCGCCGTCCAGTTGCACCGGCATCAGGCGCGGGGCGAACTCCACCACGTGCGCTTCCAAGCCAAGAGATTTCAGCGCGTTGGCCGCTTCCAGGCCGAGCAAGCCGCCACCGACCACCACCCCGCGACGGGCGTCAGCGGCTGCAGCACGGATAGCGTCGAGGTCATCCAAAGTGCGATAGACCAGGCGCGCAGTGCCGCTGGAGCCCTCGATGGGTGGCACGAACGGGTAGGAACCGGTAGCCAGGATCAGTTGGTCATAACCATAACGGCCCTCGGCGGTGACCACCTCGCAGCGCTCGCGGTCGATGTCCACCACCGCTTCGCCCAGGTGCAGGTGCACCCCGTGGCCTGTGTAGAAATCGCTGGGGCACATGGCCAAGGTTTCAGCATCGCTGCCGGCGAAGTACTCCGACAGATGCACCCGGTCGTAGGCGCGCTGGCGCTCTTCGCCGAACACCCGCACCTCGAAACGGGCCAAGGCGCCACGCTCGACCAGTTGCTCGACGCAGTGGTGACCGACCATGCCGTTGCCGACGATGACCAGTCGCTGTAGATGTTCGCCGCTCGCTGTTGCCTTCATAGCCGATCCTCGATCACGGTTGGCGGGGTTGGCCGCCGTAAAGACAAAAAAAACGCCTGGAGCCGAAGCTCCAGGCGCCTTTGCCTGTTCTCATCAGTGTGAGGCCCCTGAGTGATCGCCGTTGATCAGCGGGGCGTGTTGTACAAGAGTAAAAGCAGGGAGTGTGCCAATTTGATGTGCTGACTGTGCAGGGAGCATTCTTCTTGCGTTGCCAGTACTGGCCTCTTCGCGGCAAGCCCGCTCCCACATGGCCCTGCAAGCCGCAGCCCCTGTAATCGACCCGGCCCCTGTGGGAGCGGGCTCGCCCGCGAAGAGGCCGGTACGGGCAACCTCTATCTGCGAAAAATCGCACAGCCAAAGTGCATCACTCCCCATCATGGGGCATGTCAGTACACATCGCGGCGGTAGCGCTTGTCCTTGCTCAACGCCTCGACATAGGCAGCCGCCGCCTCGGCGCTCATGTCGCCCTGCTCGGCCACGATCTGGCGCAACGCCGCATCGACATCCTTGGCCATGTGCAGGGCATCGCCACAGACATAGAAATAGGCCCCCTGCTGTAGCCAACGCCAGAGCTCGGCGCCTTGCTCGCGCATGCGCTGTTGAACGTAGATCTTCTCTGCCTGATCACGGGAAAACGCCGTATCCAAGCGCAAGTGGCCGCTGGCTTGCCAAGCCAGCAGCTCGTCGCGGTAATAGAAGTCGCAGGCCTGGTGCTGTTCACCGAAGAACAACCAGTTACCGCCGCTCGCGCCCCTGGCCTGGCGCTCTTGCAGAAAAGCCCGGAACGGCGCAATACCGGTGCCCGGACCGACCATGATGATCGGCACCGCGTCATCCTCGGGCAGGCGAAAATGCCTGGAGACCTGGGGGAAGATCGCCACCTTGAGCGCTTCGGCGCGATCGGCAAGAAACGCCGAGCACACACCCTTGCGCTGCCCATAGCGCACCGTCGACACGGTCAGGTGAACCTGCTCAGGGTGGGCCCTGGGGCTTGAGCTGATCGAATACAGGCGCGGTTGCAATGGCTTGAGCAGCTCAAGCCAGGTGGCCAACGGCAGTTGCTGGGGAAACTCGCGCAGCACATCGACCAACTGCCGCCCCCACAACCAGTCCTTGAGCTCGGCGCTGTGTTCAGGCTGTAGCAAACGATGCAAATCAGCGGCGGTTTCACTGAACACGTGTAGCTGCTGGGAGGTGACCCGAGCGATCTCCAGATGCTGCTGCAGAGCGCTCGCCAATGACATGGCGGGGTGCCCCTGCAACTCGACCGTGGTGCTGGCGTCGAGCTTGATCAAGGCCAGCAGTTCTTCGACCAACTGCGGACAATTGCGCGGCCACACGCCAAGGGCGTCTCCGGCCTGATAGGTAAAGCCGCTGCCAGCCAGGTCGAACACCAGCTGCCGAGTTTCCTTGCTCGCACCGGGGCCATTGAGCAGGCGGTTCTCCAGCAACTGTGCCGACCAAGGCTGGCGCTTGCCATAGGCGGCCAGTGGCTCAGGCTCGATGGCCGCTGGCAGCAGCGCGGTACTGCCCAGCTCGGCCAACAGCGCGTCGAGCCAAGCGGCAAAGGCCTGGTCGAAATCCGGTTCGCAATCGACCCGCGCCAGCAGCCGGCGCGCACCCAGTTGCGCCAGGCGCTCATCGAGCTTGCGCCCGAAGCCACAGAATTGGCCATAGCTCGAATCGCCCAGGGCCAGCACCGCGTAGGGCAGTTCAGCGCAATCAATGGCCTGCTCGCCCTGCAAGGCTTGCCAGAACGCCGCGCCGCTATCGGGCGCCTCGCCATCGCCAAAGGTGCTGGCGATCAACAGCACACTGGCGGCGCCTTGCAGTTGGCTGGGCGTGACCGCTTCCATGCAACTGAGCTCCACGGCAAGCCCGGCGGCACGCAAGCGCTGCGCGCAACGATCGGCCAGGGCCTCGCCGTTACCCGTCTGCGACGCCCACAGCACCCGGTGCGGGGCGGTTTCGGGCAAGGCGCTCGGCAGCGTCTGGGGCTGGACGAACAGCCCGGCCAGCAAGCCATCGACAAACAGGCGCCGGGCCGGCGCCAGCGGTGCCGTGGCGGGCAGGCTTGGCACTCCTTGCGGCCGCGCTTGGCCCAGGCCGAGCAAAAAACCTTGCAGATAATGGCGCTCATCCTCGGCCAAGGCCGGCGCTGGCAGGTTGTCCAGGCCGAGCAGACGGTTGAGGGTGGTTAGCGGCATGCTGGCAGGCTCCGAAGGGGCGGCAGTGGTCAAGTCCACGGCATCGATGCGTGCACCGCTGACCCGTTCGAGGGCCACGGCGCAGTGCTTGTAGGCCGGTTGCAGTGAGGTCGGGTCGAGCGCATCAGAGGTCACGGCATTGATCGCCAATTGCTCGCCGTACAGGTCGTTCCAGTGAAACGGCGCAAAGCAAGCGCCGACCATGACCCGGTCAGTGACGCGCGCAGGCAACAGCGCCTGGCCACGGCGCGAGCGGATCGCAACTTGATCGTGCTCGGCGATCCCCAGGCGCCGGGCGTCCTCGGGGTTGATCTCGACGAAGGGACCCGGCTCGAGTTTGTTCAGGCTCGCGACCTTGCCGGTCTTGGTCAGGGTGTGCCACTGATGCTGTACACGGCCGGTGTTGAGCACGAAGGGGTAGTCATCGTCCGGTAGCTCGGCGGCCGGCAACCACGGCCGGGCAAAGAAACGCGCCTTGCCGCTGGCGGTGGGGAATGCCAGCGCCGGTTGCAGACCCTGCGCGTCGCGCAGCAACTGCTGGCTGCTGCCGTCATTGAGGTAGCGCAGCGGGCTGCGGTGGTCTTCGCGACCGGGTGCGCTGGGCCATTGCCGTGGGCGCTGGCGCAGGTCGGCATAACCGATACCGCGCAGGTCATACCCCGTGGCGGGGTTGTAGAAGCGGCGGATCTCGTCGTACACCGCCTCGGCATCGGCGTAATCGAATGCGTCCGCGTAGCCCATGGCGCCGGCGATGCGGGCGATGATCCGCCAGTCTTCCTGGCTTTCACCTGGGGCGTCGACGGCGCGCGGCATCAGGGTCAGGTTGCGCTCGCTGTTGATCATCACCCCCTCGCCTTCGGCCCACAGCGCCGCAGGCAGGAGAATGTCGGCGTAGCGGTTGGTCTCGGTATCGAGAAAAGCATCCTGGCTGATCACCAACTGCGCCTGGCCTAGGCCGTCGATCACCTGCTGGCGGTTGGCGACGCTGGCCACCGGGTTGCTGCAGATGATCCAACAGGCCTTCACCTCGCCCGCCTTCATCTGCTCGAACAGCGCCACCGTGCCTTCGCCATCTTCACTGCGCAGGCTGCCAGCGGGCAGTTGCCACTGCGCCTCGACAAACGCCCGGTCTGCGGCCACTAACGCCGAGCGCTGGCCCGGCAGGCCCGGGCCCATGTAGCCCATCTCGCGCCCGCCCATGGCATTGGGCTGACCGGTCAACGACATCGGCCCGCTACCGGGGCGGCAGATGGCGCCCGTTGCCAGGTGCAGGTTGCACAGTGCATTGCTGTGCCAAGTGCCATGGATGCTCTGGTTCAGGCCCATGGTCCAGCAGCTCATCCAGTTGTTGGCGCTGCCAATCAACTGTGCGGCCTGGCGGATGTCAGCCTCGGACAACCCGGTCAGGGCCGCCACGCGCTCGGGTTGATAGTCCTCAAGAAAGCTCGGCAGATCGCTCCAGCCTTCGGTGTGGCGAGCGATGAACTCGGCATCGGTGTGGCCGTTCTGGTGCAACAGGTACAGCAGGCCATTGAGCAGCGCCAGGTCGCTGCCGGGGCGCAGTTGCAGGAACAGTTCGGCCTTGTCGGCCGTGGCACTGCGCCGCGGGTCGACGACGATCAGCTTGGCCCCGGCCTTGAGCCGGTCGAGCAGGCGCAGGAACAGGATCGGGTGACAATCGGCCATGTTCGCGCCGATCACCAGAAACACGTCCGCCTGCTCGAAATCCTCATAGCTGCCGGGCGGCCCGTCGGCGCCCAACGATTGTTTATAGCCGCTGGCGGCACTGGCCATGCACAGGCGCGAGTTGGACTCGATATGGCGGGTGCGGATAAAGCCCTTGGCCAGTTTGTTGCCCAGGTATTGCGCCTCCAGCGACATCTGCCCGGAGACATACAGCGCCACGGCATCCGGGCCATGCTCGTCGATGATTGCGCGCAGGCGCGCGGCGGCCTGCTCGATCGCCGCGTCCAAGCTGCTGCGCACCGGCTGCTGGGCGCGCTGCTGACGGACGTAGGCATTGGCCATGCGCCCAGCGGCGGTTAGCGGCAGGTGCGCGGTCAGGCCTTTGGTGCACAGGCGACCAAAGTTGGCGGGGTGCTGTTTATCGCCCGCGATCTTCTGCACCTGGCCATTTTCCACCGACATGACGATGCCGCACCCTACCCCGCAATAAGGGCAAACGCTGCGCACTTGGCTAGTGGCCATCGGGCTTCTCCCGGCAAAAACGAAAAAGGCGCCGGCTGCCCTGGGCTTGCCTAAGCAAGCGGGGCAACACGGCGCCTTTGTCGTGAAAAGAGGTGGGCCATCGGCATTGACGACCCGGGTACAGGGGATTGAGCAAATCCTGGGCCAGTTGCTGTTTCTCGCAGGCCAACGCTGTCATACCCGCCCTGCACACCTGGATTTGCGGGTTCGCCACGATTCTTGTGGGAGCGGGCGTGCCCACGACAGGGCGCAGCCCTGGCAACGGCCTTGCACCGAGTTGGTGACCTGCGCACCAACCGGTAGCACCGGCAACCAGCCTGGGGATATGCTGTAAACGCCTATTCAACCGAGATTCGCATAGCCCCAATGTCCCAGGTGATCCTCAAGACCCCCGAGCAACTCGACCTGATGCGCCGCGCCGGCCAGTTGCTGGCCCAGGTGTTCGCCGACCTCGACGGCTTCATCCGCCCCGGCGTCACCACCCTGCAGATCAACGACCGCGCCGAGGCGTTCATCGTCCAGACCCTGCGCGCCCGGCCAGCGAGCAAGGGCCAGTACGGTTTCCCCTACTCGCTCAATACCTCGGTCGACCACGTGGTGTGCCATGGCATCCCCAAGGCTGACGAAGTGCTCAAGGAAGGCTCGATCATCAACGTCGACATCACCCTGGAGCAAGCGGGCTACATTGCCGACTCGTCGAAGATGTACCGCATCGGCGCGATCAGCGAAGACGCCCAACGCCTGGTCGACACCACCTATGACGCGCTGTGCAAAGGCATCGAGCAAGTGCGCCCGGGCGCCACCCTGGGCGACATTGGCCATGCCATCCAGAGCCATGCCGAGGCCGCCGGCTACAGCGTGGTACGCGAATACTGCGGGCACGGCATTGGCCAACAGATGCACGAAGGGCCGGAAGTGCTGCACTACGGCCAGCGCGGCATGGGCCTGAAACTCAAGCCAGGGATGGTGTTTACCATCGAGCCGATGATCAACCAGGGCGCGCGCGGCACGCGCACGCTCAAAGATGGCTGGACGGTGATTACCCGCGATGGCGGCTTGTCGGCGCAGTGGGAACATACCGTGGCAGTGACTGCCGAGGGCTTTGAAGTATTGACCTTGCGCGATGAAGAGCGCGGGCGTTTCGTCTCAGCCAGCCAAATCGCCTAAGACTCATCGCTTGGCGTCGTGGGAGCGGGCTTGCCCCGCGATAAGGCCGGCGCAGCCACCCCAAAAGCCAACTAGCGACATTTGCCCCCACCCCCCTCGCTCTCTACAATCGCCCCCAGCAAGGCCGGCCGCCTTTTCTGTTTCGAGCCGGCCCAGGAGCCCCCTCATGGAAGAAACCGCGCAGCACTGGCTGCATGCCCTGTCCGCACCCATGGCCGCCCTCAATGGCGCCAGCTACACCGCCGCGCAGTACTTCGAAGGCGACGATCAGACTGACCTCGAACGCTGGTGGGGCATCAGCAACCGGGCGCAATTGCTGGACATGCTCGGCATGGCCGATAACGGCCACGCCACCGAGCTGACCGAAGCCTACTGGCAATTCCAGCGCCGCCTGCCGAGCGAGTGGCAGGCGCTGCTGGCCAGCCTGCCACTGCGCGAACGCATCAAGCACGAATACGCCGCCCGCACCTTCCCCGACTGCGGCCCCGGTGGCACCCGCGCGTGGGACTTGGGACGCATGAGTTTTCTCCTGCGGGCCGGGCTCAAGAAGGACTTCATCACGCTCGATGAAAGCCTCTACCTGCATTACCGCCTGGCCTTGCGCGCCCGCCACTACTACAACCGCTGGGACAGTTACCTGGCCGGCTACCTGATCGGCAAGGCGCTGTGGAATGCCTCCGACAGCAGCGACGACACCCTGGCCGCCGAACTCGAACGCCAAGGTAGCGAACACTGGAACCGCTGCATCGTGCTCAACCTGCGCCACGGCGCCAGCGACTTGCTGGCCAGCCTGCCGTGGGACCTGGAGCTGCCCGAACCGCAACGCCCCGCCTCACTGGAAGAGGACTGCTGGTCATGAGTTGTTGGATACGCCTGGGCCTGGAACCGACCCAGGACCTGAACAGCATCCGCCAGGCCTACCGTGGCCTGCTGCCGTCGCACCACCCAGAAACCGACCCGCAAGGTTTCCAAGCGCTGCGCGAGGCCTATGAAGAGGCCCTGCGCCTGGCCCGCGAAGGTGAATCGAGCGCCGCCTCCGAAGCTGACGCCGCGGCCCAGGATGACACGCCACACCCAGCTTTGCAGGCCTTCCACCGCCTGCTTGAAGAGCCGGCCTTGCGCTTCGATCCGGTCGCCTGGCAGGAATACATCGCCGAGCTCGACGAGTTACCACTGGACGACCTCGAAGCGCTGAGCTGGCGCCTGCTGCACGAACTGCGTAACTGCGGGCCGATCTCGCACCGCTGTGTCGGCCTGCTGGCCCAGCGCCTGGGCTGGGCCGAACAACTGCTGTGCCTGGAAGATCCACATGAGGTGGAAGCCTTCCTCCAGCGTCTGGAGCAACCCGATCCATTCGACACCGGGCTGATGCGCGATTGGCCGCCGGCGGCGCAGCTGGAGGCGCTGTGGTACTTCCGCAGCCTGGAGTACTGCTTCCAGCAACGGCCGCTGTTCGAGTACGCGCAATTCGCCCAAACCCATACCTGCCTGGCCTTCCCCGACGATCAGGGCTTGATCCAGCGCCTGCTGGTGCAGTTCAGCCAGGCTGGGGTCGCCAGCCAAACCCTGCACGCGCTGCTGCTGGAGCGCCAACGCCAGGCCCCGGACGATCAGGACCTGCTCTACCTGCTGGCCTGCCAGGCCGACGCCCTGGGCGCCAAGCAGCAGGCGATGGACTGCTGGCTGCGGCTGTGGCGCGAACACCGCCATCCGCAGGCTGAGCGCTGGCTGATCGAGCTCTGCACGCAGTACCAGTCGCAACGCCTGCCGCTGCTGATCCAGGCCTTCGATAGTGTGTCGCAGCCCGTTTCCTGGCCCGAGGATCTTGCCGATCCTGCGCAGTTGCTGGGCACCCCGGCACAAAACCCGCAAACCCTGGCGCGCTGGCTGCAAGCCTCGCGCCTGGAGCTGGGTGGTATCGCCAGCCAGTTCATCGACTGGCGCCTGGACGGTGACGACGAACTGCCTTTGCTGGCCCTGCTGCTGGATGACCCGACAGAGGCGCAAGACCGCGCCCTGCATCGCCTGTACTGGTATGCCTGGGCGTTGCAGCGCGGTGAAGCCGAGCTGTTACGGCAGATCCTTGCGCAAACGCCCGGCGAAGATGCCCTCGACGCCTTGATCCTGGAAGGCTTCCAACGCCAGGCCGAGCAACAACTGCACTGGTTGCAACAGGCACCGGTGGTGCAGGCCCTGGTGCAGTTCTGCCAGCGTGAAGACCCTGCCGCGTCATTGCCCGAGGCACTCGCCACGCAACAGCTGCACCCGGCGTGCCGCGAGTGGCTGCGGCGCATGCGCAACTACGGCGCGCCAGCACTGCACAGCCTCAACCGCAACTTCGAGATGCGGCGCATGTTCACCGTCCCCTTCGCCCTGCAAACACAGGACAAACTCGCCGAGCGCGGCCTGTTGCTGCCGCCGATGCCGGATGGCGAAGCCGCCTGGAACTGGCATCGCCAGCAATTGTTCATGCTCGCCCTGCTCGAACACCCGACGCGCTGGCTGAGCTTGATACCGGCGCAGTTGCCCGGCCAACTGCACTACCCCGCCGAGCATCCATTCGCCCCGCTGCATGGCGTGCTGCTGCAAACCCTGGCCAGCCCAGACGGCAGCAACGGCCTGTTCGGCGCGCTGGACAGCGCCGATCCGGCACAAGCGCTAGTGGCCAACCAGATGCTGACCTTGCGCACCCTGCTCGACAGTGCCCAACTGCCCAGCGCCGCGCAGCTCTTGGCAAGCCTGGAAAACGAGCCCAACGTGCTCGACGACTACCCGCTGGGCAAACTGCTGTTCTGCGCGGTGCTCTATCACGACCGCAGCTTGGACGAGGAGCAACGCACGCGCCTGCGCAACCGCATCGAGGCGTTGTACATCGAGGACTACGGGTACGAGCCGCTGCGGCGCAATCTGGTCGAGGGCAAGACCAAGCATCCGCCGGCTGACCTGTTGCACAAGCAAGGCATCGCCAGCCGCCCATTCAACGATGCCCTGGATGCGCTGGACAGCCTGCTCAACCACTGCGCCCCGCCCAAGACCCGGTTGCTGCGCGCCCTGCAAAAAGCCAAGGACGACGCCGAGCTCGATCCAGGGCTGCGCTGCGCGATCATGGCCTTGCTGTCGTGGAGCGAGCGTATGCTGCGCAACGATCTCAAGCAGGCACCTGCGCCATTCTGGGCGGTGTGGAAGCTCAAAAGCCGGCTCAACCGCACAGGTTTTGCCTTGCACCTGGGCGCGATTGCGTTGTGCGGGAGCTTGATGCTGACCGCCCCCATGATCGTGGTGGTGATGGGGTTGCTGTTGGTCAGCGGCTTTCTCAGGCGCTTGCGTGACATTGGCCAAGGGGTGCCGGCGCTGCTGTTGCTGCTGGTGGTCAGCCGGGTGTTGCCGGTGTTGCCGCTGATGTTGCTGGGGCTGCCGGGAGACAAGCTGCCCAATCGTTATGGCCCGCCGCCGGGCAAGGCGCAGCAGCTGGACGGTGGGTTGCAGGCGACGTTGCGGCGTTTGAACGGTTGAACGATGAGCAGCGGGGGCCGCGTTGCGGCCCCAACACTGTCAATAGCGCAACTCATCCAACGCCTGGCTCAGTTGCTGGCGCTGGCGACTGATCTCCCCGGCCTGCTGCCCCGCCAACACGGTATTGAACGCATCCAGCCAACTGCCAATCAACTCCCGCTCTTCACCCAGGCTCTGCATCCACGCCCGCTCCAAACGCGCCAACAAGGTGCGATTGGGCAGCGCATCGCGCGGATGAATCTTCAACCGCGACAGCCGCTCATGGCTGGCCTGGCGCGCGGGTTCATCCAACCCGGTCGGGCTGCGGTCGATGCTGTGGCTGTGCTTCTGGCCGGTTTCCTGGAAGGTCACATCCACCTCCAACAAGCCATTGATGTCGTAGCTAAAACGCACATCCAGCGACTGAATCTGCCCGGTCTGCTGCAACGGGATCTCGAAACTGTCCACCAGAATATTGTCACGCACCCAAGGCCGCTCGCCCTGATACACAGCGATGCGCACCACTTTCTGCTCGGCATGGCTGCTATAGAAGCGCTCGACCCGCGAGGTCGGGATCACGGTATTGCGCTCGATGATCGGCGAAAACGCCCCGCTGTTCTCCCCGCCACGCTGGGCGGCGATGCCCAGGGTGTAGGGGCAGACATCGGTGAGAATCAGCTCATCGATAGCCTCGTCTCGCGCCTTGCACGCCGCCTGGCTGGCAGCGCCGAGGGCGACGATGGTGTCCGGATCCAGGTGCCGATACGGCAACCGGCCAAACAACTTGGCCACCAGCTGCTGCACCTGCGCCATGCGCGTCGCACCACCGACCAGTACCAGGCTGTCCAGCTCCTTGGGGCTCAAGCGGGCGTCACGCAGAGCCTGCTCGATCGGCGCACGCACCCGGGCCAGCAATGGCGCCCAGATCGCTTGCAGCTTGAGCTCATCGAGTTGCCATTGGCGCGGCTGTGCATCGCCGTTCCAGCTCAGGGTCCAGTTGCCCTCGCCCAATTCATGTTTGAACTGCTCGATGGCGTCATGCAGGCTGGCCAGCGCTTGCGGCTGCAGGTCGTCCAGCGTGAGATTCCAATCGCGCAAGCACGCCAGCAGCAAGGCATCGGTAAAGTCTTCGCCGCCCAGATAGTTGTCGCCGGTGGAGGCATGCACCTCGATCAGCGGCAGCGCGTACTCCAGCACGGTGACATCGAAGGTGCCGCCGCCCAGGTCGAACACCAGGGTGCGCTCGAATTTCTGCTCATGCAGCCCATAGGCCATTGCCGCAGCGGTCGGCTCGTTGATCAGCCGCTGTACCTTCAACCCGGCAAGCTCGGCGGCGAATACCGTGCGCTTGCGTTGCTCGTCGCTGAAGTAGGCGGGCACCGAAATCACCGCCTCGCTCACGGGGCAGCCCAGATAGGCTTCGGCATCTTGCTTGAGCGCGCCCAGGACCAGTGCCGACAGCTCTTCAGGGGTGAAGCGATGCTCGCCCAGCTCAAAGCGCTTGTCGCTGCCCATGAAACGCTTGAACGCGGCGGCCGTGCGCAGCGGATGGGTGGTCAAGCGCGCCTTGGCGGCCTTGCCGACGAGAATGCTGCCATCGTCATCGACGCTGACCACCGACGGCGTCAGCACTTCGCCCAAGGCGTTGGCGATCAGCCGCGCTTGCCCGTCTTGCCAGACGGCAATCAGGCTATTGGTGGTGCCCAAGTCGATGCCCAGCAATGGCGTGGCAACTGCGGGGGAGAGAGAAGTACTGGCATCCTGCATGGTCGGTCTCTTGCTTGCGGTGAAGAGCCGGAGCGGAACCTGCTGGCCGCTTCCGGCGGACAGGGGGCATTCTGACGCAATGCCAGAAACAAAAAAAGCGACCCTAAGGTCGCTTTCTCTGTTGCTTCAGGGTGTTCAGTGGGCCCTTGAAGCTGAATATGGCGCAGCGGACGGGACTCGAACCCGCGACCCCCGGCGTGACAGGCCGGTATTCTAACCGACTGAACTACCGCTGCGCTATACATCGAGTGGTGGGTGATGACGGGATCGAACCGCCGACCCTCTGCTTGTAAGGCAGATGCTCTCCCGGCTGAGCTAATCACCCTTCGTCTCGGTGTGGCGCGCATTCTACGGAGGACGTACCACCCTGGCAAGCACTTTTTTAAAAATTTTTTGCAGGGCTTTCAAGGACCTAGCGCAACCGCCCTTTTCCTTACTAATAAGTGGCTGATGGCCCTCTGACAGGGTTGGCCGCATGGCACCAGTCGGAGAATAATGCCCGCCTTATGCATTAAGGAGAGATCTACCCTCATGTGGTTCAAGAACCTGCTGACCTATCGCCTGACCCAGGAAGTCCCATTCGAGCCTGAGGCACTGGAAGCCGCCCTGGCCAGCAAGCCGGCCCGCCCATGCGCCAGCCAGGAGCTGACCACCTACGGTTTCGTCGCGCCGTTCGGCAAAGGCGAAGACGCTCCTCTGGTGCATGTCAGCGGTGAGTTCCTGCTGATTGCCGCGCGCAAGGAAGAACGCATCCTGCCCAGCAGCGTGGTCAACGACGCGGTCAAAGAGAAGGTCGAGGAGATCGAGACCGAGCAGATGCGCAAGGTCTATAAGAAGGAACGCGACCAGATCAAGGATGACATCATCCAGACCTTCCTGCCGCGTGCCTTCATTCGCCGCTCGATGATCTTCGCTGCCATCGCCCCGCGCCTGGGCCTGATCCTGGTCAACTCGGCCAGCGCCAAGCGCGCCGAAGACCTGTTGTCGACCCTGCGCGAAGTGATGGGTTCGCTGCCGGTGCGGCCGGTGACCGTGAAGATCGCCCCGAGCGCGACCATGACCGATTGGGTCAAGTCGCAAGCCGCCGCGCCAGACTTCTATGTGCTGGACGAGTGCGAACTGCGTGACACCCATGAAGACGGCGGTATCGTCCGTTGCAAGCGCCAGGACCTGAAGAGCGACGAGATCCAACTGCACCTGGGCACCGGCAAGGTGGTGACTCAGCTGGCCCTGGCCTGGCAGGACAAGCTGTCGTTCGTGCTCGACGACAAGACCGTGATCAAGCGCCTGAAGTTCGAGGAACTGCTGCAAGAGCAGGCTGAGCAGGATGGCGGTGATGAAGCGCAGCAGCAGTTCGATGCCAGCTTCCTGCTGATGATGATGACCTTTACCGAGTTCCTGCCGGCGCTGTTCGAGGCGTTGGGTGGCGAAGAGATTCCGCAAGGGGTCTGAGCGTTGTCGCAGTAGCATTTTGGGGCCGCTTTGCGGCCCTTCGCGGGCAAGCCCGCTCCCACAAGGACCGCGCTGTTCTGAAGGGCAGCGTAATCCCTGTGGGAGCGGGCTTGCCCGCGAAGGGCTGCAAAGCAGCCCCAACTACGCCGATTAAAAGAATAAGGATCTACCCATGCGTGCCCTCGCCGCTTTGAGCCGCTTCGTCGGCAACACCTTCGCCATCTGGGTGCTGCTGTTCGCCTGCCTGGCCTTCCTTCAGCCGCAATGGTTCATCGCCCTGAAAGTGGCCATCGTGCCGCTGCTCGGCCTGGTGATGTTCGGCATGGGCCTTACCCTCAAACTCGACGACTTCGCCGCCCTCGCCCGCCAACCCTGGCGCGTGGCACTGGGGGTAGTGGCGCACTTCGTGATCATGCCGGGCATGGCTTGGTTGTTGTGCCAGCTGTTTCACCTGCCGCCGGAGATCGCCGTCGGCGTGATCCTGGTCGGCTGCTGCCCGAGCGGCACGGCGTCCAACGTGATGGTGTGGTTGTCCAAGGGCGACCTGGCGCTGGCCGTGGCGATTGCCGCAGTGACCACGCTGTTGGCGCCACTGCTCACCCCCACGCTGATCTGGTTCCTGGCCTCGGCCTGGTTGCCGGTGTCCTTCATGGACATGTTCTGGTCGATCCTGCAGCTGGTGATGCTGCCGATCGTGCTCGGTGTCGTGGCGCAGAAACTGCTGGGCGAGCGGGTGCAACTGGCGGTGCAGGTGCTGCCGCTGGTGTCGGTGGTGAGTATCGTGATGATCGTCTGTGCGGTGGTCGCGGCGAGTCAGGCGAAGATCGCCGAGTCAGGCCTGCTGATCATGGCGGTGGTAGTGCTGCACAACAGCTTTGGTTATCTGCTGGGCTATCTGACCGGCAAGCTGTGCAAACTGCCGCTGGCCCAGCGTAAGTCGCTGGCGCTGGAGGTGGGCATGCAGAACTCGGGGCTGGGCGCGGCGTTGGCGGCGGCGCATTTCTCGCCATTGGCGGCGGTGCCCAGTGCGCTGTTCAGCGTTTGGCACAATATCTCTGGGGCGTTGCTGTCGACCTGGTTCCGGCGCATGCAAGAGCCTGTAACAGTAGAAGCCGAGGCTAGACCCGCCAACCCTTGATGACGTTAGTGGCCTCACCGCGGGCCCGCTCCCTCGGGCCCGCGATGAAGGCGCTATGGACATCCCCCCTGCAATTGGGCAATATACTGCGCACTGTGAGGACGACCTCACGACGCACCGCGTGACCAATCAGGGGACGGCCCCATCATTCAAACGATGGAGACACACTCATGTCCTGGATCATTCTGTTCTTCGCCGGCCTGTTCGAAGTAGGCTGGGCGGTAGGCCTGAAATACACCGACGGCTTCACCCGGCCACTGCCAACCGTGCTCACGGTCGGCGCCATGGTGATCAGCCTTGGCTTGTTGGGCCTGGCCATGAAAGAACTGCCACTGGGTACCGCCTATGCCATCTGGACCGGAGTTGGTGCAGTCGGTACGGTGATTGCCGGGATCATCCTGTTCGGTGAATCCATGGCCCTGGTCCGCCTGCTCAGCGTTGCCCTGATCATCACCGGCCTGGTCGGCCTGAAGGTCAGCGCCAGCTGACCTCCCCCCTACTATCTGTTAACGCAGATCGCCGCGCAGAGCACTGACCTGCTCGCGTAGCGCTTCCGGCTGCGCCGCCTCCACCGGGATGGCGGCGCCCGCCACCAGGGTCACCCGCGACCACAGTCGCTTGAACAAGCCCTTGCCCGGATCGCGACTGAAGAAGCTGCCCCACAAGCCCTGCAACGCCAGGGGGATCACCGGCACTGGGGTCTCCTGCAAAATCCGATTGACCCCACCTTTGAACACATCGATCTCGCCATCGGCGGTCAGCTTGCCCTCGGGGAAGATGCACACCACCTCGCCCGCCGCCAGGTACTGGGCGATCCGCGCGAAGGCCCGCTCGTACGTCGCTTCATCTTCACCACGCCCGGCAATCGGAATCGCCCCAGCGGTGCGGAAGACGAAGTTGAGCACCGGCAAGTTGTAGATCTTGTAGTACATGACGAAGCGCACCGGCCGCCGGATCGCGCCGCCGATCAGCAGCGCATCGACGAACGACACGTGGTTGCACACCAGCAGCGCCGCGCCTTCATCGGGAATGCGCTGCAGATCACGGTGCTCGACGCGGTACATCGAGTGGCTGAGCAGCCAGATCAAGAAGCGCATGGTGAACTCAGGCACGATGCGGAAGATGTAGGTGTTGACCGCGATATTGAGCAGCGATACCACCAGGAACAGCTGCGGGATGCTCAGCTTGGCCAGGCTCAACAAGACGATGGTAAGGATCGCCGAGACCACCATGAACAGCGCATTGAGAATGTTGTTGGCAGCGATCACCCGCGCCCGCTCGCCCTCGGCAGTGCGCGCCTGGATCAGTGCATACAGCGGCACGATATAGAAACCGCCGAACACCCCCAGGCCAACGATAGAGACCAGGATCCACCAGGCCTGGTGCATCCCCAGCAGGGCCAGCCAGTCGTGCGCGACGGCGCCGCTCGGCACGTCGCCCGAATGCCACCACCAGAGCAAGCCGAACAGGGTCAGGCCGAACGAGCCGAACGGCACCAGGCCGATTTCCACCTTGCGCCCGCTGAGCCGTTCACAGAGCAGCGAACCCACGGCGATGCCGACCGAGAACAGGGTCAGCACCAAGGTCACCACGGTTTCATCGCCGTGCAGCCAGTCTTTGGCATAGGCCGGAATCTGCGTCAGGTAGATGGCGCCGACGAACCAGAACCAGGAGTTGCCGACGATCGAACGCGACACCGCCGGCGTCTGCCCCAGGCCCAGGCGCAAGGTGATCCAGGACTGCTTGAAGATGTTCCAGTCCAGTTTCATCTCTGGCGCCGCCGCTGCCGCGCGCGGGATCCAGCGACTGGCCAGGTAGCCCAGCACCGCGGTGCCGACGATGCCGCCAGCCACCACCGTGGCGTAGTTGCTCGACGACATCATCACCCCGGCGCCGATGGTCCCGGCCAGGATCGCCAGGAAGGTGCCCATTTCCACCAGGCCATTGCCACCGACCAGCTCTTCTTCGCGCAGGGCCTGCGGCAGGATCGAATACTTCACCGGACCAAACAGCGCCGAATGGGTACCCATGGCGAACAGCGCCAGCAGCATCAGCACCAGGTGATTGCTGACAAAACCGACCGCGCCGATGGCCATGATGACGATCTCCGCCAGCTTGATCATGCGGATCAGCGCGTCCTTGGCGAACTTCTCGCCAAACTGCCCGGCCAGCGCCGAGAACAGGAAGAACGGCAAAATGAACAGCAACGCGCACAAGTTGACCAGGATCGAGCGATCGCCTTCCAGGCTCAGCTTGTACAGGATCGCCAGGATCAGCGACTGCTTGAACAGGTTGTCATTGAAGGCGCCCAGCGACTGGGTGATGAAGAACGGCAGAAAGCGCCGCTTGCCGAGCAAGGTGAATTGCGAGGGGTGACTCATCAATCGTATCCCTGAATAGAGCCGCGGAGGGCTTATGCCTTATTAGAATGCGTGCATAGGGTTGAAAGCCACATCCAGCTTGTCAACTGCGATTTTTACCAGTGGCAGCTCAGCCGCGCATTGTCCAAGCTGGGGCTGATCTCTAGCGGATGCTGGATACCCACGGATGGAAGGTTTATTGGCAACGATTTATGCCGCGTTCGCAAGGTACCTGGCTTGGGGCCTTGCCCTATGTTTAGCGCTGGCAAGCTCTCCACCCAGCGAAGCGGCGACAGCTCTTGCCAACGCCAAATCGACCTTCATCGAAAGCCTGTTGGCGCGCATGACTGTCGAAGAGAAGGCCGGTCAATTGCTCATGCGTTTCGCCGAAGCCGAACCACCCCCTCAAATCGTCCTCGATGCAGTGGCGGCAGGCAACGTGGGTAGCGTGTTCGCGCACCCCGCTGCAACGCCCGCGCAGCTGCGAACCCTCCAACAGCATGCGGTAAAGCACAGCCGCCTCGGTATCCCGCTGTTCTTCGCCGGTGACGTGGTGCATGGGCGCAGAACGATCTTCCCCATCGGTCTGGGCCTTGCCTCCAGCTGGGACCTTGACGCAATCAGCGTCAGTGCCCGGGTAGCCGCGCGCGAAGCCACTGGCGATGGTTTGGATATGACCTTCGCGCCAATGGTCGACATCAGTCGTGATCCGCGCTGGGGCAGGATCTCCGAGGGCTTTGGCGAAGACACTTACCTAGTCTCGCGCATCGCCGCCACGGTGGTCCGCGGTTTTCAGGGTGAGCTGGGAGCCAGAGACAGCCTCATGGCCTGCGTCAAACATTTCGCCGCTTATGGCGCAGTGGAGGGCGGGCGGGACTACAACTCGACCGACGTCAGCCCGCTACGCCTCTATCAGGACTACCTGCCTCCTTACCTGGCTGCCATTAATGCAGGGGCAGGCGCCATCATGACTGCTCTGACCAGTCTCAACGGCGTTCCAGCCACAGCTAATGGCTGGCTGCTGCGCAGCGTACTGCGTCAGCAATGGCAATTCTCCGGACTGGTCATCAGTGATCATAGTGCGATCGAGGAACTGATCGTCCATGGCGTTGCCCAGGACGGTGCACAGGCCGCGCAGCGGGCTCTCGTCGCCGGAACCGACGTCAGCATGAACGATCGCTACTATCTGCAAACGCTGCCAGGGCTGATCGAGCAGGGCCAGATTGAGGTTGAACTGCTGGATGATGCCGTGCGCCGGGTCCTGGCAGTCAAATACGATATGGGGCTGTTCGAATCGCCTTTTCGCAGGTTGAGCGGCAGCCACGGCGCTGCTTTCTCCAACGCAGGCCTTGCTCTTTATAGAGCCGAGGCCAGGCACGTCGCCCGACGGACCTTGGTGCTGCTGAAGAATGAACGCGCCACACTGCCTCTCAAGCGCCAAGGTACCATCGCGCTGATCGGCCCGCTGGCCGACAACTCACGGGATATCCTCGGCAGTTGGCCGGCCAACGGCCAGCCCAGCCAGGCAGTCAGTCTCTACCAGGGTCTGCGCACGGCATTGGGTGATCATGCACAGCTGCTGTATGCCTTGGGGGCGAACATTCATGACAACCCACCCGCCTTCGACCTGTTGGCCGACAACCAGGTAGTGCTCGACCCGCGACCGCCATCGGCCCTGCTGGCAGAAGCGCTGGCAATTGCCAGGCAGGCTGACGTGGTGATCGCCGCACTCGGCGAGCCGCGGGGGATGTCGCATGAAGGCGCCAGCAAAACCACCCTCGACCTGCCCCAGCAGCAGCGGGAACTGCTGCGCGCCTTGAAAATGACCGGCAAGCCGTTGGTGCTGGTATTGATGAACGGCCGCCCGCTGTCCATCGTCGAGGAAAGCCAGTGGGCCGATGCGGTGCTGGAAACCTGGTTCAGTGGCAGCGAGGGCGGCAACGCCATCGCCGATGTCCTGCTGGGCGACTACAACCCCTCCGGCAAGTTGCCGATCAGCTTTCCGCGCACGGTCGGTCAGTTGCCTGTGCATTACAATACCCTCAATACCGGTCGGCCGTTCATCAAGGAGCGACCGAGCAAATACAAGTCGCGCTACTTCGACCTGGACCCCACTCCGCTGTACCCGTTCGGCTATGGTTTGAGCTACACCACCTTCAGTTTGTCCAGCCTACGCCTCTCCACGCACCAGCTGCCCCCAGGTCAGTCACTGCAAGCGAGTATCACCGTCAAGAACCAGGGCTCGCGCAGCGGCGAGACAGTGGTGCAACTGTATCTACGCGACCGGGTAGCCTCAGTCAGCCGGCCGATCAAGGAGCTCAAGGGTTTCAGGAAGGTATTGCTCGCCCCAGGTGAATCGCGCCGGATCACCTTCACTGTCGACCAGACCGCGCTGGGCTTCTACAACCAGGACCTGCAATGGATCATCGAGCCTGGCAAGTTCGACGTGATGATCGGCCTGGACTCGCAGCACCTCGAGCATGCCCGTTTCGAGCTACTGGAAGCCTCACGCTAGCATTGCCCTGCACCTGCGCCGTCAGGTTTGCAGTTGCCCGACAGCTTCGGGCTTGATATTCGTAGCGCGCAACGCTGGCAGCTAAATGGAGGCTGAGGCAAACTGCGCGCACTGGACGCCCGCCCCGTCGCAAGTAGCGAGCGCTATTCAAGGATGACAGAAGGGATCGATGGGTAATCGCACGCACAACGCTCAATTGAAGGGCGTGATTGAACTAGCCACCCAGACTGGGCAAAGCGCCAGAAACAAACAAGATCTTCTGCATGCAGTGCAGGCGATCCGCGACTTCAAAGGCCCATTACGCTTCGACAATACCCTGCCCTGGTGCCTGACGCTGCTGCTTGCCGGCCTCACCCTGGTTGTCGTTGGCCTTTGCTACCAGTACCCCATGCAGGCAACCACGTGGGCCGCCAAGGTCACCCCGGACAAAGCCCACCTGCTATTGCTGGCCGTGGTAGCAGGGTTGCTGACCCTGACCCTGCTCAGCCTGCGCGCGATCTTCAAGCGGGCCAACCTGCTGTCAGGTCTGTCCACTGACCTGGCCAGACGCTCAAGCCTGTTCAGCGCCGGACTGAGCCCTATCGACAGCCCACCTGGGTTGATCCTTGAGCAACTGGGCGAGCACTTCGAAGATTATCAACGCGGCAACCACAGCCGCGATATCACCCGTGCGCTGCGCGGGCGCTATCAAGGCCCGCTGCACAGTTTCGAGTACGCCTACTACCAGCTGCATTACGTGGTCAGACGCCTAGAGCAGGAAGAGGTGTCGGACGGCAAAGGCGGCACCCGCCAGCAAACCCGCGTGGTCTACGACCATCATGATCGCTTCAGCCTGGTGCTGGACTTCCCCTGGATCGAGGGCATTGCCGTGCGCTCGGGCGGGCCGAGCGCCATCGACTTCGAGCACAAGCACCAAACCTCTTCGACCGACTTCAACCGCGCCTTTACCTTGACTGGTGCCAGCGCCATGGCTTGCGCGCGCTTCGCCAAGCCGGTGACGGTTGTGCATCTGCTTGGCCTGAAGCCGAGGTTCAGCCAATTGAACCTTGAGTTCTCGCTGAACCAGGGCGGCTTGTGCATCAGCTTCGACAACAGCGACCTGCTTGGCTTCCAGCTGCCGTGCGACCTGCATTCGCCCAGCGAATTCCACGCGTTGATCGACGCTGGAGTGCCACTGCCCGCGCTTACCCAACTGCTCGAAGCGATCCACACGCTTGCCGAGCAGCATGACGACAACTTCAACCTGCCTCGCCAGGCAACCCCTCATATGGAGAACTGACAATGGATATCCCGGTCATCATCGGGCTGATCACCGCCGTCATCGTGTCGTTGACGGTGATCGGCCTGTACAACTCGATCATCGGTGGGCACAACCGCGCGCAACGCGCCTGGGCCGATGTGCTGACCTATGAACGGCAGAAAACCAAGGTGCTCGATGCCCTGCAGGAGCAAGTCACCCAGTATCAAGAGTACGAGCAGAGCCTGCTTGGCGAGATCACCCGTCTGCGCAGCGCCATTGCCGAGTTGCCGGCTGCGGCCGATGGCAACTCGCTGGCCAAGACCGAACAGGCGACCCAGGCGCTGTTGAGCGGGCTGCGGGTCGCCTTCGAAGCCTACCCGGACCTCAAGGCGTCCGAGGTGCTGAACAATCTGATGCGCGAAATTACCGAACAGCAGGAAAACGTCGGTGCAGCCATCGTCATCTTCAATGGCGAGGTCGAACGCTTCAACAACACCCTCCAGATGTTTCCAGGCTCGCTGGTCAATGGCGCGCTGAACAAGAAGTCCCCGATCACGCCGTTTACCGATGCCCAGGCCGCGCAGGGCTTCTCGTACCGGCCGAACCTGTAGGCAATGCAGCCGTCGCCGAGGGCGGCGTTGACTGAGACCTATACTGGGCTTCCTGCGATACTTCGACGACAAGGACGTGGTAATGCTCGCCTCACTCAAGCGCTATCCCCCTGCGGTCAACCTGCTCCTGCTGACCACGTTCGTCCTGACCTTGGCCCGCGCGATCACCCTGCCCTACCTGGTGGTCTACCTGGCGGACAACTTCCAGCTCGCAGTCAGCCAGATCGGCCTGCTGATCGGCGGCGCGTTGATGCTGGCGTCGCTGCTGAGTCTGTACGGCGGGCACCTGGTCGACACCCTGCGCAACCACACCTTGGTAATCAGCGCCACGCTGCTGTTCGCGCTGGCCTTCGGCGTGGCCATCGCCAGCCGCTCGGCGTTGCTGTTCTTTGTCTGCCTGGTGCTGATCAACCTGGCCCTGGCGGTGGTCGACATTGCCGCCAAAACGGGCTTCTGCGCGCTGCTGCCGGTCGAGGAGCGCGCCGAGGTGTTCGCCATCAAGTACACCTTGAGCAATATCGGCTACGCCATCGGCCCACTGCTAGGCGTGGCGCTGATCGAGCTGGACGATCAGCTGCCGTTTCTGGTCTCGGCAGCGATCGGCCTGGGCATGTGCCTTTGCTATGCGCGCTTGGGCGATCGGCAGTTGCGCGCGAGCAGTCCGGGACAAACAGGCGCCGGCTTTGGCCAGGTGGCCCTGCGCCTGGCGCGGGATCGACGACTGGTCTGCTTTACCCTGGGCGGGGTGCTCAGCGCAGTGGTGTTCGGCCAGTTCACCGCGTACCTGTCGCAGTACCTGGTGGTCACCGCCAGCCCCGCCGAAGCGGCGCGGCTGGTGGGGTACCTGGTGACGACCAACGCCGTTACCGTGATTGCGCTTCAGTACCTGATCGGCCGGCGTATCAGCCGCCAACGCCTGATGCCCTGGCTGCTGGCCGGGATGGGGCTGTTCATCGCCGGGCTGCTGGGCTTCTCCCTGGCTGATTCGGCGCTGGCCTGGTGCCTGGCGATGCTGGTGTTCACCCTGGGCGAGATCATCGTCATTCCGGCCGAATACATGTTCATCGACCTGATTGCGCCGGAGCATCTGCGCGGGGTCTATTATGGCGCGCAGAACCTGTCCAACCTCGGCGCGGCGCTGGGGCCGGTGATCGTAGGGTTTGCCTTGGGGCAGTGGGTGCCGGTGGCGGCCTTCTACCTGCTGGTGTTGTCGGTGATACTGGCGGCAGTGTTTTATTACCTGGGCACACAAAAGCACTAGAAATCGGTTCAGCGGCCTGCGACGTCCTGCCACTGCGACCATGGTCGGCGCTGACGAAGCCCGAACGGCGTGCCAGACTGGTTGATCGGGACCGCGTTGGTTTTTTTGCTCCGGAGTCTTCATGTCGTTATCCAGCGGGCTGATCGCCGTGGTCGCCCTGGCCTACATGGCCATCATGTTCGCCATCGCCTTTTATGGCGATCGCCGCAGCACGCCGTTGCCGCCGCGCCTGCGTGCCTGGGTATACAGCCTGTCGCTGGCCGTCTATTGCACCAGCTGGACCTTCTTTGGTGCCGTCGGCCAGGCCGCCGAACAGCTGTGGGCGTTCTTGCCAATCTATCTGGGCCCGGTACTGTTGCTGATCTTCGCGCCGCAAGTGGTGCAGAAGATGGTGCTGATCAGCAAACAGCAGAACATCACCTCGATCGCCGACTTCATCGCCGCGCGCTATGGCAAATCGCAGAGCCTGGCAGTGGTGGTGGCGCTGATCTGCCTGGTTGGGGTACTGCCTTACATCGCCTTGCAACTCAAAGGCATCGTGCTCGGGGTCAACCTGCTGATTGGCGCCAACGCCGACGCCACCGGCACCCGCGTACAGGACACCGCCTTGGTGGTGTCGCTGGTGCTGGCGCTGTTCTCGATCGTGTTTGGTACGCGCAGCCTGGACGTCACCGAGCACCATCGCGGCATGGTCCTGGCGATTGCCTTCGAGGCGCTGGTCAAACTGCTGGCGTTCCTGGCCGTGGGCGTGTTCGTGGTATTCAACCTGTACGACGGTTTCGACGACCTGTTCACCCAGGCGCGCCAGTCGGCGCACCTGGAGAGCTACTGGCAGGAGACCATCAACTGGCCGTCGATGGTGGTTCAGACCGGCGTGGCGATGATGGCGATCATCTGCCTGCCACGCCAATTCCATGTGACCGTGGTGGAAAACATCGAAGCCCAGGACATGCGCATGGCGCGCTGGGTGTTCCCGATGTACCTGGTGCTGGCGGCGCTGTTCGTGGTGCCCATTGCCCTGGCGGGGCAGATGCTGCTGCCGGGCACGGTGATCTCCGACTCGTTCGTCATCAGCCTGCCGCTGGCTGAAGCCCATCCGAGCCTGGCGCTGCTGGCGTTCATCGGCGGCGCTTCGGCCGCCACCGGCATGGTCATCGTCGAGGCGGTGGCGCTGTCGACCATGGTCTCCAACGACATGCTGCTGCCCTGGCTGCTGCGGCGCAAGAATGCCGAACGGCCGTTCGAGGCGTTCCGCCACTGGATGCTCTCGGTACGCCGGGTGACTATCGTGGTCATCCTGCTGCTGGCCTATGTCAGCTACCGCCTGCTCGGCTCTACCGCAAGCCTGGCGACCATCGGCCAGATCGCCTTCGCCGCCGTCACCCAACTGACCCCAGCGATGCTCGGCGCGCTGTACTGGAAGCAGGCCAACCGCCGCGGGGTGTTCGCAGGATTGGCCGCCGGTATCTTCCTGTGGTTCTACACCCTGGTGCTGCCGATTACCGCGCATAGCCTGGGTTGGTCGCTGGAACTGTTCCCAGGTTTGGCCTGGCTGCATGGCAACCCTCTGAACCTGCCGATTACCCCATTGACCCAAGGCGTGGTGCTATCGCTGGCGGGTAACTTCACCCTGTTCGCGTGGGTTTCGATCCTGTCGCGCACACGGGTGTCGGAACACTGGCAGGCCGGCCGCTTCATCGGCCAGCAGACCAGCGCCCGGCCCAACAGCCGCTCGCTGCTGGCGGTGCAGATCGATGACCTGCTCAAGCTCGCGGCGCGCTTCGTCGGCGAGGAGCGGGCGCGGCAGAGCTTCATCCGCTTCGCCTACCGCCAGGGCAAGGGTTTCAACCCTAACCAGAATGCCGACGGCGACTGGATCGAACACACCGAACGCTTGCTCGCCGGGGTGCTCGGCACCTCCTCGACCCGGGCAGTGGTCAAGGCCGCCATCGAAGGCCGCGACATGCAGCTCGAAGACGTGGTGCGCATCGCCGACGAGGCCAGCGAGGTGCTGCAGTTCAACCGCGCCCTGCTGCAAGGGGCGATCGAGAACATCAACCAGGGCATCAGCGTAGTCGACCAGAACCTGCACCTGGTGGCCTGGAACCGCCGCTACCTGGAGCTGTTCAACTACCCGGACGGTTTGATCAGCGTGGGCCGGCCGATTGCCGACATCATCCGCTACAACGCCGAGCGCGGCCTGTGCGGCCCGGGCGAGGCCCAGGTGCACGTGGCGCGGCGCCTGCACTGGATGCGCCAGGGCCGGGCGCACACCTCCGAGCGACTGTTCCCCAATGGCCGGGTTATCGAGCTGATCGGCAACCCGATGCCGGGCGGTGGCTTCGTCATGAGCTTCACCGACATCACCCCGTTCCGCGAGGCTGAGCAGGCGCTCAAGGAGGCCAACGAGGGCCTGGAGCAGCGGGTCGCCGAGCGCACCCACGAGCTGTCTCAGTTGAACCAAGCGCTGACCGAGGCCAAGAGCCGCGCCGAGGCGGTCAGCCAATCCAAGACCCGCTTCCTGGCGGCGGTCAGCCATGACCTGATGCAACCGCTCAATGCCGCCCGGTTGTTCTCCGCGGCGTTGTCGCAGCAGGCCGAAGGCATGTCGGACGAGGCCCAGCAACTGGTCCAGCACATGGACAGCTCGCTGCGTTCGGCTGAAGAGCTGATCAGCGACCTGCTGGACATCTCGCGCCTGGAAAACGGCAAGGTCACCCCAGACATCAAGCCCTTCGCCCTCAGCGACCTGTTCGACACGCTGGGCGCCGAGTTCAAGGTGCTGGCGGCGGAAAAAGGCCTGGAGTTCCGCCTGCGCGGCAGTCGCCTGCGGGTCAACAGCGACATCAAGCTGCTGCGCCGGGTGCTGCAGAACTTCCTCACCAACGCCCTGCGCTATGGCAAGAGCCCGATCCTATTCGGCGTACGCCGCCAGGGCGAGCGCCTGTGGCTAGAGGTGTGGGATCGCGGGCCGGGCATTACCGACGACAAGCTGCAGGTGATCTTCCAGGAGTTCAAGCGCCTGGACAGCCACCAGACCCGCGCCGAGAAGGGGCTGGGCCTGGGCCTGGCGATCGCCGATGGCCTGTGCCGCGTGCTGGGGCATACGCTTGAGGTGCGCTCATGGCCAGGCAAGGGCAGCGTGTTCCGCGTCAGCGTGCCTATCGCCAGCGCCGCAACAGCCGCGCCTAGTGCCCCTGCCGAGCAGCAGCCCGGGCAACCGCTGGCTGGCCTGCACGTGCTGTGCGTCGACAACGAGGCGAGCATCTTGATCGGCATGAACAGCCTGCTCAGCCGTTGGGGCTGCCAGGTCTGGACCGCTCGCAACCGCGAGGAATGTGAAGCGTTGCTGGCCCAAGGCATGCGCCCACACCTGGCATTGGTCGACTATCACCTGGACGATGGCGACACCGGTACCGAGCTGATGGCCTGGCTACGGACCCGCCTGGGTGAGCCGGTGCCAGGGGTAGTGATCAGCGCCGATGGGCGCAACGAGACCATCGCCATGGTCCATGCCGCCGGCCTCGACTACCTGGCCAAGCCAGTCAAGCCCGCAGCGTTACGCGCCTTGCTCAATCGGCATCTGAGCCTGGTTCAGTAAGCGCTTGGTCGCTCAAGGCGCGCTCGAGCAGCTCGGCCGGCAGACTCTTGCTGGCGCGAGCGCCGAGCAGCTTGAGCTGCTCGCTGCGGCTGATCAGGTTGCCGCGCCCTTCACAGAGTTTGTTGCGCGCCGCCGCATAGGCTTTGTCGACTTGTTGCAGGCGCGCGCCGAGCTCGTCCAAGTCCTGGATGAACAGCACGAACTTGTCGTATAGCCAGCCGGCGCGCTCGGCGATCTCGCGGGCGTTCTGGCCCTGGCGCTCTTGCTTCCAGAGGCTGTCGATGACCCGCAGGGTCGCCAGCAGGGTGGTGGGGCTGACGATGACGATCTGCCGGTCGAAGGCTTCCTGGAACAGGTTGGGTTCGGCCTGCAGAGCGGCCGAGAAGGCCGCTTCGATGGGCACGAAGAGCAGCACGAAGTCCAGGCTGTGCAACCCCTCCAGGCGGCTGTAGTCCTTGCTGGACAGGCCTTTGACGTGGCTGCGCAGCGATTGCACATGCTGCTTGAGCGCCGCTTCGTCGTTGTTACTGACGAACTGCTGGTAGGCGGTGAGGCTGACCTTGGCGTCGACCACCACCTGCTTGTCGCCGGGCAGCATGATCAGCACATCGGGCTGATAACGCTCGCCATCGGCGCTTTTCAGGCTGACCTGGGTTTGATATTCGCGGCCCTTTTCCAGGCCGGCGTGCTCGAGCACTCGCTCCAGGATCAGCTCGCCCCAGTTGCCCTGGGTTTTCTGCCCCTTGAGGGCCTGGGTCAGGTTGGTCGCCTCATCGGACAGGCGCAGGTTGAGCTGCTGCAGACGCTCGAGCTCTTTGCTCAGGGAGAACCGCTCGCGGGCCTCTTGCTGGTAGCTCTCTTCCACGCGTTTTTCAAACGCCTGGATGCGTTCCTTGAGCGGATCGAGCAGTTGGCCCAGGTGCTGTTGGCTGGTCTGGGCGAAGCGCTGTTCGCGCTCATCGAAGATCTTGCTGGCCATCTCGGCGAACTGCGCACGCAGGGTGTCACGGGCTTGCTGCAAGTCTTCCAGACGCTGCTGGTGGCTTTCCTGCTGCTCGCGCAGTTCAGCCTCCAGACGCGCTGCCTGGGCCTCCAGCCGGCGTAATTCGGCTTCACGGCTGGTGCGTTCGAGCTGCCAGGCATGGGCGGCGTCGCGGGCGTTGTCGCGGTCGATCTGGAGCAGTTCCAGCTCACGGCCAAGGGCGGCGAGGTTGGCTTGCTTGACGCCGTTGGCTTCGCTGAGGTCGCTGATTTCGTCGCGGCTGGCGTCGAGTTGGGCCTGCAGGCCTTCGTGGGCGAGCATGGCCGCGCTGAGGCGCTCTTCGAGCAGCGCCAGCGCGTTCTGCCGGGCTGACTGGCGACGCTGGCTCTGCAGGATCCAGGTCAGGCAGGGAACTGCCGCCGCCACGATGCCCAGCAGAATGCTGGCCAGATCTACTGCCATAGCTACCCCAATTAGTTCGATTTCGGTGGATGGAGCTTAACAGTACGCAGGCTGTTCGGTCCTCGGCCCCGCGTTGCGGGCCATCGCAGACAAGCCAGCGCCTACAGTGACCGCGGAGCCTGTAGCAACTGGCTGTGCTTACGATGGCCCACAGTTGTCAGGTAGATGACATCTGCTTGAGCAACCGCCCAGCCTCCTGCGAGCCCTGCCCTGCCGCCTGCTCCAGCCAATAGCGCGCCTGCTCCGGCTCGCTGCGCTGGCACAAGCGGCCATATTCAAGTTGCGCCCGGCGATCCCCCGCCCGCGCCGCTTGGCGCAGCAGTTCATGGCCAATACGCCGATCCCGGGCATTACCGCAGTCGCGGCAAAGCATCTGCCCCAGGCGACTCTGTGCCACCACCACACCCTGGCGCGCCGGCTGCTTGAGCAAGCGCCCAGCCAGGTGCTTGACGCTGTGCTTGTCACCCAGGCGCGGGCTGTCGAGCAGCCACAGGGCTACTTTCAGGGAAAAGCGCTTGGGAACAGGCTCGGACGATGCGGGGGGTTGAGCGAGGTTTTTACCGCGAAAATTCATGACTGACAGCGAAGGCAATTCGTGAGGCGCGCCACTCTACTCCATTTTTTGCGCGATGGCCTGGGCGTTTGTTGATGAAATTTCAAAAAAATTTGGTGATCTTTTCTTGACGTTTTCCAACCGGCATTTATCACCGAGTCGATTGACGACGATTGTCGGACAGTTATGAATATTGCTGGCACGCCCGTCCTAGAGCAAGCGCTCGGGACAATCCACAGATCCTGTGGATAACTCGGTGGACAACCACTTCATGTTGCCTTCAAACCCCCATGAAATGGGGCCTACAGTCAAACTGTCGATTTTTTCACCAGCTAAAATTAGTGTTTTTTTTCATTGACTTAAGCTTTCAGTCAAGGCATTGGCGAGGCCATCGGCGGTTGTTGCAGTGCCGTTACAAGCTGCGCCTCAAATGTGTACAAGTGCACCGAAACCCCGCATTTGGATGCACGAAAATAGTCCATGCGACCAATTGCCCTGGTTGCTCCCCCACTTCACAAGAGGGCCAGGAACAGACATACTGGTCGGCTTCGCGGCTAAAAAGCAGCGATGCTTGCACTCCCTGTTTTTTTCCTGTAGGGTGCGCCTCGTTAGTACCCAGCTGAAAATCAATTCTGGCCAGTAAGGTCCCTGCAGCGTCCAGCTCCCCCAAGAGCAGCACCTGCTGAAACAGGACCGGCCCTTTCGATGATTCACTCGGCAGCCAACGCTGCTCAAGCACGAATCACCTCGCAGATTGATCGGGATCTTCACCCAGAGGCCTTGAACCTTCGCCTCGGTGTGCCTGCCCGACTTTTGACGTACCTACCAGTCAGCCCAGCGCCTACCTATTGAATGCGCCACCTCTGGCTGCCCTGTTCCAGTCAGGTTCAGCGCCTCCTTAATAAAGGCGTCACTGGAACGTTTCTAAGATGCATGGATCGTATTCCATGACTAATGCAGGAACCTCCACATAATGACAAATCATCATCAGTTTCAGCGTGCCGTTGGCACTCTCTCTCAGGCCTTCGCCCCACTGAAGTGCCTTATCGTTGCCCCACGCAAGGGCAGCTTCAGCTTCACCCTGGTCGACGAACACGGTATCGCTTGCCACAGCGAGCGCCTGTATCCCGAGCAGTACAACCGCGCCGAACCGCTGCAAGCGGTCATCGATCGGACCCGCCAATCGCTGACCGCGTGATTGGCGAATGCCAGCCCATTCATGGGTTGAATCGGCGCACTTCCCTGCTGCCTGTTGGTTCTTGGCCTAATTGCTGTATGGCATATGGCGAACAACCTCAGGCAGCAATCGATTTAAAAACAGGCCTTTACGCCGTGGTTATCACACTACACTTCAACTCGAGTGGTGTAAGCCGCTTCCGGCGGGCCTGATCCTTCACCAGCTGCCAAGCTCCAGCGCCCGTCGGCCCTTAATAGAACGAGGGCATCATGGGTATCGCTGCGAATGAATTGTGTCAGTATGTGATCCGTCCAACCCTGGTCTACCTGAACCGTCATTGCGCCAGCGCCGAGGCCTTGCTACTCGGTGTCGCCGCCAGCCAATCGGCACTCGGTTCAGCCTTGCACGACCGACGCGGACACGGTCTCTACCGAATCGGTGAGACACGTCACCAGGCCCTGTGGGACGACTACCTCGCTCGCGATCCGGACCTGGCCAGCCTGGTCCGCGGCCTTGCCAGCCAACACGCCTTCCTGGGCGGGCCGCACCTGGAGCTGACGGTCAACCTGCGCTACTCCACCGCCATCGCCTGGATGCTCATCGAACAGCAATCCACCGCCCTCCCCGCGCCCGATGATCTGCTTGGACTTGCCCGAATCTGGCGGCAAATCTTCCAGCCCCAGGGACGCCTGCGTGACTTCACTCACGCTTGGCACACCTGCATTGAACCAATCCTGTCGGAAGCCTCCTAAGCGTCATCCTACAAAAAACCGGAAAAAAGGGAATTTTGGTCGGATTGTCCTACAAAACCGCTCTATCTCCTGCGTTTGAGGCTATGGCGCGGCGCGTGATTTGTTGGTAGCTTTTCGCCCCGGAGATCCCAAGGAGTTTCACAATAATGAAAAAAGTAATGCTCAAAACCTCCCTCGGCGTCGCCGTTGCTCTCGCTTCCAGCCAATTGCTGGCCAGCGGCTTTGCGCTTAACGAGCAAAGCATCAGCGGCATGGGGACAGGTTTCGCGGGTCGTTCTTCTTCTGCCGAAGATGCCAGCACCGTGTTTGGCAACCCTGCTGGTATGTCGCGCCTCAAGCGTGAACAGATCACCGTGGGTGGCGCCGCCGTTATCGCAAAATCCGACATCTCGGGCCCAGGCAGCAACTATGGGGGGGAAACTGACGGTGACATGGTCCCGGTGGTTGGCGTACCGATGGGTTACTACGTCAAGCCAATCGATGATCACTGGAGCGTAGGTTTTGGCGTGTACGTGCCGTTCGGCCTGGTTACCGACTACGGTGGAGACGACGCCGCACGCTACTGGGGCAAGAAAAGCCACGTAGAAGTCATCACCTTCCAGCCGACCGTCAGCTATGCCTTCAACGACAAGGTATCGATCGGTTTCGGCCCTACCTTCAACCGGATCAAGGGTGAGCTGGGTTCCAACCTGAACCAGTCGTTCATCGGTCAGGGTGATGGCGAGGTGAAGATCAAGGGTGACGACACCGCTGTAGGCTACAACATCGGTATTCTGGTACAGGCCACCGATCAGACTCGTCTGGGCCTGACCTATCACTCGATGGTCGACTACAAACTCGAAGGCAAGACTCGCGTCAGCAGCCCGTTGCTCGGCCCGTTCGATGGCAACAAGTTCGATGCCACGCTCAAGATCAAGACCCCAGAGTCGGTGGACTTCTCGATCACCCACGAGCTGGACGATCAGTGGACCGTCTACGCGGGTAGCACCTGGACCCGCTGGAGCCGCCTGGAAGCCATCACCGTCAATAACGAGCTGCCTGCTGCGCTGGCAGGTAGCCCGATCGGTAGCTCCTTCGGCACCATCAGCGAAGAGCAGAACTGGCATGACACCTGGGCTCACGCTATTGGCGTGTCCTACAAGGTCAACAAGGAGTGGACGCTGCGTACCGGCTTCTCGGTCGATCAATCGCCTACCAACAACCATGACCGCTCGCCACGCATTCCGACTGGCGATCGCAAGATCTTCAGTGTCGGCGCAGGCTGGAGCCCGACCGAAGACATGACCATCGACGTGGCCTATTCCTACCTGTGGGAAGAAGACACCAAGGTCAACAATCAGCCGGACTCACCAACTGTAGGCGCGCTGAAAGGCTCGTACCAAGCCAAGTACGAGAACAGCGCTCACGGTGTAGGTGCTTCGCTGACCTACCGCTTCTGAGCTGCTTCTAAGCCGCTTTTGAGCCGCTCTTGAGTAAGCCAAGCTTCATGAAAAAACCGCCCTCGTGGCGGTTTTTTTTGAGTTTTGCGTAAGCACTTTCCGGCCCACCTGCCACTATCAAACAGACGAATCCGCTTGCACGCCCCACCGCTGCCCGAGGCACTCCTGTAGATAATCCATGAATACCCGCACCTTAGCCGTCATGGCAAAACGATCAGTCACGCACAGGTAGACATCCATCGGCTCGGTCTGCGCATAGACCAGACCAGCCTCGGAGCACTCGAACAAGGGCACCAACGCACCAGCGTCGAGATACGGCCGGACGATGAACTCGGCCAACCGGGCAATCCCGCCGTCATTGAGCGCCATCTGCGTCAGGGCATCGATATCATCGCTGATCAGCACCTGACCGAACTGGGCATCGAAACGCACGCCGCCCCCCACAAAGCCCCAGCGCAAGAAACGCCCATCCACCGGATAGCGAAACACCAGGCAACGATGGTCACGCAGCGACTGCGGCGTCGGCGGCAGGCCAGCGCTCGCCAGATAGCCGGGCGATGCGCAGCAGATGAAGGGGATGCGTGCGATATGCCGGGCGATCAGGTGATCTTCGAGCTGCGGGGTAATGCGCAGGCTGACATCGACCTGCTCGCGCGCATGGTTGACCTTGCGATCAGTCGTAATCAACTCTATCGAAAGCTGCGGGTAGCGTGCACTGAAGGCGGGGATCAACGGCGCCAGCACATGCCGGCCGAATGCCGAGGTCGATGCAATGCACAGGCGCCCCTGCGGTTCGCTGTCAGGCGTGCTCACCGCTTGCTCGGCCAAAGCGAGGTCATGCTCGATTTGCCTGACCCGCTGGTAATACAGGCTGCCCGCTGGGGTCAGGGTCATGCTGCGGGTAGTGCGTGACACGAGCCGCACCTGCAAGTGCGCCTCAAGCCGGGCCAGGTTCTGACTGACAGCTGCGGGACTGATCCCCAGCAGCCGCGCGCCACCGGCGATACTGCCCGCCTCGACCACCTTGCTGAAGCTGCGAATGGTGTTGAGCAGATCCATGGCGAGCCCTGATGATTCGTAAGAATCTCTTTATAAAGAACTCAGCCGCGACGGTCTACAGCCCGCCTTGCCCGCTTGTTAACCTGCGCCTTCACCCACTGCTGGAGGTCATCGATGAGCGAACTGTCTCCCACCCGTAGCCGGCGGCGCTTGCGCCCAGGTGCCACGCCTTATGTGTTCGCGTTGTATATGTCGGCGATCATGGCCTTGCTGATGTGCTTTGTGATCACTGCAGCCAATGCCGGGATTACCCCCGACTATCTGGCCAACGTGCTCAAGGCCTACCAGCTGGCAATGCCGGTGGCCTTTGTCTGCGTGTTGATGGTGCGCCCTGTGGTCGTGCGCCTGGTGGCTCTGACCGTGCACCCCCACTAAGCCTCAGGGCTGGGAGGCAATGGCTTTTTCGATCGCCGCCTTGAACTCAGGATCGTCAGGCTTGGTCAGGCTGGAGAAGTTGGCGATCACCTTGCCGCGACGATCCACCACGTACTTGTAGAAATTCCACTTGGGCGCACTGCTCTGCCTGGCCAGCTCGCTGAACAACGGCACCGCATCGTTGCCGCGCACATGCTGCGCCTTGGTCATGGCGAAGGTCACACCATAATTGGCAAAGCAGACCTTGGCGGTCTTCTCGCTGTCGGCGTCTTCCTGCTTGAAGTCATTGGAAGGTACGCCAAGCATCTGCAGACCTTGCCCCTGGTACTCCTTGTACAGCGCCTCAAGCCCTTCGAACTGCGGGGCGAAACCGCAGTAGCTGGCAGTATTGACCACCACCAGCGGCTTGCCGGCAAAGCGCTCGCACAAGTCGATCTGCTGTTTGCCGCTAAGCTCGGGCAGGCTGCCCTGCAACACTGCCGGGCAGTCTGCGGCCCAGCTTGAGGCCAGCGTCGCCAGGGCCAGGAAAGGTATCGCCAGCCAGCGTGCATGCATCATGGTAAATCCCCTGCAAGACAGTCCTTGAACTTGCAGGGTAGCGCCTAACAAAGGCTCATGCCCAGTTGCATCAGCGCCAAGCCTCCCCGGTGCCAGCCCCACCAGGCCAACGCCAGCAGCACGATTGCTGCGGCTGCCAGCAGGCTAGCGCCCAGGTAGCGGTTCATGCCGCTTGCGCCTGCAGGCGGGCGACCGGACGCTCACGCACCGGCCAGTTGAGCGCGGCAGCCAACAGACTGAGCAGGATGGAGATCTGCCAGACCAGGTCATAGCTGCCCGTGCGGTCGTATACCACCCCACCCAGCCAACCGCCGAGGAAGGCGCCCAGCTGATGGAACAAGAAGACGATGCCGCCGAGCATCGACAGGTTACGTACGCCAAACAAGGTGGCCACCGTGCCATTGGTCAACGGCACTGTAGACAGCCACAGCAGGCCCATCGCAATGCCGAACAGGTAGGCACTGAACTGGGTCACCGGTGCCCACAGGAACAACACGATCACCACCGCCCGCAGCAGGTACAGCGCCGTCAGCAAGCGCGGCTTGGACATGCGTCCTCCGAGCCAACCGGCGGTGTAGGTACCCACGATATTGAACAATCCGACCAGCGCCAGCACGGTGGTGCCGATGGTCGCCGGCAGGTGCTGGTCGACCAGGTAGGCCGGCAGGTGCACGCCAATGAACACCACCTGGAAGCCACAGACGAAGAACCCCAGGGCCAAGAGCCAGAAGCCCGAATGCGAACACGCTTCACGCAGTGCCTGGCCCAGGGTCTGTTCAGCGCCATGACTCGGCAGCGGACGATCCTTGAGCAGGCCCACGAACGGCACGATCAACGCCACCAGCAGGCCCAGTACGAGCAAGGCCGCCGACCAGCCCAGCCACTGGATCAGGCCGAGCGTGCCCGGCAACATGGCGAATTGGCCAAACGAGCCTGCCGCACTGGCGATGCCCATGGCCATGCTGCTTTTTTCCGCTGGCACCGCGCGCCCAACCACCCCGAGGATGACCGAGAAGGATGTTCCGGACAGGCCAATACCGATCAGCAAGCCGGCGCTCAGCGACAGCGACCAGGCCGAGTCGGCCATGCCCATGGTGATCAACCCTGCGGTGTAGAGAATCCCACCGATGACCACCACCTTGGCTGCGCCGAAACGGTCAGCCAGCGCGCCGGCGAACGGTTGGGCCAGACCCCAGATCAGGTTCTGCAAGGCAATGGCGAAGGCAAACACTTCGCGCCCCCAGCCGAAATCGGCGCTCATCGGCGCCAGGAACAGCCCGAAGCCATGTCGCACCCCCAGAGACAACGCCAAAATCAGCGCCGCCCCCAGTAGCACCCACCCACTGGTTCGCCAAACGGAAGTCATTGTTGTTATCTCCAGCACATCACAAGGTTAATACGGGTATATACCCGCTTATCATCGTACGCGGTCACGCCAAACGCTCCAGCAAGCGCACCAGTTCATCGCGCTGCCCTTCACCCAACTGCTCGACCAACGTCAGCTGAGCGCGCTCCCAGGCCGGACCGGCATCCTGCAAGCGTGCTTTACCAGCCTCGGTCAGCAGCACCACTCGATTGCGCTGGTCTGCCCCCTCGGCCAGGGCCACCAGGCCGTCGGCCTCGAGCACCTTGAGATTGCGCCCCAGGGTACTGCGATCCAGGCCCATGGCTTCAGCCAGGCTGGTGATACTCGGTTGATCGAGCCGCTGTAGATGGCGCAACAGGGAAAACTGGGCGACATTGATGCCGAAGCCGGCAAGGGCCTCGTCGTAATGTCGGCTCACCCCGCGGGCGGCTCGACGCAGATGGGTACAGATACATTCACTGGTCAGCATGGATACGTGTATATACCCGCATCACTGATGTTGCAAGACGTTTCAAACGCGGATCATTGCTGCAAGCGCTTGCGGATGGGCTCGAATGCCGCCTTGGCCGCGCGCTTGAGCGGATCCTCGGCGCCCTGCTCGATCGCCTGCCAGTAACGCCACGGCACCTTGGCAGTGCCCAGTTCGTAGTCCATGCCATCCCAGCTGTCTTCACGATAACTGTAGAACGCCCAATGCAGGGCGTTTTTGTCCAGCACCGTCAGCACATCTTCAAGGTACTGCTGGCAACCGGGCAGACGTCGCATGCAGCCGAACTCTCCGACCACCAGCCGTGAATGGGGCAGTTTCACTCGGTCGAACCACTCAAGCGGCGCTTGCAGATACTGCGCTACCCGCTGGGCATTCCATTGCTCGGTATGCCCGGCGAAAGGCACCGGCCCGGGATAGGCAAAGGGCTTTTTGCGGGTCATGTTCGGCGCACTGGTAGCCGCGTAGGGTTCGTACATGTGCACGCTATACAGCACCCGCTCATCGCTCAGCGCTGCTGGCCAGTAGGCAAACGCATCCGCTGCCGCGTACCAGCCGGCGTCGAGCATGATCGGCGTGTCAGGGTCGACCTCACGGATCGCCGCCAGCAACTGCTGGTACAAGCCCGGCAAATCGCGGGGGCCGCCCTGCTGGGCGGCGTACCACTGCTGCATCCGCTGTGGGTCTGCGTGTTCGGCCAAACCGCCGAGTTTCTCCGGCGCTGGCTCGTTGATCAGGTTGTAGGCGGCGACTGCCGGGTGATCCTTCAGCGCCTGGGCAAGGTCACGCCAGAAGGCGGCGGCTTGCGCCCAGTAATGTTTGTCTTGCCAGAGGCGATCATCGAATTGGTCGTGATTGTTCTGCGACCAGCGCATCCCCGGCAGCGAAAGCGGTGCGATCACCACTTTCAGGCCTGCGCCATGGGCATGGTCGAGGACCTGCCTGAGCTGGGCCAGGTCGGCTGTGGCGAGCCCCTGATAGGCATCGGCATTGCCCAGCAGAAAGTCGCGTTGCTCAGGTTGCCATTTGTCGTAGGACAGCCGCACCCAAGTGGCGCCATAGCCTTGCAGGGCTTGGAAGTAGGCTTGGTTCGGTGGCAGCCGGTTGAAGCTGTTGCCGCCGTGGCGGGGGGTATTCCAGAACTCGATCAGATCGGCGCCATGGGCTGATTGGATGGCGAGCAGGAACAGGCTGGTGAGTATCCAATGGCGCATGCTCGGCGCCTCCTTGGCAGGCTTGAGAAGCGCTCAAGGGTACGCCTGCTCTGCCAGGGGAGCATTGCCTCAAGGATTGCTGGAGATTGCGACTGACCGCCAAGGCTCTATCGCGGGGCACGCCCGCTCCCACGTATTGCACCGAGCTACAGCCATGCAGCAATCACGTAAGAGGCAGCAACGCCAGCCCCAACACCACTGCCAATTCCAACAACTCAAGCATCGCCCCGGCGGTATCCCCTGTGGTGCCGCCTAACCTTCGACACATGAGCTGACGCAACCAGGCAAACACCACGCCCGCCAGCAGCACCAGCCACAGCGCCGCCCAACCACCTAACGCCACGCAGGCCAGTGCACTTGCCAGCAGCACCCAGCGCGCCGTGCGCTTGGGCAGATGCTCAGCCAGCGCTTGCCCAAGCCCACCGGGACGTACGTAGGGCGTGCAGAGAAACAACCCCAGCAACGCCGCCCGCCCAACCAAGGGCGCCAGCACCAGCCAGGCGCCGACGCCGCGCTCGACCAACACCCACAGCGCGCAGAACTTGAGCAACAGTACCAACACCAGGGTGACCACGGCGATCGGCCCGCTGCGCGGATCTTTCATGATCAGCAAGGTGCGCTCACGATCGCCAAAGCCGCCCAGCCAGGCGTCAGCGCTGTCGGCCAGCCCATCCAGGTGCAAGGCGCCACTGAGCAGCACCCACAGGGTCAGCAGCAAGGCGGCATGCAACGGTGCTGGAGTGCCGTGCAGCAAATGGCTGGCCGCCCACAACAACAGGCCGAACAGCAGGCCTACCAGCGGATAGAACAACAATGAGCGACCCGTCTCACGCGGTTCAGGCATCCCCGGCAGGGTGACCGGCAGGCTGCTGAGAAACTGCAAGGCGATCCACAGTGGCAGCATCTCAGGGCAGCTCCCGCAGTTGTCCGTTGTCTTCCAGCTGCAGACGCACCAGCGCGCCATGGCCGACTTCGACCTGCAGCAATTGCTCACGGGGCAGCCCCCGCGCACGGGCCAGCAGCAGGCGCATCACCCCGCCATGGGTCACCAGTAGCAGCTGTTTGCCAGCATGCTCGCGGTGTAGACGCTCGATGGCCGTCAGCACCCGTTCAGCGAAGGCCTCGACCGGCTCGCCGCCCGGCGGGGTGAAGGCATAGGGATCGGCCCAGAACAGCCCAAGCGCATCGGCCTGATCCTCCATGATCTGCGCAGCGCTGCGCCCTTCCCAGTCACCGAAGTGCAGCTCGCGGATGCCCGCTTCCAGCTGCACCGGCAACGCCAGGCGGGCGCCGAGTTCGTCAGCAAAGTGCGCGCAGCGTTGCAACGGCGAAGTGACCAGCGCGTGCCACGGCCCGCCCTGTTCGACCGCCGCGCGCATCTGCGCCCAACCCCGTTCGGTCAGGGCGTCGTCAAGGCTGCCGCGCAGGCCGCCACCCAGCTCGGTTTCACCATGGCGCAGCAGGTCGATGATCATGCCGGGCGATCCGCCACCGCAGCTTCGGCAAAGGTCGCCATCTGCCCGTGCAGGGCACAGGCCAAGCGCATCAATGGCACCGCCAACGCGGCGCCGCTGCCCTCGCCCAGGCGCAGGCCGAGGGCCAGCAGCGGCTCGGCCTCAAGGGCCGCGAGCAGCGCCTGATGCCCAGGCTCTGCACCTTGGTGAGCGAACAGCAGCCAGGCACGGCAGTGCGGGTTCAGGCGCACCGCGACCAACGCGGCGACGCTGCAGATAAAGCCATCGACCAGCACCGCCACACCCTGCTGGGCACAGGCCAGGTAGGCGCCAGTCAGTGCGGCGATCTCGAAGCCGCCGACGCACGCCAGCGCCTGTAATGGGTCATCGGCACGCAGCCCGTGCAGGACCAAGGCACGCTCGATCACCTCAGCCTTGTGCCGTACCCCTGCTGTGTCCAAGCCCGTGCCTGGGCCGCTCAGTTCACGTGCCGGGCAACCGAGCAAGGTGCTCGCCACGGCTGCGGCCGCAGTGGTATTGCCGATGCCCATCTCACCGCCGATGAACAGCTGGGCGCCCTGCTCGGCAGCGCGTAATGCCGTTTCACGTCCGGCCTGCAACGCCGCCCGCAGTTGCTCGTCAGTCATCGCCGGACGCTGGGCAAAATTGGCCGTGCCGGCGCCCAGACGCAGATGGCGCACGCCCGCTAGCTGCAAGGTGGGATCGATGGTACCGAGGTCGACCACTTCCAGGCTCGCTTCGAGCTGGCGCGCCAGTACGCTGATCGCCGCGCCGCCAGAAACGAAGTTGCGCAGCATCTGCCCGGTCACCGCCTGCGGATAGGCCGAAATGCCCTCCTCGACCACGCCATGGTCGCCCGCGAAAATGCTGATCGCAACGTGCTCCAGGCTCGGCCGTTCACGCCCTTGCAGGCCAGAAAGGGTCACTGCCAAGGTCTCTAGCTGACCGAGCGAGCCGGTGGGTTTGGTCAGTTGCTGCTGACGGGCGCGGGCCTGGTCCATGGCGGCGTTATCGACAGTTTGGCAGGCATCACGCCACCACGATTGGGTCATAGAGCAGGTCCTTTGAGCATCAGAGGAAGGCCGGCAACGGTAAGCACCACGCGCTCGCAGCGCTCGGCTACGGCCTGGTGCAGCCAGCCGGCCAGATCGACATAACGGCGGGTCAGTTCGCCCATGGGCACCACGCCCAGGCCGGTTTCATTGCTGACCAGAATGATCGTGCCCGGCAGGCTTTGCAGACAGTCGAGCAGCGCGTCGCGCTCTTGCGCCAGGCGCTGGTCGTCCTCGAGCATCAACAGATTGGTCAGCCACAGGGTCAAGCAGTCCACCAGCAGGCAGCGCCCTGGCGCCGCCTCGGCGCGCAGTACCGCGGCCAGTTGCAGCGGCTGTTCGATCAGCGCCCAGTGATCGGGGCGGCGCTGGCGATGCAGCTGCACCCGCGCATTCATCTCGCCATCGAGCGGCTCGCTGGTGGCGATGTAGGTCACCGCCAGGCCCGAGTCCTGGGCCAGTTGTTCGGCCAGGCGACTCTTGCCGGAGCGGGCACCGCCAAGGATCAGGTTGCGCATTTCAGGCGACTCCACACAATTGGCGCAGGTGCGCGGTGTCCAGGTGTTGCTCGATCAGGTCGGCCAGGCGCTCGATATCGCGTTCGCGCAGGGCCTCGTAGTCGATGCTTTGCACCGCTTGCAGGCCGGCCCAGCGCAACAGCGCGGCGCACGATTGGCTACCTTCGAACAGGCCGTGCAAATAAGTGGCGAGAATCTGCCCATCGGCACTGATCGCGCCGTCGCAGCGGCCATCGGCCAGGTGCACGGCAGGCTGCTCCAGGGCCGGGCCACGGGTCACCCCCGCGTGGATCTCATAGCCGGCAACCGCCGATTGCTCCAACTGCAAGGTGCCACAGACGTTGCGCAGCTGTTTCTCGGCCTCAAGCTCGGTGACGTAGTCGAGCAGGCCCAGGCCGGCACTGGTACCCGGTGGGCCTTCCAGGCCAAGCGGATCTCGCACTTGGCCACCGAGCATCTGCAAGCCGCCGCAGATACCGATCAGCTTGCCGCCGTAGCGCAGGTGGCGCGCGATGGCGCTGTCCCAGCCGCGCTCGCGCAACTGCGCCAGGTCGGCGCGCACGCTCTTGGAGCCCGGCAGGATGATCAGGTCGGCGGGCGGGATAGGCTCGCCCGGCCCGATGAACTGCAAATCGACCTGGGGGTGCAGACGCAGCGGGTCGAAGTCAGTGTGGTTGCTGATCCGCGGCAGCACCGGCACGATCACCTTGAGCACCTGCGCAGCCTTGCTCGGCTGACGCACGTCAATGGCGTCCTCGGCTTCCAGGTGCAGGTCGGTGACATACGGCAGCACGCCCAGCACCGGTTTGCCGGTGCGCTGTTCGAGCCAGTCCAGGCCCGGCTGCAACAGGGCGATGTCACCGCGAAAACGATTGATCACAAAGCCTTTGACCCGCGCCTGCTCGCTGGCCGAGAGCAGCTCCAGGGTGCCGACCAGGTGGGCGAACACCCCACCGCGATTGATGTCGGCCACCAGGATCACCGGGCAGTCGACCGCCTCGGCAAAACCCATGTTGGCGATGTCGCCAGCGCGCAGGTTGATCTCGGCAGGCGAGCCGGCACCTTCGACCATCACCACCGGGTACGCAGCCGCCAGCCGCTGGTGCGAGGCTAGCACGGCCTGCATGGCGATGGCTTTGTAGTCGTGGTAGGCAACGGCGTTCATGCTGGTGACCGCCCGCCCGTGGATGATCACCTGGGCGCCGGTATCGCTGTTGGGCTTGAGCAGCACCGGGTTCATGTCGGTGTGCGGCGCCAGCCGACAGGCCTGGGCCTGCACCGCCTGGGCGCGGCCAATCTCGCCGCCGTCGGCGGTGACCGCACTGTTGAGGGCCATGTTTTGCGGTTTGAACGGCACCACGGCAATGCCCTGGCGCAGCAGCCAGCGGCACAAGGCGGTGACCAGCGTGCTCTTGCCGGCATCGGAAGTGGTGCCTTGCACCATGAGGGTGGTCATGCCGATTCCTTCTGGTAATCATCGAGCGCCAAGCGCAGGCGCTGTTCGTCCGCCGCGCTGGCAGGCAGGCCGAGGCGCACCGCCGCAGGGTGCTCGAACACGCGCACGAGAATGCCGCGCTGGGCGAGAAAGTCATGCAGGCGCGCGGCCTGCTCGCCACGGATGTACTGGAACAAGTCACAACCGCCGCTTGGCGTCAGACCTGCATCATTCAACAGGCTTGCCAGGCGTTGACTGGCCTGCCGGCAACTGACGATCTGCGCGACATGAGCCTGCTCATCGGCCAGGCACGCTTGGCCGAGCACTCGGGTCGGACCGGCAACCGTCCACGGCCCCAGCAGCTCGGCCAGGCGCAGCAGCAGGCTCGGCTCAGCCATGACGAAGCCCAGGCGCACCCCGGCCAATCCGAAAAACTTGCCGAACGAACGCAGCACGATCAACCCTGCACGCTCGGCGCAGTCGACCACGCTGTGCTCTGGGGTGTTGTCCATGAACGCTTCATCGACCACCAGCCAGCCGCCACGGCGGGCCAAGCGGGCATGCCAGTCGAGCAGGCGCTCGCGCGGTACAGTGCGTCCAGTGGGGTTGTTCGGGTTAACCAGCAGCAGCACCTGCAGGCTGTCGAGCGCCTGTTCGACCTGCTCATCGTCAAGCTCCACCAGCTGGTGGCCAGCACGTTGCCAAGCGTACGGGTGCTCGGCATAGCAAGGCCCCAGCACCCCGACCCGACCTGCCGCACGCAAGTGTGGCAGCGCCTGAATCGCCGCCTGCGAGCCAGCCACCGCCAGCAGGTGCTCGGCCCCGTAGTAACGTCGCGCCGCCTGTTCCAGGCCATCTTCGGCCTCAGGCAAGCGCGCCCAGGCCTCAACGGGAATGGGCGGGATCGGGTAGGACCAAGGGGCAATGCCGCTGGACAGATCGAGCCACTGCTCGCGGGCAATCCCGTAGTGGCGTACGGCCCGTTGCAAGCGGCCTCCGTGTTCAAGCATTGAGGTAGCCTCCCAGGCAGATCACCAGCAGCCACAGCCAGACGCCGCGCTGCACCAGGCTCCAGCCACGCTCGATAGCATCGGCATCGGCCATCGGGCCTTGGCCCAGGCGCGGGCGCTCGTGCAGTTCGCCGTGGTACACCGCAGGGCCACCCAACTCGACCCCCAACGCACCAGCGCCAGCGGCCATTACCGGCCCGGCGTTGGGGCTGTCCCACAGCGGCCCCTGCTGACGCCAGCAACTGAGCGCCAGGCGGGTCTTGCCCAACAATGCATAAGTCAGGGCCACCAGGCGTGCGGGAATATAGTTGAGCACATCATCGATTTTCGCTGCCGCCCAGCCGAAGCGCTCGAAGCGCTCATTGCGATAACCCCACATGGCATCGAGGGTATTGCTCAGGCGATACAGCACCACACCGGGAGCACCAGCGACGATGAACCAGAACAACGCGGCAAATACCGCATCGCTGCCATTCTCCAGCACCGATTCGGTGGCTGCGCGGGCCACAGCGGGCTCGTCGAGCTCACGGGTCTCGCGGCTGACCAGATAACCCACGCGCTTTCTCGCCTCATCCAGATCGCCACGGCGCAAGGCTTCGGCTACTGGCAGCACGTGCTCGCCCAAACTGCGCAGGCCGAGCGCGCAGTACAGCGCCAGCACCTCGACCAGCCAGCCGAGGTAGGGCAACCAGGACAGGATCAGCGCCAGCAGGGTCAGCGGCACCACCGCCAGGAACCAGGCACTGACCCCGTGACTGCGCCAGCCCCTGCCGCCGGCATTGAGCCGCTGTTCCAGGCGCGAGGCGAAATTGCCGAAGGCCACCAACGGATGGCGGCGCTGCGGTTCACCCAGCAAAGCGTCCACGGCCACCCCGGCCACGGTCAGCAAGGCCACGCTCATCGGCGCTCTCCCCATTGGTTGTCGTAGAGCATCTCGCTTAACGGGCGTTGCTCGGCCCAGTTTTCCATGACCAGCATCGGCGCTGGGTAGAACGCCTGTACCGGGCCCAGACACAGCACCGCCACTGGCTTGGCACCGGCTGGCATGCCCAGCAGTTCGCCCAGTGCCTGCGGGTCGAACAGCGACACCCACCCCATCCCCAGGCCTTCGGCACGCGCCGCCAGCCACAGGTTCTGGATGGCGCAGGCCAGTGAGGCAAGGTCCATTTCTGGCAAGGTGCGGCGGCCGAAAATGTGCGGCTCACGGTTGTCCATCAACGCCGCGACCAGCACTTCGGCGCAGTCGTTGATGCCCTCGACCTTGAGCTTCATGAACTCATCGGAGCGCTCGCCGAGCGCCTCGGCGGTGCGCGCCCGCTCCTGTTCGACCAGGGCCTGGATGCGCCCGCGTAGTTCGCGTTGGCTGATGCGGATGAAGCGCCAAGGCTGCATCAAGCCGACGCTTGGCGCCTGGTGAGCAGCGTTGAGCAGGCGTGTAAGCAGCTCCGGGGCGATCTCTGCGCCGGTAAAGTGGCGCATGTCGCGGCGCTCACCAATGGCCCGGTAGACCGCGGCGCGCTCGGCCGCGCTGAAGGCGTGCTCGCTCATGGTCGCAGCAGCGCCGCCGCCGCGTCAGGGTTGGAGGGGAAGTAGAAGTGCACGTACGACGCCGTCAGGCGCCCCAGGCGATAGACCGCCTCGTTGCCACGCCCGCCGTTGGGGCTCAAGCCACGAGCGATGGGTTCGAGCGCAGTGGTGGTCAGGGAATGGTGATAGGTATGCCCGCGCAAGGTGCCTTCCGGCAACTCGACCGCCTGCAAGGCCAGGGCGGCGAGGCGCTTTTGCATCACCGCTTCGCCGGGCAGCAGGCCAAGCAGTGGCGCACGCTCACCAGCGACATCGGTCAGTGCATCGAGCAAGTACAGCATGCCGCCACATTCGGCCAGCAGCGGCTTGCCCTGGGCATGGTGGGCGCGGATCGCTTCCAGCATCGGCGCATTGGCCGCCAGTGCCTGATGGTGCAGCTCTGGATAGCCACCTGGCAGGTACAGGCTGTCTATCGCTGGCAACTGGCGGTCGTGCAGTGGTGAGAACAATTCAAGCTGGGCGCCCATCTCGCGCAACAGGTCGAGGTTGGCGCCATAGGTGAAGGCGAACGCCTCGTCCTGGGCCACGCCAATGCGCAGGCCGGCCAGCGAAGGCACTGCTGCGGCGCGTTGAGGGGCGTCGAACGCTACAGGCGGCGGTAACGCTGCATCGCAACTGGAGCCCAGCGCTTGGGCGGCGGCGTCCAGACGCAGGTCCAGATCGTTCAATTCGCTCGCTTGCACCAGCCCCAAGTGACGGCTGGGTAGCTCGATGCCGCGCTCACGAGACAGCCCGCCATACCAGCGCAGGCCTTCAGTAAGGCTGCCTTCGAGCAACTGGGCGTGCCGCAGGCTGCCGACTCGGTTGGCCAGCACCCCGGCAAACGGCAAGTCCGCCTGGTAACGCGCCAGCCCCAGCGCCAGCGCACCAAAGGTCTGGGCCATGGCCGTGCCGTCGATCACGGCCAGCACCGGCACACCGAAATGGCGCGCCAGGTCGGCGCTCGATGGGGTACCGTCGAACAGCCCCATGACGCCTTCGATCAGGATCAGATCAGCATCGGCCGCAGCTTCCCAGAGCAGGCGGCGACTTTCCTCGGCGCCGATCATCCACAGGTCCAGCTGGTACACCGGGGCACCACTGGCGCGTTCGAGAATCATCGGGTCGAGAAAGTCAGGCCCGCACTTGAACACCCGGACCTTACGCCCAAGGTTACGGTGCAGGCGTGCCAGGGCAGCGGTGACCGTGGTCTTGCCCTGGCCGGAAGCCGGTGCCGCGATCAGCACCGCCGGACAATGCCGGGTTTGGCTCATAGTTCCACGCCCTTCTGCGCCCGGATGCCGGCCTGGAAGGCGTGCTTGAGCATGCTCATCTCAGTGACGGTGTCAGCCAGCTCGATCATCTCCGGCTTGGCCGCACGCCCGGTGACGATGACGTGCTGCATGGGCGGACGGGCCTGGATGTCGGTCAGTACCTGATCGAGGTCGAGGTAGCCGTGCTTGAGGGCGATATTCAGCTCGTCGAGCACGACGAATTGAATCGATGGGTCTTGCAGCAATTGGCGCGAGACCGCCCAGGCGGCTTCGGCGGCGGCGATATCGCGCTGGCGGTCCTGGGTTTCCCAGGTAAAGCCCTCGCCCATCACGTGGTAGCGCACGTGCTCGGGGAAGCGGCGGAAGAACAGCTCCTCGCCGGTGCTGTTACGGCCCTTGATGAACTGCACCACGCCGCATTGCATGCCATGGCCCAAGGCCCGGGCCAGCATGCCGAAGGCCGAGCTGCTCTTGCCCTTGCCATTGCCGGTCAGCACCAGCAACAGGCCACATTCGTTGGGGGAATTGGCGATACGCTCGTCGATGATCGCCTTCTTGCGCTGCATGCGCGCCAGGTGGCGTTCGTCACGTTCGGGGGTTTCGCTCATCAGGGTTCTCCGCTGGCTGGCGACGCACGCAAGGGCGCGGCGACAGATCGATAGGCAGGCAAACGGAGAACACGCAGGCGCCGTGACCCACGCCACAGGCAACCGCGCATCACCCTCCGTGATGCCATTGGCAGTAACAGGCCGGTCTCCGGGCTCGTGAGCGAAGCGCGGGCTTCTGCGCCGCGCGCCTTCCCGGGTCATTCAACCCAGTGGCCATGCGCGACCTTGACTCACCTACCGTTGCGGGGGCAGCGCCGGAATACCACCGGCTTCCCAGTTTCACCCCGCCAGACCGCAGCCTGCAGGGCACCTGAAACACGCCGCGAAGGTTAGAGGGTTGCACCGGGAGCGTCAATGAAACAAGGCCGATTTGGCCTGGATCAATGGCCGATCCGGCAGCTTGTGCCAGACTGCCAGCAGTGATATCACATAGCCATTAACCTCAGCTGAACGCGACCAATAACGATAAGGAGAGCGCAGCATGCAAGGTCTGATCATCAACAACCCGCGCCTGGAGTTCCTGCGCCCGGCACTGGAGCGCTGGGTCGACTGCATCGACCGCTTCAATCAGGTCCAGGGCGACAATGAGGCGCCTTACTGGCATGGCGCGGCGGCCAACGTCGGCATGCTGGCTGCGGCGGCCTGGCAGGCTGAACTGGTGGCGCTGGAGCAGTACCAGAGCAAGAAGCAGCGTGATGAGGGCGAGCGTGAGGGGCGCTGTGATCTGTCCATCAGCAATGCTGAGGAGTCGATTCATTTGCGTGCCAGCCAGCGTTGGCCGCGGATTGCCCGGCTGGATTTGAACGCGGCGCTGCAGGAGGCGACGGCGCTGGCCAAGCCCATTGCCTACCCCAGTCAGCTCAAGGCCGGCGCGCTGTTCATCAGCCCGTGGAAGGCAGGACAGCATGCCAGCCCCGAGGAGCTGCAGGACCTGGTGGATGATCTGCAAAAGCACACGGCGTGTGTGCTGGCGTGGTATTTCCCGTATGCCTATCGCAAGTTGCATAACGAGCTGGGGCAGTATTTTCCGGGGGTGGCGTTGATTGTGAAGCAGGGTTGAAGAATCGGGGCTGCATTGCAGCCCCTGGCAGCGGCCCCCCTTACACCGATCGCTCAGGCAAAAGAACGGTGCCAGCAGCAGACTCCTGCTGCTTCACCGACACCTCCCCCTCCATCGCCTCGCGCAACTTGTCCTTATCCAGCGCACCTACCCACTTGGCAATCGCCAGCGTCCCGACCCCGTTGCCAATGGTATTGGTAATCGCCCGCGCCTCGGACATGAACCGGTCCACGCCCAACAGCAAGACCATCCCAGCCACCGGGATCGTGCCCAGCGAAGCCAGGGTCGCTGCGAGGATAATGAACCCCGACCCCGTCACCCCAGCCGAGCCCTTGGAGGTAAACATCAACACCGCCAGCACGATCAGCTGATCGCTGAAGCTCAGCGGCGTGTTGGTCGCCTGGGCAATGAAAATCGCCGCGATGGTGTAGTAGATCGCCTGGCCGTCGGGGTTGAAGGTCAGCCCCGAGGGAATGATCATCCCTGCCACCGGCTTGGACACTCCGGCCTTTTCCATCTTGGCGATCATCTGCGGCAGTACCGATTCAGACGAGCTGGTGCCGAGCACGGTGAACAGCTCCTCTTTGATGAAGCGCAGGAACTTCCACAAGCTGAAGCCAGCCCAGCGGCAGATCGGCCCGAGGATCACCACCACGAAGGCAAAGCAGGTCAGGTACACGCAGGCCATCAGCTTGCCCAGCGAGAACAGCGACTCGAAACCGTACTTGCCGATGGTGAAGGCAATCGCGCCGAATGCCCCGATCGGGGCCAGGCGCATGACCATGTTGACCACCACGAACATGCCGCGCATCAAGCTGTCGAGGTTGTCGACGAACAGCTGCGCCTTCGGACCGGCCTTGGCCAGGGCCACCCCAAGCAGAATGGAGAACAACAGGATCTGCAGGATATTGCCCTTGGCAAAGGCATCGACCACGGTGTCGGGGATGATCCCCAGAACAAAGTCGAGGAACGAGCTGTGCTTGGCAGCGGCGGTGTAGCTGGCGATGCTACCGCTATCCAGGCTCGCCGGGTCGATGTTCATGCCTGCGCCCGGCTGGAACACCTGTACTACCACCAGGCCGATCACCAGCGCCAGGGTCGACACCACCTCGAAGTAGATCAGCGCGCGAAAGCCCACCCGCCCCAGCTCTTTCATGTTTTCCATGCGGGCGATGCCGGTGACCACGGTGAGGAAGATCACCGGTGCCAGGAGCATCTTGATCAGTTTGATGAAGGCATCGCCAATCGGCTTGAGCGCCTCGCCGGTCTGCGGCCAGAGCACGCCGACGATGGCACCGATGATGACGGCGAGCAGGACTTGCACGTACAGCTTGCTGAGCATGCGTTTCATTATTTGGCCCTGATTGTTGTTTTTGTTCAGGAGTGCCTTGGGGCCTGGCGGTTACCGGCCCCGCAGCGCAAGTCGCGCGAATCAGCGGCGGATCAGCGCCAGCACCGCATCGGTGACCTCACGGGTAGTGGCCTTGCCGCCCAGGTCCGGGGTGTGCAGGCCGCTCTCGGTCACCGCTTCGATGGCAGACATCAATTCAGCCGCCGCCGCCGTTTCGCCCAGGTGCTCGAGCATCATCACCGCCGTCCAGAAGGTGGCGATGGGGTTGGCCACGCCTTTGCCGGTGATATCGAAGGCCGAACCGTGGATCGGCTCGAACATCGAGGGGAAATCGCGGCTTGGATTGAGGTTGGCGGTTGGCGCGATACCCAGGCTGCCGGACAGCGCGGCGGCCAGGTCGGAGAGGATGTCGGCATGCAGGTTGGTGGCCACCACCACGTCCAGTTGCTCAGGCTTGAGCACCATGGTGGTGGTCACCGCATCGACCAGCTCACGGGTGGTGCGCACGTCCGGATAATCTTGAGCGACTTCGGCGAACACCTCATCCCACAGCACCATGCCATGGCGCTGGGCATTGGATTTGGTCACCAGGGTCAGGTGCTTGGCCGGGCGGCTGCGGGCCAGCTCGAAGGCAAAACGGTGAATCCGCTCGACACCGACGCGGGTGAAGGTCGATACCTCGGTGGCGACCTCGATCGGCAGGCCCTGATGCACCCGTCCGCCACTGCCGGAGTACTCACCTTCTGAGTTCTCCCGCACGATCACCCAGTCGATCGCCTTGCCCTTGGCCAGCGGGCTGGTCACCCCCGGCAAGACCCGCGCCGGGCGCACGTTGGCATATTGATCGAAGCCCTGGCAGATCGGCAGACGCAGGCCCCACAGCGAGACATGGTCGGCTACCTCCAGGCTGCCGACGGCGCCGAAGAAGATCGCATCGAATGACTTCAATGCCTCAAGGCCACCTTCGGGAATGTACTGGCCTTCGCGCAGATAGCGCTCCGAGCCCCAGTCGAAATGCTCGAAGTCCAGGCCAAAGGTGCCGCGCTTGGCCGCCAGCGCCTTGAGTACTTCAACGCCTGCGGCGATCACTTCCACGCCGATGCCGTCACCTGGGATTGCTGCGATCTTGTAGTTGCTCATGTCTCGGTTCCCATTGTTGTTGTGCCCCGCCGGGCTTGTCCTGACGGGTATGGGCCGAGTATATGTAGTGAAATCAGGGCAGCAGTTAACCCTGGATTACTACATAGATAACTCAGGGTTAACAATGAATCCAACACAGGACCTGGGCTTTTTTCACCTGCTGGCCAAGCAAGGCAGCCTGGCCGCAACTGCACGTGAGCTGGGGGTTACGCCCCCGGCGGTGAGCAAGCGCTTGAGCGTCTTGGAGGCGCGCCTGGGGGTGCGCTTGGTCAATCGCACCACCCGCTCGATGAGTCTGACTGCTGAAGGCGAGTTGTACTTTGCCCATGCGGCGCGGATCCTGGTGCAGGTCGATGAGGTCGAGCAGTTGCTCGGCCGTCATCGCGCCGAGCCCAAGGGGCTGATCCGGGTCAATGCCTCGCTGGGCTTCGGTCGGCGCTACATCGGCCCGGCGCTCGCCGACTTCTACGCGCGCTATCCAGATATCGAAGTGCAGCTGGAAATCAGTGATCATCCGCTGGACCTGGCCAGCCATGGCTTCGACCTGGGCATCCGCTTCGGCACCCTGCCCGACGCCTCGTTCCATGCACGCAAGATCGCCTCCAATCGGCGCCTGCTGTGCGCCTCACCGCTGTATCTGGACAAATACGGCACGCCGTCGAAACTGGCCGACCTGGCCCAACACAACTGCATTTTCCTGCGCCAGAACGAGTCGCCCTATGGCGTATGGAGCTTCACCAGCGGCGGGCGCACGCAGACCATCAAGGTGCAAGGCGCCCTGAGCTGCAACGATGGTGAAGTGGCACTGAATTGGGCGTTGCAAGGGCATGGCATCCTGCTGCGCGCCGAGTGGGACATCGCCCGCTACGTGCGTAGCGGGCGCTTGCGTTTGCTGCTCGAAGACCAGACACCTAGCCGCGCCGACGTCTATGCGGTGTACCCGCAGCAGTTACATCTATCGACGCGGGTGCGGCGTCTGATCGACTTTTTGATCGAACGTTTTGAGCGCATCGATCATCTGGATCTGGAGGATGTCCAGTGACAACCGTTACTGGGTATCGACAGGGAAAAAACGCTCGACCAATGCCGAGGATTTTACTTTGGCAGTGTAGGCCGCGCGCTCGAACAGCTCACCGGTGCGCATGTCGTACAGCGATCCGGCGGCTGGCTTGTCGATCTGGCTCAGCGACACATGAATAAACCGGTAGCCATCACCGTAGACCTGCTCCAGCCGGTCGATACGAAAGTAATGCCCCGGCAAGAACAAGGTTTCTGCCTCATCCCAGTACATGGAAAATGCACTGATCGGGGTACCGCTCTGATAGCGCCCTTCCGGCAGTTCGAATACCACCGAGGTATCGTCGAACGATCCATCCAGGCCGCTAGCTTCTCCGGCCGTGCTTGACGAGGCAAACTGGCGCACCAGGTAGGGATTTTCGGTAAAGGACGTCATGTCGGTATTGACCAATACATCACCGACACTCAACTGGCCACGGCGAAAGTGCTCGCCACTGGTACCACGCCCGCCATGGCCACCGCGATACAGCGTCACCGCATTGCTCTTGGGCAATGATTCGAGGGTGTCAGCCAGATCGTCGATGTAGCTTGCGCAGTCGTCGTAGCGATGCACCCCTTCGCGAAAAACCTGATTGATCTGCGATTCTTCATCGGTGTAGTACTCGATCAGGAAGTTGACGAACTCCCCGCCTTCGTAGCGAAACGAATACTGCGCTTTGCCATTGAGCATGACGCAGGACAATCCGTGGCTGTCGACATCCAGCGTCACTTCCGGGCTCAGGCTAGGTATGCCCGATGCAAGCAGAATTTTTTTATGACGTGCCCGTGCTTGCGCCGACAAGTGTTTGCTACGAACTCCGTGAGTCTTCATGTACTCGTCCCACAGCGCTGACGTACGGCTGGGTATACCCGTTACTGGCGGCGGGCTCCCGCCTAGCAGCCTGGGGGGCTCGAGCAACTCCCACTCACCGAAATCATTCTGGCGTACCGGTAGCAAGGGGCCAAAGGCAAAGGGCTTGTCCGCTGGGACGATGAGCCAGACAGACAATTCATGGCTATAACGCACCCGATAGGACAACCCACGCAACATAATCCAGCAGGCGCCGTCAGGGGTGACCCGCAACCCCGACAGGCGTCCGCTGCTGATCCGCTGGTCGCTGCTCAACGCATTGCTTTCTTTACCCGCAAGAACAGCTTCGGGCGTAGAGCAAACAGTCCACTGTGACAGCGATGCATCCGCCTCGTGGAACGGTGCCTGGTAGGCCAATGAGGCATAACTGGACTGAAAGCCCAGATCAGCCATATTCAAAGCGGCGAACAGGCTGTCGAGCAGCGCGTCACGCAAAGCGGCTTTGCGCGCCTCCTCACTGGGCGCGTGCAAGGCAATGTCCAAACCTAGGCCAAGTTTTGCCACCGCAGCACCGAGCAACACCAGGGTCACCGGCCACCCCAGGGGTGCGAAGCCACCGAATACATTCAGGAACGCGGCAAGATAGCCACTCCACATCGCCTCGCGCAGCCCGGCGTTATCCAGCATGATCGCTGCACTGTCCTGCATCTGGGCGCGGGCCTGTGCAGCCAGGTAAACGAAGATGTCTTGGCTGATCTGCACCTGTTGAAGCGCCAGCAACGCCAGGGCGGCCTGATCGGAACGGGAGTTGGCGATTGCCTGAAGCGTTGCTCGGACCAACTCGGCAAGCGGCTTGTCGCGCGGATTGGTCAGCAGATTGCTGAGAAACCCTTGCTGCCCATGCGTGCTTTTCAATTCGCCGCGCAACCATCCAGCCATGGCCAGTTCGCTATCGAACGCTCGCAGCGCTTCTGTCGACCAGGGGAGATACAGCAGCACGCGACCACTGTCTGCGCGAAAACTGTAGATGCAAGCGTTGTCCCCACGCCCCAATGCGTACCGACTTACTGCCAGCGAGCCACTGGTGCTGTCTTGGCGTAACTGCAAGAGGCTCGGCAGTTGTCCCGAGGACTCCAACCCGTCAGCTGCCATGGCACGCAAAGTCGTGGCATCCGCCGGACTGATGCGCCCAGCGCGGACGGCCTTGACACATTCGCCGAGCAGATTGATCTTGGCCAGTACCTGTACATTCACAGTCTGCGTTGCCCAGAACTGGGCGACCTCTGCGCGGTACACCTCGGCGAAATCCAATGCCCACAGATCTTGCTGCACCGCACTGCCCAGCATGCGCACTTCGTTGCGTTCATCGAAATGAGCAGCCTGTGGCCCTTGCTTATAGAAGCCGCCATAGAGGTCCAGCTCGTCACTGGCATCTTGAAAACGTAGCTCGAAGCGCTCGACAACCAGTTCGGTGAGGGTGACAGATTTCACTGGCGGACCGCTATGCTGCCAGCCGTTGAAGCTACGCCTGCTGGAGCTGGAGGTCTCAAACCGGTGCCACCAGACGAAGCGCGGGTCGATCGCCTTGCCGGTGTGCTTAAGCACTATTCGTGCAGCATGCTTGCGTGCCAATACATAAGGATCGGGATAGTCACGCAGAAAATCTCCAACCACCTGCATCAACGACCGCGCCACATCCAGCGACTGTAGTTGACGCTGTTTCTTGTCCTTGATCCCGTTCAATGGCCACCTCCTGGCCTGATTATCAGGCGCCCATCATGGACTGTCAGGTGTGCATCAGGCGGTACATGTGTGTGTGCCCATAATTGCCAAATGACCTGCAGCGTCGGCCAGCCCCCTGAATTTACGCAGACCAACGCTGGAGGACGGCAGGCATGTTGACGATGCCCAGGACTGGCTTTTTTGATGGGAGGGCCCGGCGATGGGCCTGCCAGTTGGTGCGAAAGTGGAATCGTCGATGACTACTCCGGCCTCTTCGCGGGCAAGCCCGCTCCCACAGGCTCACCGCCAACCGGAACAACGGCGCGGTGCCTGTGGGAGCAACTGTCTTTCTGTGAGAACCGACCTTGCCGGCGATGGATGCGTAACCCCGGCTGAGTCGGGCATCGCCAGCCAGTTGGCGCGAAAGTGGAATCGTCGATGACTACTCCGGCCTCTTCGCGGGCAAGCCCGCGAAGAAGCCAGAACAAACACTACAAATCAGGGATTGTGCGCCAAATGCCCCGGCGGGATGATCCGCTTGGCCTGCAAATAAGCCTTGGCCCAGTAGCTATTGGACAGATAATCCAGACGCACCGTCCCACCTGTGGAAGGCGCATGAACAAAGCGCCCCTCCCCCACGTAAATTCCGGCATGGCTAACCTGCGACCCACCGTTCGTCGCAAAGAACACCAAATCCCCCGACTGCAGCGCCCGCTGCTCCACAGTTGGGGCGCGCATGACGATCATCTCCCGCGTCGAACGCGGCAAACTGATCCCCGCAGCATCGCGGTACACATAGCCAATCAAGCCACTGCAATCGAACCCTGAATCGGGCGTATTACCGCCCCAACGATAGGGCGTACCGACCAAGCCAATTGCCCGAAACAGCACATCTTCCGCCACCGGCGAGGCGCTAACGTGTTGATTGAAGGTAGTTTGTGGCTTGACCACCGGCGCCGGTGCAGGCGCACGGCTGGAGCAGGCAGCCAGCAAGGCCACCAGGGAAAGTAATGCGAAGCGCGCCATCATCACCATGGCCAGAACTTCCTGTCAGAGACCGATCGACCGCAGCCGAAAAGAGTTGAGAAATTAGATTAGACGCTTTCTGTAAATGCGCACGGCGGCGAGCTTTTCAGCATCGCCGCCGCGGGAGAATATAGCAATTCGCTATCAGTTGCGCGAGATCGTGGTCGGCGCCATGGCCAGGGCGCGCTTGGCCTCGATGAAGGTCTTGCTCCAGTAGCGGTCACCGAGGTTGTCGATGCGCACACCACCGCTGCGGCGGCTGCTGGAGTGGATGAACTGATTGTCACCCAGGTAGATGCCAGCATGGCTGACGCGGCCACGGCCATTGGTGCTGAAGAACAGCAGATCACCTGGCTTGAGTTTGTTCCGGGCAACCTTGGGCGCATCGACGTTGATCATCTCGCGGGTCGAGCGCGGCAGGGTCATGCCGGCTTCCTCACGGAACAGATAACCGATGAAACCGCTGCAGTCGAAACCGGATTTCTCCGAGGTACCGCCAAAGCGATAGCGAGTGCCGATCAGCGACATGCCACGCTCCAGGATGCTGTCGGCAAGGACTGGCAACTGGTACGGCTTGCTGGTGCTGGAAAAGGCGTCGAGGTCTTCTTCAGTGGCCACTGGCTCTTCAGCGAAAACCGAAGAGGCCGAAGCTTTGGCCATGACTGCCGAATGGGCGGCGACCTGATGTTGATCCTGAGGCTGGGAAACCGGGCCATGAGCCGCGCAGCCAAAAAGCAGGGTCACGAGTGCGAGTGGCACGAGGGGTGCGAAGCGCTTGAGCATGGGCACGACCGTGTCTGTAATCCTTTAGAAGGGTGAGACTATGCCCTCTATCATGGCCATTTGCAAATTTTATCGAAAAAGATGTGACTTTTCCTACGCAACGCTCTGGCCCGCTGTTTTCAAGGACTTACCAGCCGAGGGTTTCCTTGAGGAACGGGATGGTCAGTTTGCGCTGGGCCTGCAGCGAGGCCTGATCGAGGCGTTCGAGCAGATCGAACAGCGCACTCATGCTGCGCGCGCCACGGGTGAGGATGAAATGGCCGACCTCATCGGTCAGGTGCAGGCCACGGCGCGAAGCCCGCAGTTGCAAGGCGCGCAGCTTGTCTTCGTCGGACAGACCGCGCATCTGGAAGATCAGCGCCAAGGTCAGGCGCGACTTGAGGTCAGGCAGTTTGATCGGCAGCTCACGCGGCGAGCTGGAGGCCGCCAAGAGCAGGCGCCGGCCGCTGTCGCGCAGGCGGTTGAAGAGGTGGAACATGGCCTCTTCCCAATCGGCTTTGCCGGCGATCACATGCAAGTCGTCGATGCACACCAGCTCGTATTGTTCGAGGTGGTCGAGCAGCTCTACGCCGCGCTCCAGCAATTGGGCCAGCGGCAGGTACACGGCAGGTTCGCCGCGTTGCTGGAAACGGTGGGTGGCGGCCTGCAACAGGTGAGTTCGGCCCACACCCTGTTTGCCCCATAAATAAATGAGGCTCTCGGTCCAGCCGGCGTCGGCTTCACATAGCCGCTCGACGTAGCCTAATGCCGCGGCATTGGCGCCCGGATAGTAGTTGATGAAGGTAGCGTCATCGCGCAGACGCACACCCAGGGGCAACTGGATCGGTTTCATGCTGGCTGACGGTCGCGAGGACCACGGGGGCCTTTGGTGAACAGTGTGCAAAGTCTATACCCGCAGCGCGGGCGGCACAATCGGCGAGCGCAAGAGCACAAGCAAAATCAATGAGTTGCGCGGTAAAAATGCAAAAAAAGGGGCCTTTGCACGGCCCCTGACGGTATCACAGGTCCGGATCGACCTCGCCGCCGTACATGTCCGACTCCTTGTACAGGTCATGCACATGACGCAGCAGCACCATGATCACTGCCGCCACGGGCAAGGCCAGCAGCACCCCGGTAAAGCCAAACAGCTCGCCCCCGGCCAGGATCGCGAAGATCACCGCCACCGGATGCAGGCCAATGCGATCGCCCACCAGCATCGGCGTCAGCACCATGCCTTCGAGCACCTGGCCGATCATGAACACCGCGACGATGCCCAGCAGCGGATACGGATCGCCGCCAAACTGGAACAACCCGGCAATCAAAGCGGCGCCGATGCCAATGATGAAGCCCATGTACGGCACGATCGCCGCAAGCCCGGCCAACAGACCGATCAACAGCCCCAGTTCCAGGCCTACCAGCATCAAGCCGCTGGAATAGATCACGCCCAGCGCCAGCATCACCAGCAACTGACCACGCACGAAGGCGCCGAGTACCTCATGGCATTCGCCCGCCAGGCCCATCACCTGCGACTCACGCTGGCGTGGCAGCAAACCGCGCAGCTTGGCCATCATCACGTCCCAGTCGCGCAGCAAGTAGAAGCCCACCACCGGGATCAGCACCAGGTTGGCCAGCCACGCCATCAGCGCCAGACTCGAGGCGGTGGCCTGCGACAGCAGCATGCCGACGATGTCGGTTGTCTGGCCCATGTGCGCGCCGACCGCAGCCTTGATCTTGTCGAACTTCCAGAAGCCGTCGGCCAGGCCCAGGCGGCTCTGCACCCAAGGCAGCGCTACATGCTGCAGCCAGTCGAGCATTTGCGGCGTCAGTTCGTACAGGCGCACCAACTGCTTGGCCAACATCGGGATCAGCACCAGCAACATGGCCATGAAGATCAAGGTGAACAGGCTGAACACCACCACCACGCCCCAGGTGCGTGACAGGCCCAGGCGCTCCAGGCGATCGACCAGCGGGTCGGCCAGATACGCCAGGAGAATGCCAACCAGAAACGGAGAAAGAATGTTGTGCAGGCTATATAGCAGCACGGCGATCAGCAGGGCCACGCCCAGCCATACCCAGCGACGCGGGTCAGTCATCATGTGCACGTTTCCTTACCAGGCAAAACGCAGGCCGTCGAACGGCTTGGGCGCAGCGGCCTGAACCGCCGCAGGCTGGGCTGCGGGCGCCGGCGGATTAGCCGGGCTGGCCGGTTGTTCGGCTGGCAGTTCCTGAAGCTTGGCCAGGCCCAATTGGGCGCGCAGCTGTTCGCGATTGCCGGTGACGGCATAGGTCAGCGTGGCGCCATCGGCCATCTGCAAGCGCGGGCCATAGGGTTCGAGCACACGGCTGAGCTCAGCGTAGCGCTGCAGGTTCATGCCCTGCACTTGCACTTGCAGCTCACTGCTGGCTCCCGGGCGGGTGACATAGCGCGGTGCCAGGCGGTTGCTGACTGCGAGCATGACCGCATCGGCCAACGCGGCCTGGTCAGCGCCTTCGGCATCGCCTTGTTCGCGCTGATCCCCCAGCCACAGCTGCCATTTACCCTGCCACTTGCCGTCGGCTTCATGGGCGTGCACCGCCAGCAAGGCATCGGCGCCATAGCGCTCGGAGGCCTCGCGCAGCGGCGCCGGGTCCTTGCCTTCCAGCTGCTTGGGGGTGGCGACCAGTTGTTCCTGCAGATCAGCCAACGGCAGGCGCAGCGGCAGGCCACGATGCTGGGCGGCGCGGCGCAGCGGTTCGGCAGCGCTCTGACCATCGCCGACCAGGCTGCTGCCATCGACACTGTCATTCAACCACCAACCGAGAATCGCTGGCCGGTTGCTGCCCCACAGGGCCAGGCCGGCCTTGCGCAGGGCGCGCTCGGTGCTGCCGGGGTCGAACTCCACCAGCACGCTTTCCGGCGGGCCAGCATCGCTACCGACCTGATTGATGATCTGCTGCGGATCGCTGCGCAGCGCGGCCAGGGCCGGGCTCTGCGGCGCCTTGGGGTCGCCGGTCAAGCGCAGTACCAAGGTATCCAGGGCTTGGCGGGTGGCCTGGGTACGCGCTTCGCTGCCCTGCCCTTGCAGCGGTTCGCGAACTTGATACAGCCCGGATACCGCCTCGGCCTGGGCGGCAGTGCCGACCAGGGCCAGGCAACCGGCGGCCAGGTAGTTGAGAAAACGCATGGAGGATTCCTGTCCAGTGAGCTAAGTGACGGCGAACGTCGCGCCTGCCGGCTCAGACCACTGCGTGAGAAAATCGCTCCTTCACGCCTGCAATCAGAGTCCGCCGCCTTTTCTATACCTTATACAGGCGCTGGCGCGGCAACCAGTCGCGCACGCCTAAACAAGGTTTTTTAATCGATTCCCGGCCAGTCGGTCGGCCTGAGGATGGCCGCTGCCCGGCAACCCTGATAAAATCGCGCGCCTTCGCAGACCAGTGACGAACAGGCAGCCGCCGCTTTAACAGCCGGCCTTGGCCGTCGCGGTCGTTTTCCTGAATCCCTCCCTCCTAAAGGCCTGGATCAATGAGCAAGCAACCCTCCCTGAGCTACAAGGACGCCGGTGTAGACATCGACGCCGGCGAAGCACTGGTCGAACGCATCAAGGGCGTGGCCAAGCGCACCGCACGCCCTGAAGTCATGGGTGGCCTGGGCGGCTTCGGCGCCCTCTGCGAGATCCCGGCCGGCTACAAGCAGCCGGTTCTGGTCTCCGGCACCGACGGCGTCGGCACCAAGCTGCGCCTGGCGCTGAACCTGAACAAGCACGACAGCATCGGCCAGGACCTGGTCGCCATGTGCGTCAACGACCTGGTGGTCTGTGGCGCCGAGCCGCTGTTCTTCCTCGACTACTACGCCACCGGCAAGCTCAATGTCGACGTCGCCGCGACCGTGGTCACCGGCATCGGCGCTGGCTGTGAACTGGCTGGCTGCTCCCTGGTGGGTGGTGAAACCGCCGAAATGCCAGGCATGTACGAGGGTGAAGACTACGACCTGGCCGGCTTCTGCGTCGGCGTGGTGGAAAAGGCCGAGATCATCGACGGCTCGAAAGTCGCCAGCGGCGATGCGCTGATCGCCCTGCCCTCGTCCGGTCCGCACTCCAATGGCTACTCGCTGATCCGCAAGATCCTCGAAGTGTCCAACACCGACATCGACAGCACCCAGCTCGACGGCAAGCCGCTGGCTGACCTGCTGATGGCCCCGACCCGCATCTACGTCAAGCCGCTGCTCAAGCTGATCAAAGACACCGGCGCGGTCAAAGCCATGGCCCACATCACCGGTGGTGGCCTGCTCGACAACATCCCACGCGTGCTGCCGAAGAACGCCCAGGCGATCATCGACGTGGCCAGCTGGCAGCGTCCGGCAGTGTTCGATTTCCTCCAGGAAAAAGGCAACGTCGACGAGCACGAAATGCACCGCGTACTGAACTGCGGCGTTGGCATGGTCATCTGCGTCGCTCAGGATCAGGTCGACAACGCCCTGAACGTGCTGCGCGCAGCGGGTGAGCAGCCATGGGTCATCGGCCAGATCGCCGATGCCGCCGAAGGCGCTGCCCAGGTCGAGCTGCAAAACCTCAAGGCACACTGATGCCGAGCAAGACCTGCAACGTTGTGGTACTGCTGTCGGGTTCCGGCAGCAACCTGCAAGCGCTGATCGACAGCAGCCTGGGTCAAGACAGCCCGGTGCAGATTCGCGGGGTGATCTCAAACCGCGCCGACGCCTATGGCCTGGAACGGGCCAAGGCCGCCGGGATCGACACCGCAGTGCTGGAACACCAGGGTTTCGACGGGCGCCAAGCCTTCGATGCAGCGCTGATGGCGCTGATCGACGGCATGCAGCCTGACCTGGTGGTCCTGGCTGGCTTCATGCGCATCCTCAGTGGCGACTTCGTGCGCCACTACCAGGGCCGCCTGCTCAACATCCACCCCTCGTTGCTGCCCAAATACAAGGGCCTGCATACCCACCAGCGTGCGCTGGAGGCGGGTGATGCCGAGCACGGCTGCAGCGTGCACTTCGTCACCGAGGAACTCGATGGCGGGCCACTGGTCGTACAGGCAGTGGTTGCGGTAGCGCCAGACGACACCGTGCAAAGCCTGGCCGACCGGGTTCACCATCAGGAACACCAGATCTACCCGCTGGCGGTGCGCTGGTTCGCTGAAGGGCGCTTGCGTCTTGGCGAACACGGTGCATTACTGGATGGCCAGCCGCTGGCGGCCAGCGGTCACTTGATTCGACCCTAGGAGAATTTATGCGTCGCGCCCTGCTCTTGGCTCTCGCCGTGCTTGCCCTGCCCCTCCAGGCAGCCGATCTGAAGCCGTTCTCGGCCAGCTACACCGCCGACTGGAAGCAGCTGCCCATGAGCGGCACCGCTGAACGTAGCCTGGTGAAGAATGCCAATGGTACCTGGGACCTTCATTTCAAGGCTTCCATGATGATTGCCAGCCTCACCGAGCAAAGCACCCTGCGCCTGGACAACGACACCCTGCTGCCACAGAAGTACCACTTCGAGCGTGGCGGCCTGGGCAAAGCGAAGAAAGTCGATCTGGACTTCGACTGGACCGCGAAGAAGGTCACCGGTAGCGACCGTGGCGATGCCATCAGCCTGCCGCTCAACCGCGGCGTGCTGGACAAGTCGTCCTATCAGTTGGCGCTGCAGCATGATGTGGCCGCTGGCAAGAAGAGCATGACCTATCAGGTGGTCGACGGTGACGAGATCGACACCTACGACTTCCGCGTGCTGGGGACTGAGAAAGTCAGCACCAAGACCGGCCAGGTCGATGCGATCAAGGTCGAGCGCGTGCGCGACCCGAGCCAAAGCAAGCGCATCACCGAGTTGTGGTTCGCCAAGGACTGGGACTACCTGCTAGTGCAACTGCGCCAGGTCGAAACTGATGGCAAGGAGTACGTGATCGTGCTGCAGGATGGCACGGTCGATGGCAAGTCGGTGAAGGGTAACTGATCGCCTGGGCTTGTTGCTGATACACAAACCCCGCCGCGTGCGGGGTTTCTTTTTGCCTGTGGTATTGGGTGATACATGGCCCCGCGATAGCGTTGCTTGGTCTGACGCTATCGCGGGGCAAGCCCGCTCCCACGTTTGCATAAGGCTTCATTAAACATGTTTCATCGGCAGTTTATTTACTTAGCCTGCTAACAAACTCTATAACTAAGGCCTGCGACACAGTGCCGCAGCCAACGAGAAGTGGAGTTTTAACGATGACAGTCCAAGTAAGCGAACGCGACGAATCGAAAATGTCCCACGAAGGCCTGGCCGCCGGTGTGCGGATCTGGGATGTGCATCAGCAAGGTCAGCTGGTCGGCATGTTCCACCAGGAGCATGAAGCCCATCAGTACCGCATGGAGCTTGAGCACCTTGAGAACCAGCGCCATACGCAGTAAACAGTCTTCGATAAAAAACCCCGCCAAGGCGGGGTTTTTCGTGTTTACCACATCAGGTCGTCAGGGATCTTGTAGGCCGCGTACGGATCGTGCTCGTCCGCCTCCTCGACATGGGTATTGAGCAACAGGATGCGATTAGGGTCGCGCTCCTGGATCTTCACTGCCGCTTCGCGCGGGATCACCTCGTAACCACCGCCGAACGACACCACCGCCAGCGAGCCATTGCTCAGCTTGCTGCGCATCAAGGCGTTGACGGCGATGCGCTTGACCTTCTTGTCGTCGACGAAGTTGTAGTAGTCCTCGGTGGTCAGCTTGGGCAGGCGGGTGGCTTCGATCAATTGCTTGATCTGCGCGGCGCGGGCTTTGTGCTCGGCCTTTTCCTGCTGCTGACGGTTCAGCTCCTGATCGCGCCTGGCCTTCTCGGCCATGGCTTCCTTGGCCAGGCGCTGCTGGGTGTCGTCCACCTCGACCTGGCCCTTTTGTTCCAGGCGCTTCTGTTTCTTTTCTGCTTTGTTGGTCTGCTTGACCTGCTTCTGGTTAACCAGACCGGCCTTGAGCAATTGGTCGCGAAGGGAAAGGCTCATGGATGTTCACTCACTTATGCAACAGCTCAGCCGCAGCTGGGCAGGTTCTTTTCCTGACGTTTGGCTTCACCCCAAAGGGCGTCCAGCTGGTCAAGGTTACACTCTTCGATCGGCTTGCCGCTGTCGCGCAAGGCCTGTTCGATGAAGCGGAAACGTCGCTCGAACTTGCGGTTCGCGCGACGCAGGGCGTTTTCTGGATCGTGCTTGAGGTGCCGGGCCAGGTTGACGGTGGCAAACAGCAGGTCGCCGATTTCGTCTTCCAGCGCATCGCTGTCGCCGTCGGCCATGGCCTGCAATACCTCATCAAGCTCCTCGCGGACCTTGTCCAGCACCGGCAGTGCTTCTGGCCAGTCGAAGCCGACCGTGGCCGCACGCTTTTGTAGCTTGGCCGCTCGCGACAAGGCTGGCAACGCGGCAGGCACATCGTCGAGCAACGACAGCTGCTCTGGCTCGCTGTGCTCGGCGCGCTCCTCGGCCTTGATCTGCTCCCAACGGGATTTAACCTCGGCCTCACTCAGGCGTGGGGTGTCGAGGGCCGCGTAGAGATCGCCGGTGGGGAATACGTGAGGGTGGCGACGAATCAGCTTGCGGGTGATGGCATCGACCACACCGGCGAACTCGAAACGGCCCTCCTCGCGCGCCAGCTGGCTGTAGTAGACCACCTGGAACAACAGGTCGCCCAGCTCGCCTTGCAGGTGAACAAAGTCGCCGCGCTCGATGGTATCGGCGACTTCATACGCCTCTTCGAGGGTGTGCTGGACAATGCTGGCGTAGTCCTGCTTGAGGTCCCAGGGGCAGCCGTGCTTGGGGTCGCGCAGCCGGGCCATCAGGTGCAGCAGGTCTTCTAGGGTGTAGGTCATGGGTCAATCCTTCCGGACCGTGTCGTCCCATTCGCGGGCAAGCCCGCCCCCACAAGGACCGCTGAGATCCTGTAGGAGCGGGCTTGCCCGCGATGAGGCCGCCGCGATTTCAAGGGGTACGATTACGCCGCGTCTCGATGATGTTAGGCAACTGCGAAATGCGCCCCAGCAAGCGTCCGAGGGCACCCAGACCCGGAATCTCGATGGTCAGCGACATCAGCGCGGTGTTGTCTTCCTTATTCGAGCGGGTGTTGACCGCCAGCACGTTGATCTTCTCGTTGAGCAACACCTGCGATACGTCGCGCAGCAAGCCTGGGCGGTCGTAGGCGCGGATGATGATGTCCACCGGGTAGGTCTGCACCGGCACCGGGCCCCAGCTGACCTGGATGATCCGCTCCGGCTCACGGCCAGCCAGTTGCAGCACCGAGGCGCAGTCCTGGCGGTGGATGGTCACGCCGCGGCCTTGGGTGATGTAACCGACGATCGCCTCGCCGGGCAGCGGCTGGCAGCAACCGGCCATCTGCGTGAGCAGGTTGCCGACCCCCTGGATCTGGATATCGGCACGCTTGCCGGTGCGCGAGCTCGACGATTTGCGCGGGGTCAGCTCGATCTGCTCGATGCGCTCAGGTTCGAGCAGCTGCTGCGCGGCGTTGACCAGATGGGCCAGGCGCAAGTCGCCGGCGCCGAGGGCTGCGAACATGTCCTCGGCCGTCTTGACGTTGGCCTTCTCTGCCAAGCGCTCGAAGTCCACCTGCGGCAGGCCGAGGCGGCTGAGCTCACGTTCGAGCAGGGTCTTGCCGGCAGCGACGTTCTGGTCGCGTGCTTGCAGCTTGAACCAGTGGACGATCTTCGCCCGGGCCCGCGAGGTGGTGACATAGCCGAGGTTGGAGTTCAGCCAGTCGCGGCTAGGGCTGCCGTGCTTGCTGGTGATGATCTCCACCTGCTCGCCGGTCTGCAGGCTGTAGTTGAGCGGTACGATCCGCCCGTTGATCTTGGCGCCGCGGCAGTTGTGGCCGATCTCGGTGTGCACGCGGTAGGCGAAGTCCAGCGGCGTGGCACCCTTGGGCAGGTCGATGGCATGGCCGTCGGGGGTAAAGATGTACACCCGGTCCGGCTCGATATCGACCCGCAACTGCTCGGCCAGGCCGCCGATGTCGCCCAGCTCCTCGTGCCACTCAAGCACCTGGCGCAACCAGGAGATTTTTTCTTCGTAGTGGTTGGAGCTGGCCTTGACGTCGGTGCCCTTGTAGCGCCAGTGGGCGCAGACGCCGAGCTCGGCTTCCTCGTGCATGCCGTGGGTACGGATCTGCACTTCCAGCACCTTGCCCTCTGGGCCGATCACCGCGGTGTGCAGCGAGCGATAGCCGTTCTCCTTGGGGTTGGCGATGTAGTCGTCGAATTCCTTGGGGATGTGCCGCCACAGGGTATGCACGATGCCGAGCGCGGTGTAGCAATCGCGGATTTCCGGCACCAGCACGCGCACGGCGCGCACGTCGTAGATCTGGCTGAACTCCAGGCCCTTGCGCTGCATCTTGCGCCAGATCGAATAGATGTGTTTCGCCCGGCCACTGATATCGGCGTTGACGCCGGTGGCCAGCAGCTCGTTCTGCAGCTGGTTCATCACGTCGCTGATAAACCGCTCGCGGTCCAGCCGACGCTCGTGCAGGAGCTTGGCGATCTGCTTGTACTGATCGGGTTCGAGGTAGCGGAAGGACAGGTCCTCCAGCTCCCACTTGATATGACCGATACCCAGGCGATGGGCCAACGGCGCATAGATGTCGAACACCTCACGCGCCACGCGCAGGCGTTTTTCATCGTCGGCGGCCTTGACCGCACGAATCGCGCAGGTGCGCTCGGCCAGCTTGATCAGGGCCACGCGCACGTCGTCGACCATGGCCACGAGCATCTTGCGCAGGTTTTCCACCTGCGCCTGGGAGCCGAGTACCAGCGACTGACGCGGGCTGAGACTGGCACTGATGGCCGCCATGCGCAGCACGCCGTCGATCAGCTTGGACACCACCGGACCAAAGCGCTGGCCGACCTCGGCCAGGGTCACCTTGCCTTCGCGCACCGAGCGGTAGATCACTGCGGCTACCAGCGAATCCTGGTCAAGCTTCAGGTCTGCGAGAATTTCGGCAATTTCCAGACCGGCCTGGAAGCTGGACGTACCGTCCGCCCAGGAATGCTTGGCCGGGTTGCCCTTTTTCTCGACTTCCTGGGCGAACTCACAAGCCTCTTTCAGGGCCACGCGGTCCAACGCCGAATCGACGCTGACCACATGATCCAACCACGCTTCGAGATTGATACTGCCGTCGGTGTTGACCGGCTGGTGCACTCTCACCTGTACCATCTTTGCTTTACCTTTCCATACAGTGCACCACGCAGGTGCACTGACAATCACCGTGTGGCCTCCAATCCATGGAAGCCGCACCAAGGGGCCAGCTGGCTAGCCCGCTTCGAATAACGCCATGGCTTCGACATGCGCCGTCTGAGGAAACATGTCGAGAATCCCGGCCCTTGTTAACCGGTACCCTTGAGCGACCAGCACCTGGGCGTCTCGCGCCAGCGTCGCTGGGTTGCAGGACACATAGACCAACCGCTTGGCCTTGAGGCGTGCGATGCCTTGCACCACCTCGAAAGCACCGTCGCGCGGTGGATCCAAGAGTACCGCAGAAAAGCCCTCGGCGGCCCATCCGGCGCCTGCCAAAGGCTGCGATAAATCGGCCTGAAAAAACCGTGCGTTATGCACATTGTTTTCCCCGGCATTGGCCGCGGCCCGATCGACCATGGCCTGTACACCTTCCACCGCAACCACTTCGCGGGCCAGCCTGGCCAGCGGCAGGGCAAAGTTGCCCAGGCCACAGAACAGATCCAGCACCCGCTCATCGGCTTGCGGCGCGAGCCAGGCCAGGGCCTGCTCGATCATCATCGTATTGACCTGGGCATTGACCTGGACGAAGTCACCCGGTCGCCAGGCCAGTTGCAACGCCCACGGCTCCAGGGTGAAGCCCAAGGTTTGCCCGGCCTCGACTGGCGCCGGCTCACCGTCCCCTTGCAACCATAGCTGGGCACCGGCTTGTTTGCAGAAGGCCTGCAAGCGCGCCAGGTCGTCTTCCGGCAGTGGCGCCACATGCCGTACCAGCAACGCTTCGGCGCTACCACTGAACAGCTCGACATGGCCCAGGGCCTGAGGTTTGCTCAAGCTGCGCAGCACAGTCGGCAAATGCCGCATGATCGTTTGCAAGGGCTGTACCAGCACCGGGCAGTCGTCGATGGCGATGATGTCCTGGCTGGCTTGGGCACGAAAGCCTACGTCCAGTTGCCGCGCCTTGGCGTCCCAGCGCACGGCGATGCGCGCCCGGCGGCGGTAGCCGAACTCCGGGCCGAACAGCGGCGCGGCCCAGGCCTGCGGCTGGATACCGGCCACCCGCTGCAACTGCTCGGCGAGCAGGCGCTGCTTGAGTACGAGCTGGTCTTCATGCGCCAGGTGCTGCAAGTTGCAGCCGCCGCAGCGGTCGAAATGCCGGCACGGCGCCTGGCGCCGTTCGGCGCTGGCCTGCAACACCCGCTCAAGACGCGCTTCGACGATCTTGCCGCGGGCATTGAGCACCCGCGCCTCGACCGCTTCGCCAGCCAACGCACCGCTGACGAACCAGGTGCGCCCGTCATGGAAGGCGATACCTCGGCCATCTCCGGACAGCCGCTCGATGTCCAGGCGCTGCTTCTTGCCCACCGGGACTTGGGGTGCACGGTTGCCGCCGGCCGGTTGGAAGCGCAGGCCGCCTTTGCTTTTCTTGCTGGTCATCAGGTCGCGTCAAACAGGCCGGTGGAGAGATAACGATCACCGCGATCACAAATGATCGCGACCATCACGGCGTTTTCCACTTCCTGGGACAGGCGCAGCATGGCCGCCACCGCACCACCGGAAGACACACCGCAGAAAATGCCCTCTTCACGGGCAAGGCGACGGGTGACGTTTTCGGCCTCGGCCTGAGACATGTCCACGACCCGATCAACGCGGGTGGCATCGAAGATCTTCGGCAGGTATTCCTGCGGCCAGCGGCGGATGCCGGGGATGGCCGAGCCTTCCATCGGTTGCAGACCGACGATCTGCACCGCTGGGTTTTGCTCCTTGAGGTACTGCGAGCAGCCCATGATGGTCCCGGTGGTGCCCATGGAGCTGACAAAATGGGTGATGGTGCCTTGGGTCTGTTGCCAGATTTCCGGGCCGGTGCTGGTGTAGTGGGCAATCGGGTTGTCGCCGTTGGCGAACTGATCCAGGACCAGGCCACGGCCTTCGGCCTGGAGCTTCTCGGCCAGATCGCGCGCACCTTCCATGCCCTCTTCCTTGCTGACCAGGATCAGCTCGGCGCCATAGGCCGTCATCGCCGCCTTGCGTTCGGCGGTGGAGTTGTCCGGCATGATCAGGATCATCTTGTAACCCTTGATCGCCGCCGCCATGGCCAAGGCGATACCGGTGTTGCCGGAGGTCGCTTCGATCAGGGTGTCACCGGGCTTGATCTGGTTGCGCAGCTCGGCGCGGGTGATCATCGACAGCGCCGGGCGGTCTTTGACCGAGCCTGCGGGGTTGTTGCCTTCGAGCTTGAGCAGCAAGGTATTGCTGGTTTCACCGGCTATGCGCTGCAGGCGAACCAGAGGCGTATTGCCGACGCAATCGGCGATGGTTGGGTACTGCGGGGTCATGGCGTATTTCGCAATCCGGACGGCAGGGGCGACTATCATACCGGCAAACCTTTCGCGGCCATATCACGCAATCTGCGGTTGCTATAGCTAACCGCTATATAGGCGTTAGAGACGCTTCCCGGGCCAGCCCGCGCAGTTCAGGCTCCAGCGTATGACTTTGGCTCTACAGTGGCCTCGTGGGAGCAGGCTTGCCCCGCGATATGCGCCGGCAGGCGCATGCACAAGCGCAGGCCGTGCTTGCCATTCTCCGCCCACAAGGTACCGCCCTGGCGCTGGATGGCGCCGCGCGCGATGCTCAGGCCCAGGCCAAAGCCCCCATCCCCCGGCCGCGATCCGTCCAGGCGCGAGAAAGGCGCGAAGATCCGCTCCAGATCGTCCTCGGCCACTCCGCCGCCTTGATCTTCCAGCCAGATCCGCCAGTGATTGCCCTCACGCTTTGCGCCGAGGCTGATCAAGCCCTCTTCAGGCGAATGACGAATGGCATTGCGCAGCATGTTCTCGAAGGCCTGGGCCAAGTGATTGAGGTTGCCCTGCACCCAGCAGTTTGCCGGCACCTCGCAGCGCAGCCGCGACGGGCTCCAGCCACTCTCGTAGCAGGCATCCTCAGCCAGCATGTCCCACAACGCCTGGAGTTGGATCGGCTCAAGGTTCATCGGCGCCCGCTCGGCGTCCTGCCAGGCCAGTTGCAGCGTGTCCTCGACCAGTTGCTGCATGCAGTCCACTTCACGGGTCAGACGCTCGCGCAGGCGCTCCAGGTCGTTCTCGCCATCGCAGGCCACGCGCAGACGGCTCAGCGGAGTACGCATCTCATGGGACAAATCGCGTAGCAGTTGCTGCTGCAGGGCGACCGTACCCTGCAAGCGTTCGGCCATCTGGTCGAATGCCCGGGCCAACTCGCCCAACTCGTCATGCCGGCCGATGGTGCGCGAGTCGAGACGTGCCGAGAGCTGATCGGCGCGCCAGGCATTGGCCTGTTCGCGCAGCTGGTTCAGCGGCACGATCAGCATGCGATACAGACCCACGCACAACAGCAAGGTGAACAGACCCGGGATCACGCCATTGGTCACGACCTGCCAGAGCAGACGGTACTTGCCGGGATTGAGCCGCTCGGGTAACTCGATGACCAACATGCCCTGCTCGGGCAGCGTGGGAAACGCCAGGCGCACCCAGGGCTGATCGACACTGCGCCGGCTCATGGGCCAGTCGATGCCGCGCAAGCGGGTCATGCGCTGGCGCTCGGCGGTGACCAGCGGCGTGCTGCTCAGTGATTGCAGGTCGGCGTCGAGCACACCGACCCAGCCTGGTTCGCGCTGGTGCATCTCGGCCAGCCAGCGATCGACCCCAGCCTGGCCGCCTTCGCGCCAGGCCCGCTCGGCCTCGGCGGCATATCCACGCAGCTCTTGGCGGGCCGATTCGGAGAGAAACGCATTCTGGGTTTCCATGTGCCGGCCCCAGGTGTAGCTCAGGCCGATCATCAACAGGCAGAAGCCCACCAGCAGAATCGCCAGCCGCCAGAACAACGAGTGTCGGTCAAGCATGATCAGTCGGCCTCACCGGCACTGAGCACATAGCCTTTGCCCCAAACAGTGCGAATCTGCTGATCGTGATAACCCACGCTCTTGAGCTTGCGACGGATCTGGCTGACATGCATGTCCAGGCTGCGATCGTGACGCGAGTAGCCGCGCTGGAGCACCTGCTGATAAAGGAAGGGCTTGCTGAGCACCTCGTCCTGGCTGCGCTTGAGGGTATCGAGCAGGCGGTATTCGCTGGGGGTAAGCCCGGCCCATTGACCATTCAGGCAGACGTCGCTGGCGGCCTCGTCGAACTGCAATTGACCCGGCTCGACCTGCGGCTGGACCTTGCGCCGGCGCTCAAGATCGACCCGGCGCAGGATCGCCTCGATGCGCACCTGCAATTCGGCCATGCTGAACGGCTTGGGCAGGTAGTCGTCGGCACCGCGCTGGAAGCCTGTGATGCGATCGGCCTCGGCACCGAGCGCCGACATCAGGATCACCGGCGTCGTGCTGCGCCTGCGCAGCTGGGCGAGCGCGTCCAGGCCATTGAGGCCAGGCAACAGGATGTCCATGAGCACGACATCGAACACCTGGCGGCCTGCCCTTTCCAAACCTTCCTGGCCATTGCGGCACCAGGTCACCTGGAAGCCGCCACGCTGCAACTCCTCATGCAGGTAGGCGCCAAGGACTGGGTCGTCCTCGATGGCGAGAATGTTCGAATTGTGAATAGCTACAGGATTCATTGGCTTCTGACATTTATTCTCAGTTGCGCGATTATTGGCCATGTGGCCGGGCCAGGCAACCCAATTGCGACCGGTGAGGTGATGAGGCCAGCGCAGGCGACAAAAATCGTCTGCAATGAGTGCATTAGCGCCAGACCCGGAGTAACGTTCCGAGATTATTCCGTCCCGCTCGGCGACGGCCGCAAGGCACATCACAGGAGGCGAGTGTGCTCGATCGTTTGGGAATCAGAAGCCGGGTGCTGTTGCTGGCCTTGTTGCCGGCCAGCCTGATGGCACTGGTGCTGGGCAGCTATTTCACCTGGTTGCAGCAGAACGAGCTGCGCAGCCAATTGCTGCAGCGCGGCAAGATGATCGCCGAACAGCTGGCGCCGCTGGCCGCACCGGCGATGGCCCAGCATACCGCGCCGCAGCTCGAACGCATCGCGGCCCAGGCGCTAGAGCAGGCCGACGTGCGCGCCGTAGCGTTCCTCGCGCCCGACCGCTCGCGCCTGGCCCACGCCGGCCCGAGCATGCTCAATCAGCCGCCCAGCGGCGGCACTGGTACCCAACTGCTGCAACGCAGTGGCAACGATGCCACGCGCTACCTGATGCCGGTGTTCGGTCATCATCGCGACCTGGCTACCGATGCCATCCCCGCCGAGGCCGAGCGACTGCTCGGCTGGGTCGAGATCGAGCTGTCCCACGACGGCACCTTGCTGCGCGGCTATCGCAACCTGTTCACCAGCGTACTGTTGATCCTGGGCTGCCTGATCCTGACGGCCCTGCTCGCCCTGCGCATGAGCCGCACGATCAACGACCCGATCAGCCGCATCAAGCAAGCGGTCACCCAACTCAAGGACGGCAACCTCGAAGCGCGGCTGCCGGCCATGGGCAGCCACGAGCTGGACGAGTTGGCTGCCGGCATCAACCGCATGGCCGAAACCCTGCACAACGCCCACGAAGAGCTGCAGCACAGCATCGACCAGGCCACCGAAGATGTGCGCCAGAACCTTGAGACCATCGAGATCCAGAACATCGAACTGGACATGGCGCGCAAGGAGGCCCTGGAAGCCAGCCGGATCAAGTCCGAGTTCCTCGCCAACATGAGCCATGAGATCCGCACCCCGCTCAACGGCATCCTCGGTTTTACCCACCTGCTGCAAAAAAGCGAGTTGGCGCCGCGCCAGCTCGATTACCTGAGCACGATCGAGAAATCGGCCGACAACCTGCTGGGGATCATCAACGAGATCCTCGACTTCTCCAAGATCGAGGCCGGCAAGCTGGTGCTCGACAGCATCCCGTTCAACCTGCGCGACCTGATCCAGGACACCCTGACCATCCTCGCCCCAGCAGCCCACGCCAAGCAGCTGGAGTTGCTCAGCCTGGTCTATCGCGACACGCCGTTGTCGTTGGTCGGCGACCCGCTGCGGCTCAAGCAGATCCTCACCAACCTGGTCAGCAACGCTATCAAGTTCACCCGTGAGGGCACTATCGTCGTGCGCGCCATGCTCGAAGACGAGCAAGAAGACAGCGTGCAACTGCGCATCAGCGTGCAAGACACCGGCATCGGCCTGTCGCCGCAAGATGTGCGCACCCTGTTCCAGGCCTTCAGCCAGGCCGATAACTCGCTATCGCGCCAACCCGGCGGCACCGGCCTGGGGCTGGTGATCTCCAAGCGCTTGATCGAGCAAATGGGCGGCGAGATCGGTGTCGACAGCACGCCGGGAGAAGGCTCGCAGTTCTGGATCAGCCTGAACCTGCCCAAGGCCCACGACGATGCCGAAGACTTGCCGCTGCAACCCTTGCTCGGGCGACGCGCGGCAATCGTCGACGGCCACGAACTGGCGCGCCAGGCCCTTGAGCACCAACTGGAAGATTGCGGCTTGAGCGTGAGCCTGTTCGCCTCCTTCGATCAGCTGCTGCAAGGCGTTCAGGCGGCGCACCTGGCTGGCCAGCCGTTCGAATTCGCCGTGCTCGGGGCCAACCTGGGCAACCTGTCGCCGGAACAACTCGCCCAGTACCACCAACAACTGGAGCGCCTGGACTGCCAGTGCGTGGTGCTGTGCCCGACCACCGAACAGGCGCTGTACCACCCTTACCTGCCCAACGCCCATGGCCAGCTGCTGTCCAAGCCGACCTGTACGCGCAAGCTGCGCCGGCTGCTGGTAGAGCTGATTCAGCCACGTCGGCAAACCAGCGAAGTCCGGGTTGCCGGCAGCCAGCGGGTGCCGAAGATCCTCTGCGTCGACGACAACCCGGCCAACCTGTTGCTGGTGCAGACCCTGCTCGAAGACCTCGGCGCCGAGGTGCTGGCGGTCGACAATGGTTTTGCGGCGGTACAAGCGGTGCAGGATGAGCCGTTCGACCTGGTGCTGATGGATGTGCAGATGCCCGGTATGGACGGGCGCGCCTGCACCGAGCAGATCCGCCTGTGGGAAAACAGCCAGAGCGGTAACCCGCTGCCGATCGTCGCGCTCACCGCGCATGCCATGGCCAATGAAAAACGCGCCCTGCTGCACAGCGGCATGGACGATTACCTGACCAAGCCAATCAGTGAACGGCAACTGGGCCAGGTGGTGATGAAATGGACCGGGCTGAACCTGGGCACCCCGCAGCAGGAACGCATCACCGAGCGCCTGCCGGACAGCAGCGAGCTGAAGGTGCTCGACCCGGAAGAAGGCTTGCGCCTGGCCGCGGGCAAGCCGGACTTGGCAGCGGACATGCTGAGCATGCTGCTGGAGTCGCTGGAGGCTGATCGCCAGGCGATTCGCAGCGCACGTGAAGCAGGTGACCGTGAGGCGATGATCGAGCGGGTACACCGCTTGAATGGCGCATCGCGCTACTGTGGAGTGCCGCAGTTGCGGGCGGCGTGCCAGCGTAGCGAGACCCTGCTCAAGCAGGATAATCCCCAGGCCTTGCAGGCGCTGGATGAGCTGGATCAGGCGATCAGCCGGTTGGCCGAACAGGCGCAGCAGAGTGCTTGAGTGCGTTTACTGATGCTCCCACGGGCTTCTCGACACCTCGGACCCTGTGGGAGCGGGCTTGCCCGCGAATAGGCCAGTACTGACTGAGCCTCTCATGGCACCGATCAAAGTCCGCCAAGCCAATCGGGCTAAACTCACCTCGCCTCATTGCCAAGGAATCCGCTATGCGCACTCTGTTGTTCAGCAGCCAGCACTACGACCAGGAAAGCTTCACCCGCGCCAGCACCGACAACAACCTTGAACTGCACTTCCAGTCGGCCCGCCTGACCCTGGACACCGCCGCCTTGGCCAGCGGCTTCGAGGTGGTCTGCGCCTTCATCAACGACGAACTGGACCAGCCGGTGCTGGAGCGCCTGGCCGCCGGCGGCACGCGCCTGATCGCCCTGCGCTCGGCGGGCTACAACCACGTCGACCTGGCCGCCGCCAAACGCCTGGGGCTGACCGTGGTACGGGTGCCGGCCTACTCGCCGCATGCGGTGGCCGAGCACGCGGTGGCGCTGATCATGGCCCTCAACCGCCGCCTGCATCGCGCCTACAACCGCACCCGCGAAGGCGACTTCACCCTGCACGGGCTGACCGGCTTCGACCTGCATGGCAAAACCGTCGGGGTGGTCGGCACCGGCCAGATCGGCGTGGCCTTCGCCCGCATCATGGCCGGCTTTGGCTGCCAGCTGCTGGCCTACGACCCCTACCCCAACCCCGACATGCTGGCCTTGGGTGCACGCTACCTGGAGCTACCTGAGTTGCTGCGCCAGTCGCGGATCGTCAGCCTGCACTGCCCGCTGACCGAGCACACCCGCCACCTGATCAACGCCCACAGCCTGGCAGCGCTGCAACCGGGCGCGATGTTGATCAATACCGGTCGCGGTGCGCTGGTCGACACCCCAGCCCTGATCGATGCGCTCAAGAGCGGCCAACTCGGCTACCTGGGTTTGGACGTGTATGAAGAAGAAGCCCAGCTGTTCTTCGAGGACCGCTCCGACTTGCCCCTGCAAGATGATGTGCTGGCCCGGCTGCTGACCTTCCCCAACGTGATCATTACCGCCCACCAGGCGTTCCTGACCCGTGAGGCGCTGGATGCGATCGCTGCGACCACCCTGGAAAATATCATCCGCTGGGTGGCAGGCAATCCGCAGAATCTGGTCGAGGGTTGATGCTAGGATACGCGGCATTTCTGGAGGACCCATGGTCGAGCACGATTTCCGCTACACCCTATTCAACCCGCAACACACCCTGATCGAATGCCGCGCGCTGGTGCCGGGTCGCTATCAGGTAACCGGCAATGGCGGTTCGATCCAGAAGGACGACGTCCTGCTGGTCACCCTCAAAGGCAGCAAGGACTTGTCCATGCGCCTGACCGTGGAAAGCGTACGCCACCTGATCAACCCGCGCGGCCAGTGGGTCGCGGTGGCCAGCGGCCCGGCGTTCAAAGAGCTGGAGATCCTCAACTGGCAGGTCAAGTGCGACAGCTGCCAAGCCGTGCTCGACTTCGAGTTCGCCGTCGACGGCAAGCTGGGTAACAAGGCGCACAAGCCGGCCGCCAGTGTCCGCGTCGCTGAATTGGGCTGGATCAGCAAGGGTGACAAGCACCTGTGCCCACACTGCCAGGAGAGCGCTCAGTGAAAAACATGCTGACCGGCGTGCTGATTGCCACCGGCCTGCTGGGCTGCGCTGCGCAGCCGTCGAAGTTGCAACAAGAGCAGAGCTATGTGCTTGAGTGGATTGGCGAACGCCCGCTGATCGATTACAGCCACCTGACCCTGACCTTGGCCGAAGACGGCCGCGCCTATGGCAATGGCGGCTGCAACCACTGGTTTGCGCCGTATACGCTTGAGGGTGAGCGGATCAGCTTCGGCAAGGTCGGCAAGACCCGCAAGCTGTGCGCGCCGGCGTTGATGGAGCAGGAGAAGCGTTTCCTCGAGGCGCTGGAGACGGTGCAGCGTTGGGATGTTTCGGCGATCGAACAGATTCGGTTCTGGCCGGCCCAAGGCAAACCGTTGCGGTTCTGGCCTGAAGAAGGCTGATCACCTCTGTTGGAGCCCCTCTGCGGCCCTTCGCGGCGGGTCAGCGCCCCGACAAGTTCGCTCCCACAGAGTGTGTACCGGGTACAAGCGCGGTCCCTGTGGGAGCGGGCTTGCCCGCGAAGGGCTGCAAAGCAGCCCCAGCTATCAAGTCAACATCATTAGGCGCCTTTGAGGGCCTTGATCTTCTCCTGCAGCCCTTCCAGGGTCTGCTCGCCCATCAGTTGCTCACGGACCTTGCCTTTGTCATCGATGATGTAGGTCACCGGCAACGCCTCGCTACGCGGCAGCTCATAACGCTCTGCCGGATCCTGGGCCAGTACCGTGAAGCCAATCCCGAGGGTCTCGGCAGCTTGCTTGAGGTCCTGCCCTTGCAGGCCATCGAAGTTCACCCCGACCACCTTGATGCCCTGGCTGTCCCACTGCTTGGCCGCAGCGTTCAACTCAGGGATTTCAGTACGGCACGGCCCGCACCATTCGGCCCAGTAATTGAGCACCAGCCAGTGCCCCTCGATCTGTTCAGCCTTTACCGTATTGCCGTGCTGGTCCACGCCGTAGTCCGCACCGCAACCGCCGAGCAACAGGCTCGCAGTGATGGCCAGTGCAGCTGCCAAACGCTTTGCCATGGGTCAATCCTTCTCGAAGTTTTCTAAACCTGTAATTCAGTCGCTGCGGTTAGAATAGCCGCCACACCCTGCTGGATGCGACCCGTCATGACTGATCTGACTCTCTATCATAACCCGCGCTGCTCGAAATCCCGCGGCGCCTTGGAGCTGCTCGAAGCGCGCGGCCTCAGCCCGACCATCGTGCGCTACCTGGAAACCCCGCCCGATGCGGCGACCCTCAAGGCATTGCTGGGCAAGCTGGGCATCGCCCCGCGCCAGCTGCTGCGCACCGGTGAAGACGAATACAAGACCCTGGAGCTGGCCAACCCGGCGCTCAGCGACCAACAGTTGATCGAAGCCATGGCACAACACCCGAAACTGATCGAGCGGCCGATTCTGGTGGTCGGCGACCAGGCGGTCATCGGTCGCCCACCCGAGAAGGTGCTGGAGATCCTGCCGTGAGCGATCCATTCATCCTGGTGCTGTATTACAGCCGCCATGGCTCGACCAGCGAGATGGCCCGGCACATTGCCCGTGGCGTCGAGATGGCCGGCCTGGAAGCGCGCCTGCGCACCGTGCCGGCGATCTCCACCGAATGCGAGGCAGTAGCCCCGGATATCCCCGCCAGCGGTGCGTTGTACGCCACCCTCGACGACCTGCGCCACTGCGCCGGGCTGGTCCTGGGCAGCCCGACCCGCTTCGGCAACATGGCCGCGCCGCTCAAGTACTTCCTCGATGGCACCAGCAGCCTGTGGCTGGGCGGTGAGCTGGTCGGCAAGCCGGCGGCGGTGTTCACCTCCACCGCCAGCCTGCACGGCGGCCAGGAGACCACCCTGCTGTCGATGATGCTGCCGCTGATGCACCACGGCATGCTGGTCATGGGCCTGCCCTACAGCGAGTCGGCGCTGCTCGAGACCCGTGGTGGCGGCACCCCGTACGGGGCGAGCCATCATGCCGGGGCAGATGGCAAGCGCGAGCTGGACAGCCATGAGATCGCCCTGTGCCGCGCGCTCGGCCAACGCCTGGCGAGCACCGCCAAGGCTTTGGGTGGTGAACGTGGCTAGGAAGCCCAAGGTGCTGCCAGCGCTTGAGTGGTTGAGCCCGCGCCTGCGCTTGACGCGGGCGCTGAGCCTGGGCTGTTTCTTCGGCCTGATCGTCCTGCTGGTGATCAATAACCTGTGGTTCGCCAACCTGCATGGGGCGCGGGTCGAGGTCATCCTGGCGATCGAGCTGATCCCGCTGCTGCTGTTGCTGCCGGGGATGCTGATGGGCAGCGCCCGGGCGCATGCCTGGACCTGCTTTGTGGTGAACATCTACTTCATCAAGGGCGTGTTGGCGGCGTTCGATCCGGCGCGCGCGGTGTTTGGCTGGATCGAGGTGCTGGTGAGCTTGGGGCTGTTTGTTAGCGGGCTGCTGTTTGTGCGCTGGAAGTTTCAGCATGAGCGCAGGCTGGCCGGCGAAGGAAACTAGAACAAGCTATGTGGACTGCGTAGGCTACGTGCGAGCGGGCTTGCCCCGCGATAGCGAGGCTGAGGCTGACATCGCTATCGCGGGGCAAGCCCGCTCCCACGCAGTTCGCTCCCACGCAGCTCGCTCCCACGCAGTTCGCTTCCACGCAGTTCGCTCCCATGCCCCTTCCGACAAGGGGCCGCCGACGAGGGGCCGAATCAGTGGTTGACTGTGTGCGCCAGCATCACCGAGAGCTGACACAGCGGCCGGCCACTCTCGGCATGCCACTGATTGAACAGCTCCTGCACCAACGCCCGATCGCGCTGGCTGGTCGGCGCCTTGTCGATGATCCCCTGGGCAATCAACGCCGCCGCCATGTCATCGGTTGGAATGAAGGTGTCCTTGCCGACCATGCGCAAGAAGCGCGGCGCCGACAGTCCACCGAGCTGGTTGCCATGCTTGGCCAGGTACTTCCACAAGCCCACGATATCGGTCACCGGCCAGTCGGCAATGAACGCACCGAAACTGCCCTTTTGCTGCTCGATATCCAGAATCATCTGGGCATTGCGCGGCACGCTCTTGAGCTTGCCCAGGTGGCGGATGATCCGCTCATCCTGCATCAGCCGCTCCAGATGCTCGGCGCCCATCAGCACCACTTTCTCAGGATCGAAACCGAAGAACACCTGCTCGAAGGCCGGCCACTTGGCGTCCACCAGGCTGTGCTTGAGGCCCGCGCGAAACACCCGCAGCGACAGGGTCGATAGGTAGCGGTCATCGCCGATATCGCGTAACTGCGCCGGGGTTTTCGGCCGCGGCAGGAAGGCTTCGAGGGCCTTGGCCGAGCCGAAGCGGTTCAGGCAGTACTCATGCAGCCACTGATAATCGCGCATGGGCTCAGATGTTCAGCACGTCAAGGAAGCGCGGCGCGGCGTTTTCGTCGATCTTCAGGCTGTTGAAGTCGAACAGGTTGCGGTCGGCCAACTGCGACGGGGCAACGTTCTGCATGGCGCGGAAGATGCTCTCGGTACGCCCCGGGTGCTTGCGCTCCCACTCCACCAGCATCTCCTTGACCACCTGGCGCTGCAGGTTTTCCTGCGAGCCGCAGAGGTTGCACGGGATGATCGGGAACTCTTTCATGTCCGAGTAGGCCTGGATGTCCTTCTCGTGGCAGTAGGCCAGCGGGCGGATCACCACGTTACGGCCGTCATCGGCACGCAGCTTGGGCGGCATGCCCTTGAGCGCGCCGTTGAAGAACATGTTGAGGAAGAAGGTTTCGACGATGTCATCGCGGTGGTGACCGAGGGCCATCTTGGTCGCGCCGATCTCGTCGGCGAAGGTGTACAAGGTGCCACGGCGCAGGCGCGAGCACAGCGAGCAGGTCGTCTTGCCCTCGGGCACCAGCTCCTTGACCACCGAGTAGGTGTCCTTCTCGACGATGTGGTACTCGACCCCCAGTTCCTTGAGGTAGGCCGGCAACACATGCTCGGGGAAGCCTGGCTGCTTCTGGTCCATGTTCACCGCGACGATCTCGAACTTGATCGGCGCCACCTTCTGCAGGTGCAGCAGAACATCGAGCATGGTGTAGCTGTCCTTGCCGCCAGACAGGCAGACCATGACCTTGTCGCCATCCTCGATCATGTTGTAGTCGGTGATGGCTTCGCCGGCGAGACGACGCAGGCGTTTTTGCAGTTTGTTCTGGTTGACCGAGAGGGTGCCCATAGCGCTTGAATCCGCGAGGTGTGACAAAAGCCGGCTATTTTACGCACAAACCGCACGTGGGCGTAGGGCCTGGGCACAATTAACGGCCGTATTCCGATCAAAGACTGCAAGGGAATCAGCAAGCCGTTTAACAGCGCAATTTGCTCTAAAAAGCAGGTATTAAGCGGGGATCTGCTTCCTATACTGCGACATAAGGCCACATTACCGCATGCATCGGTGCCTGGCCTCGGGCCGCAAGCGCTCCACTTGGGGGGCGTTTGGCAACGACGATAGGAGTGACCCGCATGATCCATCACGTTCTGGGGCTGTTTACCCATCCCGATCAGGAGTGGAAGGAGATTCGTGGCGAGGACGAAACCATCAGCCACATGTACCTGACCCACACGCTGATACTGGCGGCGATCCCCGCGGTCTCGGCATTTATCGGCACTACCCAGGTGGGCTGGGTGATCGGTAATCGACCGGCAGTGATGCTGACCATGGAAAGCGCGCTGTGGATGAGCGTGATGTCCTACCTGGCCATGCTAGCCGGGGTGGCGGTGATGGGCGCCTTCATTCACTGGATGGCGCGCACCTACGATGCCACGCCGTCCATGGCCCAATGCATCGCCTTTGCCACCTACACCGCCACCCCGCTGTTCATCGGCGGCCTGGCGGCGCTCTACCCACACCTATGGCTGGGCATGCTGGTCGGCACAGCGGCCATTTGCTACACGGTTTACCTGTTGTATGTGGGCTTGCCGACGTTCATGAACATCCCGTCAGATGAAGGCTTCCTGTTCTCCAGCTCGGTGCTGGCAGTGGGCCTGGTGGTGTTGGTGGCAATCATGGCCGCCACCGTGATCATCTGGGGCTTGGGCGTGGGGCCTGTGTATACCAACTAGATCCAAACCAACACTGGGGCATCAAGTCACGGGCCGCCGCAAGGCGGCCTTTGGCTGCCTGCTGACCGGTGGCTCGGCAGGCCAAAGGTGGTTACGGCATAATGCCCGGCTCAGGAGACTATTCACCGCCATGCCCGAGTTGCTCGAATCCCGCGTCGAAACCTGCTATCAGCAAGCCGAAGCCTTCTTCAAGCGCCCCTTTGCCCGCCCGCAGGTCAGCTTCAAGCTGCGCGGCCAGAAAGCCGGGGTTGCCCACCTGCATGAGAACCTGCTGCGCTTCAACCTGCAGCTGTATCGCGACAACCAGGAAGACTTCCTGCGCCAGACCGTGGCCCATGAAGTGGCCCACCTAGTGGCGCATCAGCTGTTTGGCGACAGCATCCAGCCGCATGGCGAGGAGTGGCAGCTGATCATGCGTGGGGTGTACGAGCTGCCGCCCAATCGCTGCCATAACTATGAAGTGAAGCGGCGCACGGCTACTCGCTACATCTATCAGTGCCCTTGCCCGCAGAGTGATTTTCCGTTCAGTGCGCAGCGCCACAAGCTGGTGCGCCAGGGCCGGCGTTATCTGTGTCGGCGCTGCCGGCAGATTCTGGTGTACAGCGGCCAGACGCGCGTCGAATAGACCACCGTTATCGCGGGGCAAGCCCGCTCCCACGCAGCATCTTGTGCCGCTCGTGCTGCGTGGGAGCGGGCTTGCCCCGCGATGAGACCGACGCTGCATCACAAATCCCAGCGATAAAAAAGGCGACCCGAAGGTCGCCTTTGTGCTTACGCCTGAATCAGCGAGCTGGGCCTTCAGCCACGCCCAGGTCGTCAGTCGGACGGGTGTCTTCCAGCGGCGAACCACCGGAAGCCAGTTCGGCTTGCAGCTTGTCTTCGTCCAGCTCCTTGACCCACTTGGCCACGACGATGGTAGCCACGCCGTTACCAATCAGGTTGGTCAGCGCACGCGCCTCGGACATGAAGCGGTCGATGCCGAGGATCAGCGCCAGGCCGGCAACCGGCAGATGGCCGACAGCCGACAGGGTCGCAGCCAGGACGATAAAGCCCGAACCGGTAACGCCAGCAGCACCTTTGGACGCGACCAGCAGCACCAGCAGCAGGGTGATCTGGTGGGTGATGTCCATGGTGGTGTCAGTGGCCTGGGCGATGAACACCGCAGCCATGGTCAGGTAGATCGAGGTACCGTCGAGGTTGAACGAGTAGCCAGTCGGGATGACCAGGCCAACCACGGATTTCTTCGCACCCAGACGCTCCATCTTGGCCAGCATGCGCGGCAGGGCAGACTCCGAGGAAGAGGTACCCAGCACGATCATCAGCTCTTCACGGATGTAGCGGATCAGCTTGAGCACGCTGAAGCCGTGGGCGCGGCAGATACCGCCGAGCACGATCAGGATGAACGCCAGGCAGGTGACGTAGAAGCAGGCCATCAGGTAGCCCAGCTGCACCAGCGAACCGACGCCGTATTGGCCGATGGTGAAGGCCATGGCACCGAAGGCACCGATCGGGGCCAGCTTCATGATCATGTTGATGATGTTGAACATGACATGGGCGAAGCGGTCGATCAGGTCCAGCACCGGCTTGCCGTAGCTACCCAGGCGGTGCAGGGCGAAGCCGAAGATCACCGAGAACATCAGCACTTGCAGGATGTCGCCGTTGGCGAAGGCACCGACCACAGTGTTAGGGATGATGTTGAGCAGGAAGCCGACGGTGGTCTGCTGCGCGCCGGCGGCGGCATAGGCGGCCACGCTGCTGGCGTTCAGGGTGCTGACGTCAATGTGCATGCCAGCGCCTGGCTTGACCACGTTGACCACGACCAGGCCGATGATCAGGGCGATGGTGGAGACGATTTCGAAGTACAGGAGCGCGTAGCCGCCGGTCTTGCCGACCGATTTCATGCTCTGCATGCCAGCGATGCCGCTGACCACGGTACAGAAGATGATCGGGGCGATGACCATTTTGATCAGTTTGACGAACCCGTCACCCAGGGGTTTGAGCGCGACGCCGGTTTCAGGGTAGTAGTGACCGAGCAGAATACCGATGGTGATGGCAACCAACACCTGGATATACAGGGATTTGTACAGCGGCTGACGTGTCGTCATGGCTAATTTTCCTCAAGTGTGCCGGTTTCCACCCTTCCCAGGGCGGGGGCACCTGAATCGCTAACCCTCCTGCACCTGGAGGGATTTGTCGTTGTGTTCGAGCCGCCTGGGCAGGTCTCTGCCAAGTCAATAGCAAGGGCGATGCCAAAATGCCCGGATTGGGTGCAGGAGCCGGATTTGAAGGGTTCGCTCGCCCAATGAGGGGGCAATGGCGGGGGGAATCGCTGGCGGATTTCCGCCCGGTGGCGGGAATTGAACAGGGTCGATGGCGGGAATCCGCCCGGAGTGTGTCCTGCTGACCTCATCGCGGGACGAGCCCGCTCCTACAAGATTAGCGGTGACCTTGTAGGAGCGGGTTTGCCCCGCGATGAGGTCGGTACTGACGAAGCACTCAATCGAGGTTGAAGATGATCCGGAACGCCGCGCCGCCCAGTGGCGAATCATCCAGGCTTAGGTGCGCGTCATAGCTGTCGATGATGTCCTTGACCACCGCCAGGCCGATGCCCTGCCCCGGATGCTGGCGATCCAACCGCTCACCGCGCTGCAGAATCCGCTCGCGCTGATCCGCCGGCACCCCTGGCCCATCATCCTCGACGCACAACACCAGGTGGCCGGGCGTTTCCTGCAGGCTCACCCGCACCTGCCCCAGGCATAGCCGATAGGCATTCTCCAACAGGTTGCCAAGCAACTCGAGCAAAGCGCCCTGTTCCATCGGCACTTGGGCGTGCTCTGGGACATCCACGTCGATGGCCACGCGCTTGTCGCGATAGACCTTGGCCAATGTGCTGCACAGGCTGTCGAGCAGCGGTTTGAGCTGCACCCGGTGGCGCACCAGGCCGCTCTTGCGCAAGCTGGCGCGCTGCAATTGATAGTCGATCTGCTGGCTCATGCGCTCGATCTGGCTCTGCAGCACCCGCGCCTGCTCACGCTCGCCACTGCCCTGGCCCATGCTTTCGCCTACCCCTTGCAGCACTGCCAGCGGCGTTTTCAGGCTGTGCGCCAGGTCATCGAGCGAATCGCGGTAGCGCTGGCGCTGCTCGCGCTCGCTGTGCAGCAGGCGGTTGAGCGAGCCCGTCAGGCGCAGCAGCTCACGTGGGTGCTCGCGACTCAGGCCGTCGCGGGCGCCGGTTTCCACTTCGTCGAGCTCAAGGCTGAGCCTGCGCAACGAGCGCAGCCCCCAGGTCAGGCCGGCCCAGAGCAGCACCATCAGCGCCAGCAAGGCTGCGCCAAAGCCCAGATAGAGTTTCTCACGCAGGCCATTGATGGTGTCTTGGTACTCACGCACCGGCTGCAGGGCGACGATACTGTAGGCCGCGTTCTTGCCGCCGAGCAGCTTGACCTCGACGTCATAGACGAAGAACTCCTCACCGTCGTCCTGGCGGATGCGCGCGAACTCGTTGCCGCGCCCATCGTAGCGGGGGTGATAATTGATATTGCGGTCGGTGGTGGCCCGCGAGCGCCAAACTTGATTGCCCTGGCGATCGAAGATGTAGCCCATCAGGCCGGTATAAGGCAGGTTGTAGCGCTCATCCGGCAGCAGCTCGGGCATCTGCAATTGGCCATGCTCGATGCGCGCTGCGGAAATCAGCGTGGTGACGTCGGAGGCCAGGCGCTGCTCGATCGACTCTTGCAGCGCCATGCTGAAGGCTTTTTGCAGGGCCGGCAGCAGCGCCAACATAAACAGCAAGGCAAGCAGCGCCGCCGCCAGCATCAGGCGCACGCGCAGCGAGCGAATCATCGGCAGCGCTCGGTGAACAGGTAACCCAGGCCGCGCACGGTGTCGATCGGCTTGAAGCCATGCTCACCTTCGAGCTTGCGGCGCAGACGGCCAACCAGCACTTCGATGACATTCGGATCACGCTCCTCGTCATCGGGATAGAGCTGCTCCATCAAGCGATCCTTGGCGACCACCTGCTGGTGATGACGCATGAGGTATTCCAGGATGCGGTATTCGTAGGCGGTCAGCGCCAGCGGCTGCTCGTCCAGGGTCGCCTGCTTGCGGTTGAGGTCGAGCACCAGCGGGCCGGCGGCAATGGTCGACTGGGTGAAACCACTGGAGCGGCGCAGCAGGGCATTGAGGCGGGCCTCCAGCTCTTCGAACTGGAAGGGCTTGACCACGTAGTCGTCGGCCCCGGCGGCCAGCCCCTCGACTTTGTCCTGCCAGTTGCCGCGCGCGGTAAGGATGAGGATCGGGAAGCTCTTGCCCTGGTTGCGCAACTGGCGGATCAGGTCCAGCCCACTCATGCCGGGCAAGCCCAGGTCGACCACTGCCAAGTCGAAGTGGTACTCCTCGACCTGATACAGGGCTTCCTCGGCGTTGGCGACCGCCTGGACCACATGGCCCGTTTCGCTCAGGCGCGTGAACAGGTGGTGACGCAGCAGCGCCTCGTCCTCGACCACCAGCAGTTTCATGCAGCTCTCCTTCCTCTATTTACTGGCCTCATCGCGGGACGAGCCCGCTCCTAGCGCAACGGTGTGCGTCGATACCTGAGCGGGCTTGCCCCGCGATGAAGCCGGAACTGACGAAAAGCATAACAGCGAACCGGCCCCTTCAGCGGGCCGGTCCGGCTTAGCCATCACCTCAGAACTTGTAGTTGGCCGACAGGTAGGTCTGGGCGCTGCTGGTCAGGCGCAGGGTGCCGACCTTTGGACCGCCATGTTCGACCAGCTCGGTGCTGGCGTTGCTGCGCAGGTAACGGTAGCCCAGCTCGACCGAGGCGTTGTCGGTGATGTCCTGGATCACACCGGCCTGCAGGCCGACAGCGTAGCCATAGTCAGTATCGCGACCGTAGCCGGAGGACTCCTGGGACAGCTTGGTCATGCCCAGGCTACCGCCGCCGAACAGTTTGGTGGTATCAGTCACGGGCAGGAACAGGTCGTAGCTGCCGAGCAGGTTTTCTTGGCGCAGCTTGAGGCCGCTATGGTCGTTGGACACATTGTCGTAGGTCAGGTAGTAGCGACCTTGGTCGTTGATCTTACCGACCCGCACGCCCCAGGTGCCGTCCTTGCTGATGATGCCATCGGCGTTGAGATGGTCGGTGTTGCGGTCGAGCAGGCCGGACTTGCGGATCTTGTCGCTGGTCTGGCCGTAGGTGAGGCTGGCGAAGGTGTCGTCGGCCTGGGCGCTGACGGTGAAGCCTGCGGCGCAAACGGCCATGGCAGCGATCAGGGTATTGAGTGTTTTCATAGCTTCGTACTCCAGTTGGATGCGCTGTTTCTGTCTGGAAGCTAGAGTAAGCAGGACGCCCTGAACCGCTGCTGAACCCAGGCTGAACCTTCGCTGAACGAGTCGCACCGATTGTCGAAACGCCATGTCCAAAGGAGCTACGACCATGCGTTTTCTGCTTGCCCTGACCCTGATGTGCAGCGCCGCTGTTACCCAAGCGGCCGTGCAAACCCGCGAGATCGCTTACCAGGACGCCGACGGCAACCGTCTGGTGGGTTACTACGCCTACGATGACGCCATCGAGGGCAAGCGCCCCGGCATCGTCGTGGTGCATGAATGGTGGGGGCTGAACGACTACGCCAAGCGCCGTGCCCGCGACCTTGCTGGGCTGGGCTACAACGCGTTGGCGATCGATATGTACGGCGATGGCAAGAACACCGAACACCCGGCTGACGCCAAGGCGTTCATGGCCGCCGCCCTGAAGGATCCCAAGGCAGCTGCCGCACGCTTCGATGCAGGTCTTGAGCTCTTGAAGATCCAGCCCAACATTAATAAGCATCAACTGGGCGCGGTGGGTTACTGCTTCGGTGGCAAAGTGGTGCTCGATGCCGCCCGCCGTGGGGTAAAGCTTGATGGCGTGGTGAGCTTCCATGGCGCGCTGGTGACGCAGGAACCCGCCAAGCCTGGGGTTATCAGGGCGAAGATCCTGGTGGAGCACGGTGACGCTGACAGCATGATCACACCCGAGCAGGTCGCGGCGTTCAAACAAGAGATGGCGGCGGCCGGGGCTGATATGAAGTTCGTCGGCATTGCCGGGGCCAAGCATGGCTTTACCAATCCGGATGCTGACCGCTTGAGCCATGGCGGGCATGGCGGGCCGGACATCGGCTATGACAAGGCGGCGGACGAGAGCTCTTGGGCGGATATGCAGGCGTTCTTCAAGACTGCGTTTGATTGACTATCGCCGGGGCCGCTTGGCGGCCCATCGCAGGCAAGCCAGTTCCTACAGGGTGCATTGAGCCTGCCAACGGCGGCATAGCGGCCCCTGACACATGACTCATCGGCTGGCACAATATCGGCCATGAACAGACTCCCCGCCTGCTGCGCCCCACTCCAGCACCACTGGCCCCTGCCCCATCCGGTCCCCGGTGCGCAGCTGGTCAGCTGTGCCTTCGACCCCGCCAAGCTTGCCGCCGATGACTTTCAGCGCGCAGGCATCGAACAGAGCGCCAGCTTGCAGCGTTCGGTGGCCAAGCGTCGGGCTGAATACCTGGCGGGCCGCGTCTGCGCGCGGGCCGCGTTGCAGCAACTGGACGGTCGCGACTATGTACCCGGCAGCCATGAAGACCGCTCTCCGATCTGGCCAACCGGCATTCATGGCTCGATCACCCACGGCAAGGGGTGGGCCGCTGCGGTCGTGGCCGCCGATGGCCGCTGCAAGGGCCTGGGTCTGGATCAGGAAAGCCTGCTGGACGATGAGCGTGCCGAGCGCCTGGCCCAGGAGATCCTGACGCCTGCCGAGCTCGAACGTTTGGACCGCAGCCAGTTTGGCCTGACTGTGACGTTGACCTTCTCGCTCAAAGAGAGCCTGTTCAAGACCCTCTACCCACTCACTAAACAACGCTTCTACTTCGAACACGCCGAAGTGCTCGAATGGTCCGCCGACGGCCTGGCCCGGCTTCGCCTGCTCACTGACTTGTCGCCAGCATGGCAGCAGGGGCTCGAGATCGACGGGCAGTTCTGCATCAAGGACGGCCACCTGCTGAGTTTGATCAGCGTCTAGCCCTCAGGACGGCGCCTGTGCCCGTGGCCAACTGAGGCTGAAACACGCACCGCCCAAGCCTTCGCTACGCCCGACCATGGCCCGCCCGCCGTGCCAGTAAATGATTCGTCGCACGATCGACAGCCCCAGACCGTGGCCGCCCGAGGCACGCGTGCGGCTGTCGTCCAGGCGGGTGAAGGGGGTAAAAATGCGGTCCCAGACGCCTTCGGGAATGCCTGGGCCGTCGTCTTCGACATCGATCCGGCAACGCTGCTGGCCAATCTGATAGCTCAGGCGCACCTCGGACTCGGCATGGCGCATGGCGTTGCCGACCAGGTTCTGCAAGGCGCGGTGCAGATAGCGCGGTTCCGCCTCGACCCAGGCGCCCGCCCCTTCCAGTCCCTGGCATACGCCACGGCTAACGCGTACCTCGGCGCGCAGGGGCGCCAACTCGGCGATCACCCGGTCGAGCAAGGCGTCGAGGTCGACGGCCTGGAATTTCAGTGCCGGTGCGCCCTGTTCCAGGCGAGCGTAGGTCAACATCTCGTCGACCAGCTTGTCGAGGTCTTGAATGTCGCTGTCCATGCCCGCCAGATGCTTGGCCCGGGCTTGTTCACTGTTGGCGGTTTCGATCATCTCCAGGCCAAAACGCAGGCGCGCCACCGGTGTGCGCAGCTCATGCGAAACGGCACGCACCAACTCCCGCTGCATGCTCAGCGAACGCTGCAGGTGCTCGGCCATGCCATTGAACGCTGCCGCCAGACGCCCGACCGAGTCCGCATCGCCCGCTGGCACGCGGGTATCCAGACTGCCCTGGGCAATACGCGTGGCGGCATTCTCCAGGCCCGAAACCCGCCGTTCCAACTGGCGCACCAGCAGGTACACGACCAAGCCGATCAGGCACAGGCCAAGGAAGGCGATAAGGATCAACAACTGCGGTGGATAGAGGTTGAGCTGATACAGCGGGCCGATCTCCAGCACCCAGGGCGAGCCAGGCAGGCCAGCAAACACCCGAATCGAGTCGCCATCCTTACCCAACGCCATCACCGTGTCGCCCTCCTCCACCCGCCGCCGCTGGTCGTCGTCCAGGCCCACGCGCTCCAAGCGCTGCAGGGCGACGTCAAAACCAAAGCCCTTGCTCTGGCGCAGCTCGGCCAGGCGTCGCTGTTGCTCGGTGACCGGATAACGCACCAGTTCATCGGCCAACAGGTACAGCGTGGCTCGCGCCAATTGCTCGCTGACCTGCTGGACCTGGGCTTCGAGCAACACGTCTTCGCGGCCGACCCGACGCAATACTCGCGCCGCATGCGGGCCAGTCTTCTCCACCACCACCAGGTCACGGTAAAGACGCGCTCGCTGGCCGCCGTCGAGGGTCAACGCGCTCATCGGTTGCAGGTCCAGCGGCACACCGAGCAGCCGCTCCCAGATCACCAGCGAACGCTTGCGCTCGACGTCGTTCTGCAGCGCCAGGTTGTCGGCCATCAAACTGAAAGTGCCCTGGGCCAGGCGCTCGCGGTGCTGTTCGGCGCGCACCTGATTGACCAGGTGCAGGCTGAGCACGCCAAGCACCGCGACCAGCACCAGGACGGCGAGCATGCCGCCATAGATACGCAGGAAGATCGAGTTCATCAGGCCTGGGCCGCCTCGGCGACGAATAGATAGCCCTTGCTGCGCAGGGTCTTGATCAGCCGCGGGTGAATCGGATCATCGCCGATCTTGGGGCGAATCTTGGAAATACGCACATCGATGGAGCGGTCCTGGCCGTCGTAGCCGACGCCGCGCAGGGAGGTGAAGATCTGTTCGCGCGAGAGCACACGCCCTGCGTGGCTGGCCAGCAGCCAGAGCAAGTCGAATTCGGCGCCGGTCAGGTCGATCGGTTGTTCGTTGAGCCAGGCCTCGCGCAGGCTGCTGTCGATCCGCAGGGCACCGAATTGCAACTCCTGGCGCTTGCCATCCAGGCTGTCGCTGCGGCGCAACAGGGCATTGATACGCGCCAGCAACAAGCGGGGGCGCACCGGTTTGCACACATAGTCGTCGGCTCCCAGGTCCAGGCCTTGGACTTGATCGAGCTCGTCGCTACGGGCGGTGAGCATGAGAATCGGCCCGGGGTATTGGCCGCGCACCCGGCGGCAGATGCTCAGGCCATCTTCGCCGGGCAGCATCAGGTCGAGGATCACCAGGTCCGGCTGGCTGTCGAGAATGCGCCGCACTGCGCGCGCGCCATCGCCTTCCACTGCCACCTCGAAACCGTTGGCCTGCAGGTACTCGGCGGTGAGCTCAGCGAGGCGCTGGTCGTCCTCGACAATCAGGATGCGGTTGCAGGACTGGTCCATGGCCTTCCTCTGTGTTGTTCTAGTTATCTGCTGTAGGGTGTTGCCTGGGCGGGCCTCATCGCGGGGCGAGCCCGCTCCCACGCTCAGATACGGTTGCGCGCGAGCCACTACAGTGTCCCTGCCGTTCACCAAAAGGCAATATCACCGACGGATACTACGTCGCGCACCACGGACTTCCAAATCTCATCCAAGCCCGCGCCAACACGCCCTGGACTGAACCGTTTTTTGTGATAGGGTGCGCGCCCTAAAAAAACTCTGCCGGGGCATTAACGCGTAGAAAAAAAGTGAAAACCTCATGGGACAAGGCCTACAGCCAATACCCACGAATCACACACAAACTACGCACAAGTTATCCACAGGCGCTCACCTTGCAAAGCCCCCGCGACCGCATTATCTTGTATCCCCATTGCAGCGAACCACTACATATTGGGTTTCGCTTGAAATCACAAACACAAGTCGGCACGCAAACTCAAGCGATTTTTCCGCCTGAACTTAGTGTGATTTGCGCAGCCAAACCGCTCCTGCGGAGGCGACCGAGGCAAGCCCGTCCAAGCGGTCTTGTTCGGGTATGGGTGTTGCAGGCATCGCCTGGTGACACTCGACAGCAACAGTTTTTGGGCCACGGCCCAGAACCTTTGACTTCGGCCAGGGAGCGGCAAGCTATTGCCCCTTATTCCTGAGTCTGTCCCGAAGTCGGTAAGCCCGAGCGGGCGGATGCACGTGCGTGTGCATCCCCGCGGGGCCACCAGGCTAGTGGATGGAACGGTGGGCGCTCAAAAGGCGCCTGAACATATAGAAACTGTGGAGACACCCACCGATGCAAACCGACACAACTCGCGAGAACCCGCAGGCCCAGGTGCCGCAGGGCGCAGATTCGAACCAGGATCTGGCTGCCACCGCACCTGGCCAACTGCGCGTGATCAAGCGCAATGGCACTGTCGTCGCGTACACCGACGACAAGATCACCGTGGCCATCACCAAGGCGTTCCTCGCAGTTGAGGGCGGCACTGCCGCCGCCTCGTCGCGCATCCACGACACCGTTGCGCGCCTGACCGAGCAGGTCACCGCCACCTTCAAGCGTCGCATGCCATCGGGCGGCACCATCCACATCGAAGAAATCCAGGACCAGGTCGAACTGGCCCTGATGCGCGCCGGCGAGCAGAAAGTTGCCCGCGACTACGTGATCTACCGCGACCAGCGCGCCAAAGAGCGCGCTACCCGTGCCAACACCGATGCCGTGGTCGAGCCGCACCCATCGATCCGCATCACCCTGGCCGACGGCAGCAAGGCGCCGCTGGACATGGCCCGCCTGAACACCATCATCAGCGAAGCCTGCGAAGGCCTGGCCGAAGTCGATGGCGAGCTGATCCAGCGCGAAACCCTGAAGAACCTGTACGACGGCGTCGCCATCAAGGACGTCAACACCGCCCTGGTGATGACCGCCCGTACCCTGGTAGAGCGTGAGCCGAACTACTCGTTCGTCACCGCTCGCCTGCTGATGGACACCCTGCGTGCCGAAGGCCTGGGCTTCCTCAGCGTCGCCGACAGCGCCACTCACCACGAGATGGCCGAGCTGTACGCCAAGGCCCTGCCGGCCTACGTGGCCAAAGGTATCGAGTTCGAGCTGCTCAACCCTGCCCTGGCCGACTTCGACCTGGAGCGTCTGGGCAAGGCGATCAACCACGAGCGTGACCAGCAGTTCACCTACCTGGGCCTGCAGACCCTGTACGACCGCTACTTCATCCACAAGGATGGCGTGCGCTTCGAGCTGCCGCAGGTGTTCTTCATGCGTGTGGCAATGGGCCTGGCGCTGGAAGAGAAAGACAAAGAAGCCCGCGCGATCGAGTTCTACAACCTGTTGTCGTCGTTCGACTACATGGCTTCGACCCCGACCCTGTTCAACGCCGGTACCCTGCGTCCACAGCTGTCGAGCTGCTACCTGACCACCGTGCCGGACGACCTGTCGGGCATCTACCACGCGATCCACGACAACGCCATGCTGTCGAAATTCGCCGGTGGCCTGGGCAACGACTGGACCCCTGTGCGTGCACTGGGCTCCTACATCAAGGGCACCAACGGTAAATCCCAGGGCGTCGTGCCGTTCCTGAAAGTGGTCAACGACACCGCCGTCGCCGTGAACCAGGGTGGCAAGCGCAAAGGCGCTGTGTGTGCCTACCTGGAAACCTGGCACCTGGACATCGAAGAATTCATCGAACTGCGCAAGAACACCGGTGATGACCGTCGTCGTACCCACGACATGAACACCGCCAACTGGATCCCTGACCTGTTCATGAAGCGTGTCTTCGATGACGGCAAGTGGACCCTGTTCTCGCCGAACGAAGTACCTGATCTGCACGACCTGACCGGCAAGGCCTTCGAAGAGCGCTACGAGTACTACGAAGCCCTGACCGAGTACAACAAGATCAAGGTGTTCAAGACCATCCAGGCCAAAGACCTGTGGCGCAAGATGCTCTCGATGCTGTTCGAGACCGGCCACCCATGGCTGACCTTCAAGGACCCGTGCAACCTGCGTTCGCCGCAGCAGCACGTGGGCGTCGTGCACAGCTCGAACCTGTGCACCGAGATCACCCTGAACACCAACAAGGACGAGATCGCAGTCTGCAACCTGGGCTCGATCAACCTGCCGAACCACATCGTTGATGGCAAGCTGGACACCGCCAAGCTGCAACGCACCGTGAACACCGCCGTGCGCATGCTCGACAACGTGATCGACATCAACTACTACTCGGTGCCGCAAGCGCGTAACTCGAACTTCAAGCACCGTCCGGTCGGCCTGGGCATCATGGGCTTCCAGGACGCACTGTACCTGCAGCACATCCCTTACGGCTCCGACGCCGCCGTCGAGTTCGCCGACAAGTCGATGGAAGCGGTCAGCTACTTCGCCATCCAGGCCTCTTGCGACCTGGCCGACGAGCGCGGCGCCTACGAGACCTTCCAGGGCTCGCTGTGGTCCAAAGGCATCCTGCCGCTGGACTCGCAACAGATCCTGATCGAGGCCCGTGGCCAGAAGTACATTGACGTCGACCTCAACGAGACCCTGGACTGGGCGCCGGTACGTGCCCGCGTACAAAAAGGTATTCGTAACTCGAACATCATGGCCATCGCGCCAACCGCGACCATCGCCAACATCACCGGCGTATCGCAGTCGATCGAGCCGACCTACCAGAACCTGTACGTGAAATCGAACCTCTCGGGCGAATTCACCGTGATCAACCCGTACCTGGTTCGCGACCTCAAGGCTCGCGGCCTGTGGGACTCGGTGATGATCAACGACCTGAAGTACTACGATGGTTCGGTCCAACAGATCGAGCGCATCCCACAAGAGCTCAAAGACCTCTACGCCACCGCGTTCGAAGTCGAGACCAAGTGGATCGTCGATGCCGCCTCGCGTCGCCAGAAGTGGATCGATCAGGCCCAGTCGCTGAACCTGTACATCGCTGGCGCTTCGGGCAAGAAGCTGGACGTGACCTACCGCATGGCCTGGTACCGTGGTCTGAAGACCACCTACTACCTCCGTGCCCTGGCCGCGACCAGCACCGAGAAGTCGACCATCAACACCGGCAAGCTCAACGCCGTTTCCAGCGGTGGCGACAGCGCCCCGGTCCAGGCCGCAGGTCCAGCACCTGTGCCGAAGGCCTGCGCGATCGACGAGCCTGACTGCGAAGCCTGCCAGTAAGGCCTGATGCCGCAAGGGGCGCTCTGAGGAGCGCCGCTTGCGGCATTTTTGTCTGTACTGGGGCATGACAGGGAATCATCACCCGCTGCCTGCCAACCTTCGTCAATGGATAAAAAAGAGTGTCGACACCGCACAGGCGGCATCGGCCCCCACATCCAATGAGGAAGGCAAGCATGGCTCGAAAAAAAACCATCACTCGCAGGATTGGCCGCAATGCTGCAACCGGCCGCTTCACCACGGTCGAAGAAGCGCGCGACAACCCTAAGACCCACATCGTCGAAACGCTTCGCAAGAAGTGCGGCTAGCCCCCGATCGCGGGAGGCGCACAGCCTCCCGCCCCTCCTCTCTCCTCGCTTAAAACACAATATTTTGTGCCAAATCCAATAACCAAACACCACATCTAGCGATTTTTCGGCTACACTCCTTCCCCGTGAAACGACGCGTTATTCGTGAACGGAATCGCCCTGTACCGGTCGAAAAATTACCGCAGACCGGCCCAGCGTCGCTCCGATCGCCTGCGAATTCCGTTATACTTCGCCCCCCAAAAAAGGGTTGAGCCAATGATCGACTGCGTGACACAAGCCCCGCTTGGCCAGACCGCATGTTTTGTCGTTGCCACACTGTTTTCAGGCGTCCTGGCCCCTCGTTCGAGGACAGGCCAAGCGCTGACCCGACAATTTCAAATGTGACGAGAGCGAGCTCTCACTGCCCGCCGTATTGCCTTATGGGCCTTGCGTAGTACAGGCATCACCTCAAATCCAACCGGTTGCCCCGCGCAACCCTCTAGCAGGAGCCAGGACCATGCTGAGCTGGGACGAATTCGATAAAGAAGACGGCGAAGTCGCCGCCAAAGGCAGCACCCCCGCGCAGGCCAACGCCGCCGCTACCCTCGACAAGCTCGACAGCGCCGGTGGCGCCGCCGCCCTGGAAGCGCGTGCCGCTACCGCTTCTGACTCCGAGGCGGTCAAGCGCGCCAAGGCTGCCCTGAACGACCTGGACATCGCCGAAGGCCTGGCTGAACTGGAAGGCTCCTCGGCCCGCGTTGCGGTTGACGAGAAGCGCATGATCAACTGCCGCGCCGACCTCAACCAGCTGGTACCGTTCAAGTACGACTGGGCCTGGCAGAAGTACCTCGACGGCTGCGCCAACCACTGGATGCCGCAAGAGGTCAACATGACCGCCGACATCGCCCTGTGGAAGAGCCAGGACGGCCTGACCGAAGACGAGCGCCGCATCGTCATGCGTAACCTGGGCTTCTTCTCCACCGCTGACTCGCTGGTTGCCAACAACCTGGCGCTGGCCGTGTACCGCCTGATCACCAACCCGGAGTGCCGCCAGTACATCCTGCGCCAAGCCTTCGAAGAGGCGATCCACACCCACGCCTACCAGTACTGCATCGAGTCGCTGGGCATGGATGAAGGCGAGATCTTCAACATGTACCACGAGATCCCATCGGTGGCGAAAAAGGCCGCCTGGGGCCTGAAGTACACCCGCGCGATCTCGGATCCGGAGTTCAACACCGGCACCCCAGAGACCGACAAAGAATTGCTGCGCAACCTGATCGCCTACTACTGCGTACTGGAAGGCATCTTCTTCTACTGCGGCTTCACCCAGATCCTGTCGATGGGTCGCCGCAACAAGATGACCGGCGTTGCCGAGCAGTTCCAGTACATCCTGCGTGACGAGTCGATGCACCTGAACTTCGGCATCGACGTGATCAACCAGATCAAGATCGAGAACCCGCACCTGTGGGATGCCTCGATGAAGGAAGAAGCCACCCAGATGATCCTGCAAGGGACTCAGCTGGAGATCGAATACGCCCGTGACACCATGCCACGCGGCGTACTGGGCATGAACGCCGCGATGATGGAGGACTACCTCAAGTTCATCGCAAACCGTCGCCTGACCCAGATTGGTCTGAAGGAAGAATACCCAGGTACCACCAACCCGTTCCCTTGGATGAGCGAGATCATGGACTTGAAGAAGGAGAAGAACTTCTTTGAGACGCGCGTGATCGAGTATCAGACGGGTGGGGCGTTGAGCTGGGACTGATCTTCCCGCTTAAACTGGAAAGGGCTGCCCAATGGGCAGCCTTTTTTGTGAGCGCTTGATTGGTCTGCCCTGATTCAAATCCACTCAATTCAGATACCGATGCGCCCGCAACTGCTGCGCCAGCCTATCGATGAAGGCACGTACCTTGGCCGAGCCGTACTTGCTCTCCCGGTGCAGCACATGAATCGGCCAAGGCGCCTCTTCGTACGCTTCCAGCACCACCTGCAAACGACCGGCAGCCAGATCGCCCGCCACCTGATAGGACAGCAGCCGGGCGATCCCCAGGCCAGCGCTGGCGGCCACGATGGCTGCGTCATTGCTGGTAACGGTCAGGCGCGGCTTGAGCCGAACCTGGATCGGTTCATGGGCCGGCCCGAACTTCCAATCCAGTCGCGGTGACACGCCGCTGGCAGCGATCACGGTATGCTGCACCAACTCACTCGGATGCTGCGGCACGCCGTGGCGGTCGAGGTACTCCGGCGAGGCGCACAACAACCGGCGCACCTGGCCGACGTACAAGGCCTTGAGGCCCGAGTCGGGCAGCGGGCCGATGCGCACCGCAACGTCCATGCCCTCCTCCACCAGGTTGACCACCCGATCGAGAAAATACGCCGACACATCAACCTGCGGGTAGGCCCGCAGGTAGTCGACGATGCAAGGCATGACGAAGGCTTTGCCGAACAATAGCGGCGCGGTCACCGAGAGATTGCCCTTGGGCGCTGCATTGACCCCGGCGGCGGCTTCGTTGGCTTCGACGATGCTGGCGAGAATGTTGCGGGTGTCTTCCAGATAGCGGCTGCCCGCTTCAGTCAGGCGCACACTGCGGGTGGTGCGCAGCAGCAGTTTGACCCCGAGGGTTTCCTCCAGCGTGCTGATTGCGCGGGTCACCGCCGCGGGCGAGATGCCCAGACGGCGGGCGGCGCCAGCAAAGCTCTCCAGCTCGCCGACGGCCACCAACACCTTCATCAGGTGGATCTGATCCATGCCGCGCCCCCGTGGTTGTCGTGGGGCGATTATTCGCGGGGGCAACACGCTTGCACAAGTGCGGCGATCTATAGATCCAGTACCAACGGTTGAGCACTGTCCCCCTCTAGCTGGGCTGGAACTGCGCAGCAGATCAACACTGAGCCGCTTTCCGGCAGTTCTGCCGGTGGATTCGGGTAATGCACCTGGCCACTGAGCAAACGGGTCTTGCAGCTGCCACACGAACCGCCCCGGCAACTGAAGTCCGGTGACAGACCACGATTCTCCGCCAGTTCCAACAAGCTGCCGCTGTCAGGTGTCCAGCGTGCCTCCTTGGCGGAACCGGCGAAATACACCGGCACTGGCACACTGGCTGCGGGCGGCTGCACCAGGGGCGGCTGCGCGGCATCGCCGTGGCGTTTGAGCGTTGAAGGTCCGAAAGCCTCGGCATGCAGGCGATGATCCGGCACGTTTACAGTACGTAGTCCGTCGTAGATATCCTGGGTGAAACCAGGGGGGCCACACAGATAGAAGTCGTAGTCATCCAAGGCCAGGCGACTCTTGATCTGCTCAATACCCAGGCGCCCCGTGAGCTCGTAATCGCGTCCCTGTTGCGCATGCGCTTCCGGCTGGCTCAGGGCTCGGTGCACGCTCAGCGCACTATTGGCCTGTCGCAGCGCAGCCAGTTCCTGCTGGAATGGCAACTCAGCCAGGCTTCGAGCGCCTTGGAACAGATGGATAGGTCGGCTGGGATTGCGCGTCAGCTGCTCGCGCAGCATTGCCCAGAGCGGGGTGATCCCCACGCCCGCGCCAATCAGCACGACCGGGCGCGGGCTGTCGCTATCGAGCTTGAAACTGCCCATCGGCAAGCGCACCTGCAGCAGGTCACCCACGGCAACCTGTTCATGCAAGTGCCGCGATGCCGGGCCTTGCGCCCTGACGCTGATACGCACATAGCCATCGGCGGGGGCACTGGACAGGCTGTAGGTACGCACCACTGAATCCTCGCCCAGGCGAACACGCACAGGTATGTGCTGACCTGCGGCGAATGGAACGGGCAAGCCGTCCTGTGGTTGCAGATAGAACGAGCGAATATCGCGGCTCTCTTGCGCTATCTGCAGCACACGCCAATCCTGCCACTCTCGTTGGACCTTGCTCTGTTTCAAGCGCTGCTCGGCCTCGGCCCAGGTGCCAGTCATCAGGCTGGTCGGCGCATACTCCTCGAACGCCCAACGCAGCGACACGCCAGCTGGGCGCAGCACCACTTGCTCGATTTCAAGCGTCCAGAGCCGCTCGGCACCTTCGAAAGCGGCTATGGCCGGGCTCTGCAGAATTAGCTCGGTGCGACCTGAAAGCTGCAGCACATCACCACTGGCAAAATCGACGAATAGCAGCCCGGCCCGTGGATTGAGCAGCAAATTGCCAAGGGTGTTGAAATGCAGGTTGCCGGCATAATCGGGGATGGTTAGGCGATTGCCCTCGACCTTGATGAAGCCTGCGCGACCTCCGCGGTGCGAGACATCCACCGAACGCTGAGCGTCGTCGTGATCGACGTAGCTTGCGACAAAAAAGGTGTCGGCCGACTCGATCATCGCAGTCGCCCGAGCATCCAATATCGTCGAATCCTCACGCGGCATTGCAGGTTCGTCGACTCGTCGGTAGTCACGCAACTGGATGTACTGCGGGCAGTTGCCGAACGATTGCTCCACTTCAACCAGCAGCTGTCCCGCTGCGCCCAGGCTGATCTGGCCATTGATCCGATTGCGTCGCCGGGTGTGCAGCTCGATGCCCAGCAAGCCGATCGATTGGCCTGCCGCAATACCTGATGCAGCAGGATCATCAGCTGCCGGTGTAGCGGATATCACCAGCTGGCGGGGTTCGGGTGAGGTGACGAAGCCTTCTGGGCCTTCGAGCAGGGTCGCCCAAGGCCTGCCCTGGGCATCTACCGTGCCGGCCACCATGAACGGCAACTGATGGTAGAACTGGCGATGCTGATCGGGCATGTAGTCGCGAATGACCTTTTGCCCGAACTGCTCCATGCGCTCGGCGACGCCGACCTTTTCCTGCAGGCTTTTTTCGCCGGGGTGCCAGGGCGAAGTTCGATGGTGTGCGCGCATGGTGGAATACCTCGCAGCGTTGGGTGGCGATCAATCTGCGCTTTGCAGGCCCACGGCGGTGCGTGGCATCGCTACGAATCCGGGCAGCGCCTCGATGCGCGCCAACCAGGCACGGACGTTAGCGTAAGGCTCCAGCGACACATTGCCCTCCGGCGCGTGGGCGATGTAGGAGTAGTTGGCGATATCAGCGATGGTGGGCGTATCCCCGACCAGGAATGGCGACTTGGCCAGTTCACGGTCCATCACTGTCAGCAGCGTGTGGGCACGTGCGATGACTTCCTCGGTATTGAACGTGGCGCCGAAAACAGTCACCAACCGCGCAGCTGCAGGGCCATAGGCGACCGGCCCGGCAGCCACTGACAGCCAGCGTTGCACTTGGGCGGCCGCGTGTGCTTGCTCGGGCAGCCAGCGGCCCTGGCCGTAGGTCTTGGCCAGATACACGAGGATGGCATTGGAATCGGCGATCACCGTACCGTTGTCGTCAATCACCGGCACTTGGCCGAACGGGTTGATGGCCAGGAACTCGGGCTGCTTGTGCGCGCCCTTGGCCAGATCAACCAACACCAGTTCGGTGGGCAGGTTGAGCAGCGAGAGCATTAGCTCGATGCGATGGGCATGGCCAGATTTCGGGAAGTTGTACAGTTTGATGGCGGTCGACATGATTGCGCTCCAGGCGGGTTAGGCTGTGGAACACATGCTGCGCCTAATCTGCTGGCAACAGAATCAGTGCAAGGGGCAATCCATAATTTCGCCAAACGAAATAATCATTAGCGAGCCATTCACGGCCATGGCGCGAATGGCGCTGCGCGAATAAGTCAGTGGCGCTGCTGCTTCTGGTAGCGATACAAGCCACGCGCGGCATCGATAACCAGCGGCACGCAGGCTTGCAGCTCATCGAAGCTCATCGAGTCGAGCAACTCGAAGTTATCTTCCAGGCCATGCAAGGAGATCGCCTTGAGCAGTGCATCCTGCTCCGGTGGCAGTGCGTCCCACTGGGCGACCTGGGTGCCACGCATGTAGCCAAAGCACCACTCTTCGAGAATGATCGCCGGCCCTTCCTCGCCCTCGTTCTCTTCGAACAACGGCTCGAAGTGCTCCAACTGCTCGGCCAGCTCGGCGGCTACGTCATTGCAGTAACGCAGCATCAGTGCGGTGTAGGCCTCTTCATGAGCGGGACGTTTGAACTTAGGCACTTTGCCGCCGCTGACGGCGGGTAACCATTTTTCCGGGGTGACGGTGGTTGGCGAGCTGGCAAGCGCGGTAAAGAAACCATTGAGCTCGGCCAGGTTGAGCACGGAGAAGTCGTTGCCGTAGGTGATCAGCAGGTCTTCGAGGCGGGCGAGTTCTTTGTCATTGAGGCGGGGAAGCATGAGTCTGGGTGTCCTGGGTAAGGAGTTTGGGTGCACCCTAGCACATGATCAGGTGAAGCACAGAGGTGTTGTCTGGGCTGGCCTCATCGCGGGTCAAGCTGCTCCCACAAGGCCTGAATTGGCTCTGTGGGAGCGGGCTTGACCTGCGATAGAAGCATCAGCGTTTAGACCGCCAGCGCGCGCTCACGCAGCTCGCTGTTGAGGATACGGTCGTTCTCCGAGTAGTCGACCGGGCAGTCGATCACGTGCACGCCTGGGGTCTTGATGCAGTGCTCGAGCAGCGGCAGGAAGCCTTCGGCGCTTTCTACACGGTGGCCGTTGGCACCATAGGCTTCGGCGTATTTGACGAAGTCCGGGTTGCCATAGTCCAGGCCGAAATCGGTGAAGCCCATGTTGGCCTGCTTCCAACGGATCATGCCATAACCGTCGTCACGCAGGATCACCACGGTGATGTGCATCCCTAAGCGCACTGCGGTTTCCAGCTCTTGGCTGTTCATCATGAAGCCGCCATCGCCGCACACCGAAATCACTGGGCGATCTGGGTAGACCAAGTGCGCCGCCATGGCCGATGGCAGGCCGGCGCCCATGGTCGCCAGGGCGTTGTCGAGCAGCACGGTGTTGGGCTTGTGCGCCTTGTAGTTACGGGCGAACCAGATCTTGTAGATGCCGTTGTCCAGGGCCACGATACCTTCCGATGGCAGCACGCGGCGGATGTCGGCGACCAGGCGCTGCGGGTAGACCGGGAAGCGATCGTCGTCGGCACCTTCGGCGATCTGCACTTCGTTGGCTTCGCGAATCGCCATGAGGCGAGTGAAGTCCCAGTGCGAGGTATCGCCCAGGCCTTCGCCGATCTGCCAGACAGCGTTGGCGATGTCACCGATCACTTCGACCTGCGGGAAGTACACGGCATCGACTTCGGCGGAGCGGAAGCTGATGTGAATGACTTCAGTGCCGCCACGGACCATGAAGAACGGCGGTTTTTCGATCACGTCGTGGCCGATGTTGATGATCAGGTCGGCAGCCTCGATCGCGCGGTGCACGAAGTCACCGGACGACAGCGCAGCATTGCCCAGGAAGCGTGGGCTGCGCTCGTCAACCACACCCTTGCCCAGCTGGGTAGTGACGAACGGAATGCCGGTCTTGTCGATCAGTTGCTTGAGGACCTTGGCGGTCATCTTGCGGTTGGCGCCGGCACCGATTACCAGGATCGGGCTGCGGGCGGTGCGCAGTTTCTCGATGGCGGCTTCGATGGCCACATGCTCGGCCAGCGGACGGCGGTGCAGGCTACGCGGGATGGGCATGGCATCAGTCTGCTCGGCAGCGATGTCTTCCGGCAGCTCCAGGTGCACGGCACCCGGTTTTTCTTCTTCAGCCAGACGGAAAGCTTCACGCATGCGCGCGGGGATGTTGTCGGCCGAGGCGAACTGGTGGGTGTACTTGGTGATGGGGGCCATCATGCCGCACACGTCGATGATCTGGAAGCGGCCCTGTTTGGACTTCTTGATCGGCTTCTGGCCGGTAATCATCATCATCGGCATACCGCCCAGGTAGGCGTAGGCACTGGCGGTCACCAGGTTGGTCGCGCCAGGGCCGAGGGTCGACAGGCTGACGCCGGTCTTGCCGGTCAGGCGGCCATAGGTGGCGGCCATGAAGCCTGCGGACTGCTCGTGGCGGGTCAGTACCAGCTTGATCTTCGACTTGCGCAGGGACTCCAGCAGGTCGAGATTCTCCTCACCAGGAATGCCGAACACATACTCGACACCTTCGTTTTCCAGGCATTGCACAACGACATCGGCGGCCTTAGCCATCTTGCTTGTTACCTCAAGTAGTAGGACGGTGGAGACGTCCAGGACGGTCAGCACGGTGTACTGACTTCGGTCTGTCGCGGGCGGAAGGTGCCCCCGAATCTAAGTCTTGACGCTGACTATGTGCGAGAAAGTCACGTCATTGAACTGCAATATTGTCGCACCTATCGTGCAGGAGAGATGCGCTTGTTCGGACAAAATGCATTTGCTTGAGGGGGAAAGGCGGGAGGGGTTGAGCGGGGGGCAGTTTCTATCGCGGGGCAAGCCCGCTCCCACGCATGCTTCGTCTCAACTGAATGAGGTATCGATTAGGCTGATTTGGCGGAAGGCAGAAAAGACAAAACCCCTACCTGCTCGCGCAGATAGGGGTTTTGCGAAATGAATCTTGACGATGACCTACTCTCACATGGGGAAACCCCACACTACCATCGGCGATGCATCGTTTCACTACTGAGTTCGGGATGGGATCAGGTGGTTCCAATGCTCTATGGTCGTCAAGAAATTCTGTAGCCAGAATGTCCAGATGGACAGCCCAGCGAATTCAGATATGCGATTGTTGTGATTACGAACTTTCGGGTCTTTCGTCTTCACCACCGCAATTCGCGCTAGCAAATTGCTTGGGTGTTATATGGTCAAGCCTCACGGGCAATTAGTATTGGTTAGCTCAACGCCTCACAGCGCTTACACACCCAACCTATCAACGTCGTAGTCTTCGACGGCCCTTTAGGGGATTCAAGATCCCAGTGAGATCTCATCTTGAGGCAAGTTTCCCGCTTAGATGCTTTCAGCGGTTATCTCTTCCGAACATAGCTACCCGGCAATGCCACTGGCGTGACAACCGGAACACCAGAGGTTCGTCCACTCCGGTCCTCTCGTACTAGGAGCAGCCCCTCTCAAATCTCAAACGTCCACGGCAGATAGGGACCGAACTGTCTCACGACGTTCTAAACCCAGCTCGCGTACCACTTTAAATGGCGAACAGCCATACCCTTGGGACCGGCTTCAGCCCCAGGATGTGATGAGCCGACATCGAGGTGCCAAACACCGCCGTCGATATGAACTCTTGGGCGGTATCAGCCTGTTATCCCCGGAGTACCTTTTATCCGTTGAGCGATGGCCCTTCCATACAGAACCACCGGATCACTAAGACCTACTTTCGTACCTGCTCGACGTGTGGGTCTCGCAGTCAAGCGCGCTTTTGCCTTTATACTCTACGACCGATTTCCGACCGGTCTGAGCGCACCTTCGTACTCCTCCGTTACTCTTTGGGAGGAGACCGCCCCAGTCAAACTACCCACCATACACTGTCCTCGATCCGGATAACGGACCTGAGTTAGAACCTCAAAGTTGCCAGGGTGGTATTTCAAGGATGGCTCCATGAGAACTGGCGTCCCCACTTCAAAGCCTCCCACCTATCCTACACAAGCAAATTCAAAGTCCAGTGCAAAGCTATAGTAAAGGTTCACGGGGTCTTTCCGTCTAGCCGCGGATACACTGCATCTTCACAGCGATTTCAATTTCACTGAGTCTCGGGTGGAGACAGCGCCGCCATCGTTACGCCATTCGTGCAGGTCGGAACTTACCCGACAAGGAATTTCGCTACCTTAGGACCGTTATAGTTACGGCCGCCGTTTACCGGGGCTTCGATCAAGAGCTTCGCTTGCGCTAACCCCATCAATTAACCTTCCGGCACCGGGCAGGCGTCACACCCTATACGTCCACTTTCGTGTTTGCAGAGTGCTGTGTTTTTAATAAACAGTCGCAGCGGCCTGGTATCTTCGACCAGCAAAAGCTTACGGGGCAAGCCCTTCACCTTCGCCGGCGCACCTTCTCCCGAAGTTACGGTGCCATTTTGCCTAGTTCCTTCACCCGAGTTCTCTCAAGCGCCTTGGTATTCTCTACCTAACCACCTGTGTCGGTTTGGGGTACGGTTCCCGATTGTCTGAAGCTTAGGAGCTTTTCTTGGAAGCATGGCATCAACCACTTCGTCGCCTAAAGGCAACTCGTCATCAGCTCTCGGCCTTGAGATCCCGGATTTGCCTAAGATCTCAGCCTACCACCTTAAACTTGGACAACCAACGCCAAGCTGGCCTAGCCTTCTCCGTCCCTCCATCGCAACAATCGGAAGTACAGGAATATTAACCTGTTTTCCATCGACTACGCTTTTCAGCCTCGCCTTAGGGACCGACTAACCCTGCGTCGATTAACGTTGCGCAGGAAACCTTGGTCTTTCGGCGTGCGAGTTTTTCACTCGCATTGTCGTTACTCATGTCAGCATTCGCACTTCTGATACCTCCAGCAAGCTTCTCAACTCACCTTCACAGGCTTACAGAACGCTCCTCTACCGCATCACCAAAAGGTGATACCCGTAGCTTCGGTGCATGGTTTGAGCCCCGTTACATCTTCCGCGCAGGCCGACTCGACTAGTGAGCTATTACGCTTTCTTTAAAGGGTGGCTGCTTCTAAGCCAACCTCCTAGCTGTCTAAGCCTTCCCACATCGTTTCCCACTTAACCATGACTTTGGGACCTTAGCTGACGGTCTGGGTTGTTTCCCTTTTCACGACGGACGTTAGCACCCGCCGTGTGTCTCCCATGCTCGGCACTTGTAGGTATTCGGAGTTTGCATCGGTTTGGTAAGTCGGGATGACCCCCTAGCCGAAACAGTGCTCTACCCCCTACAGTGATACATGAGGCGCTACCTAAATAGCTTTCGAGGAGAACCAGCTATCTCCGAGCTTGATTAGCCTTTCACTCCGATCCACAGGTCATCCGCTAACTTTTCAACGGTAGTCGGTTCGGTCCTCCAGTCAGTGTTACCTAACCTTCAACCTGCCCATGGATAGATCGCCCGGTTTCGGGTCTATACCCAGCGACTAAACGCCCTATTAAGACTCGCTTTCGCTACGCCTCCCCTATTCGGTTAAGCTCGCCACTGAATATAAGTCGCTGACCCATTATACAAAAGGTACGCAGTCACCTAACAAAGTAGGCTCCCACTGCTTGTACGCATACGGTTTCAGGTTCTATTTCACTCCCCTCTCCGGGGTTCTTTTCGCCTTTCCCTCACGGTACTGGTTCACTATCGGTCAGTCAGTAGTATTTAGCCTTGGAGGATGGTCCCCCCATGTTCAGACAAAGTTTCTCGTGCTCCGTCCTACTCGATTTCATTGATAAGAGATTTTCGTGTACGGGGCTATCACCCACTATGGCCGCACTTTCCAGAGCGTTCCACTAATCTCAAACCAACTTAAGGGCTGGTCCCCGTTCGCTCGCCACTACTAAGGGAATCTCGGTTGATTTCTTTTCCTCAGGGTACTTAGATGTTTCAGTTCCCCTGGTTCGCCTCTTGCACCTATGTATTCAGTACAAGATACTCAGCTTATGCTGAGTGGGTTCCCCCATTCAGAGATCTCTGGATCACAGTCTGTTTGCCGACTCCCCAAAGCTTATCGCAGGCTACCACGTCTTTCATCGCCTCTGACTGCCAAGGCATCCACCGTATGCGCTTCTTCACTTGACCATATAACCCCAAGCAATCTGGTTATACTGTGAAGACGACATTCGCCGAAAATTCGTTCGCTCTTGCGAGCATTCACAAATTTTACCTTAGCCTGATCCACTGCCAGTGAAAGCAGCGTTCAGTCTATTTCTATCACATATCCGAATTTTTAAAGAACGATCTGACAAAAGTCAGAAATCAACATTCACATTGGAATGCTCATTTCTAAGTTCTAGCAGTGCTGCGAAACCTGAAAGAGTGGTGGAGCCAAGCGGGATCGAACCGCTGACCTCCTGCGTGCAAGGCAGGCGCTCTCCCAGCTGAGCTATGGCCCCGTATTACCTAGGCTGCACCAAGTAATTGGTAGGTCTGGGCAGATTTGAACTGCCGACCTCACCCTTATCAGGGGTGCGCTCTAACCAACTGAGCTACAGACCTATAACAGGGTCGCGTTACAGCATCGTCTTTATACAAGTGAATCAAGCAATTCGTGTGGGAGCTCATCAGCAGGCTGATGTCTTCGATTAAGGAGGTGATCCAGCCGCAGGTTCCCCTACGGCTACCTTGTTACGACTTCACCCCAGTCATGAATCACACCGTGGTAACCGTCCTCCCGAAGGTTAGACTAGCTACTTCTGGTGCAACCCACTCCCATGGTGTGACGGGCGGTGTGTACAAGGCCCGGGAACGTATTCACCGCGACATTCTGATTCGCGATTACTAGCGATTCCGACTTCACGCAGTCGAGTTGCAGACTGCGATCCGGACTACGATCGGTTTTGTGAGATTAGCTCCACCTCGCGGCTTGGCAACCCTCTGTACCGACCATTGTAGCACGTGTGTAGCCCAGGCCGTAAGGGCCATGATGACTTGACGTCATCCCCACCTTCCTCCGGTTTGTCACCGGCAGTCTCCTTAGAGTGCCCACCATAACGTGCTGGTAACTAAGGACAAGGGTTGCGCTCGTTACGGGACTTAACCCAACATCTCACGACACGAGCTGACGACAGCCATGCAGCACCTGTGTCAGAGTTCCCGAAGGCACCAATCCATCTCTAGAAAGTTCTCTGCATGTCAAGGCCTGGTAAGGTTCTTCGCGTTGCTTCGAATTAAACCACATGCTCCACCGCTTGTGCGGGCCCCCGTCAATTCATTTGAGTTTTAACCTTGCGGCCGTACTCCCCAGGCGGTCAACTTAATGCGTTAGCTGCGCCACTAAAATCTCAAGGATTCCAACGGCTAGTTGACATCGTTTACGGCGTGGACTACCAGGGTATCTAATCCTGTTTGCTCCCCACGCTTTCGCACCTCAGTGTCAGTATCAGTCCAGGTGGTCGCCTTCGCCACTGGTGTTCCTTCCTATATCTACGCATTTCACCGCTACACAGGAAATTCCACCACCCTCTACCGTACTCTAGCTTGCCAGTTTTGGATGCAGTTCCCAGGTTGAGCCCGGGGCTTTCACATCCAACTTAACAAACCACCTACGCGCGCTTTACGCCCAGTAATTCCGATTAACGCTTGCACCCTCTGTATTACCGCGGCTGCTGGCACAGAGTTAGCCGGTGCTTATTCTGTCGGTAACGTCAAAACAGCAAGGTATTATCTTACTGCCCTTCCTCCCAACTTAAAGTGCTTTACAATCCGAAGACCTTCTTCACACACGCGGCATGGCTGGATCAGGCTTTCGCCCATTGTCCAATATTCCCCACTGCTGCCTCCCGTAGGAGTCTGGACCGTGTCTCAGTTCCAGTGTGACTGATCATCCTCTCAGACCAGTTACGGATCGTCGCCTTGGTGAGCCATTACCTCACCAACTAGCTAATCCGACCTAGGCTCATCTGATAGCGCAAGGCCCGAAGGTCCCCTGCTTTCTCCCGTAGGACGTATGCGGTATTAGCGTTCCTTTCGAAACGTTGTCCCCCACTACCAGGCAGATTCCTAGGCATTACTCACCCGTCCGCCGCTGAATCGAAGAGCAAGCTCTTCTCATCCGCTCGACTTGCATGTGTTAGGCCTGCCGCCAGCGTTCAATCTGAGCCATGATCAAACTCTTCAGTTCAATACTGCTTGGGTTTTTAAGAAACCCTAAACTTGGCTCAGCAATCTCAAATGACTACTATGATTGCTCATGTGGCCACTTGTGATGCTGATAATCTTGGCGACTATCAAACCGTACTCACAAGCACCCACACGAATTGCTTGATTCAATTTGTTAAAGAGCGTTTGGTTAAGAGCTTTTCGTCTCAACCGAGGCGCGCATTCTACGCTTTCCTCTGTGTCTGTCAAGCGTTTATTTCGAAGTATTTTGCGAGAAACTCGTTCAACTTCAAACACTTGACTCGCTTGCGATCTCTCGCAGCGGGAGGCGAATTCTACAGCGTTACAAACTGCTGTCAACTACCTTTTTCACCGCTGTGGATCTCAAGCGTTTGCTGCATCTCGCTGCGTGCATCGCTGCGAGGAGGCGAATAATACGCGGTTTGAAATCTGAGTCAACACCTTGATCTAAAAAAACTTTCTGACTGTTATCAAGGTTGTGAGCAACTAAATAGAAGCTCAACGGATCTGTAGAGAACCACCCAGCGGAGCACAGCGGCCATGAGCGATGCGCAGAGCGACAAGACCCCAGGCCTGTCGGCGGATGAAGAGCAGGAAATCAGCCACAACCAACCGCCCCGAGCAGCGGTTCTGCACGAAATCATTCGTGCCCAGGGCGACCAAGAGCTTGAGCGCACGCTCGCCGCGCTATGGTGGTCAGCCTTGGCCGCAGGCCTGAGCATGGGCCTATCGCTCATGGCGATGGGCTTGTTCTATGCCCGCCTACCCGAAGGCGATAGCGCCCAGGTGATTGCCAGCATCGGCTACAGCGCGGGGTTCATGGCCGTGATTCTGGCTCGCCAGCAACTGTTTACCGAAAACACCCTGACTGCCGTGCTGCCGCTGATGACCACTCCCACCCTGGCCAACCTGGGTCGGCTGCTGCGACTCTGGAGCGTGGTTCTCCTGGGTAATCTGGCCGGCACTATATTAGTAGCGTGGGTGATGCTCGAATTGCCGATCTTCGACAGCAAGGCCGATGTGGCGTTTCTGGAAGTGGGCCGCAAGGTGATGAAGAACGACATCAGCCAGATGTTCGCCAAGGGCATCGTCTCCGGATGGATGATCGCCACCATGGTCTGGATGATCCCCGCCATGGAGAACGCCAAGATCTGGATCATCCTGATGATTACCTACTTGATGGCGTTGGGCGATTTCACCCATATCGTCGTAGGCTCCGTGGAAGTGTCCTACCTGGTATGGGCCGGAGATGAAACCTGGCAGGCCTTCTGGCTGGAGTTCGCCTTGCCCACCCTGGTCGGTAACATCATAGGCGGCAGCTTTATCTTCGCCCTCATAAGCCACGCCCAAGTCCGCAGCGACAGCGGCAAGCCTCCTTCGCAGCTACTTAAAGAAGGCAATAAGCCCACAAGCCGCCGCCAGGAGCCGAAGATCTGATCTTCAGCGTGAAGCCACCGAGCGCTGCGCCGCCCTGCCCTGCTGGCGTATCGGACGTGGCTGCCACCAGTTCTGCCCGGCATGCGGTGAGTCGAGGCTGATGCGCTCGCCCATCTGCGGCGTACTCAGTTTTACCTGCGCCTGCGCGGCCAACGCCAGAATGCGCTCGAACGGTTCCTGCCAACCATGGATGGAGAGATCAAAGGTGCCGTTGTGGATCGGCAACAACCACTGCCCGCGCAAATCCAGGTGTGCCTGCAAACTCTGATCTGGCTGCATATGAACATTCGGCCAGGCCAGGTTATACGCACCGGTCTCGATCAGGGTCAGGTTGAACGGCCCATAGCGTTCGCCGATCTGCCGAAAGCCGTCGAAGTAGCCGGTATCACCACTGAAGAACAGCCGCAGGTCATCATCGATGATCACCCACGAGGCCCACAGGGTTCGATTGCTGTCGAACAGCCCGCGACCAGAAAAATGCTGCGCCGGGGTGGCCACCAAACGCACGCCGCCTATCTCGGTTTCTTGCCACCAATCGAGTTGACGCACTTTCTCACTCGGTACACCCCAGTCGATCAGCCGGTCGCCCACGCCCAACGGGGCAAGGAACTTGTCGGTGCGCCCTGCCAGTTGGCGAATGGCCTGTTCATCGAGGTGATCGAAATGATCGTGCGAAAGAATCACCGCGGCCAGTGCTGGCACTTCGTTCAGCGCCAGGGGCGGCGCATGGAAACGCAGTGGCCCAGCCCATTGCACCGGCGAGGCACGTTCGGCAAAAACCGGGTCGGTAATAAAGAAGCGCCCACGCAGCTTGAGCAGTACCGTTGAATGCCCCAGTCGCCAGAGGCTGTGGTCTGGCGCATCGAGCACCTGCTGACGGGTCATCGGCAGCAGGCTGATGGGCGCAACGGGTCGGGTCTCGGGCGGCTTGCGCAACAACAAGTACTTAAGGCCAATGCGCAGTTTGTTCATCGCCCCATCCTGGGGCAGCGTCGCCTGATTGTGGAATCGTCCATCCCTGTAGTGCGCCGGGTCAGCGGCGTTAGAGGCCGTGGGCAGCATGAACAGAAGCACTCCGAGCAGGAACAAGGCGTTCATGTTACCCCACAGTGATCGGATCAACCGTGAATTGGCTTGTAAGGTCATTTTTCGCCGAGCGAACACTGTTGAACAATATTCACGCGATTTATGCGATAAACGGCGTCCCACGGAAGAACCACGACCATGATCGATAATAACAGCGGCAAGGGACTCTCATTCGTCAGGCGCATCTACCTGCCGCGGTTCCTCGGCATGGGCATCGGCCTATTCTGCGTGATGGCTGCGATGGCCCCCTTGCAGCCGCCGACCTGGGTCTGGGTGCTGATGCTGGTCAACGCTGTGGCTTGGCCACACCTGGCCTATCAGTGGGCGATGCGCTCGGCAGCGCCCTACCGGGCCGAACAGCGCAACTTGTTGCTCGATTCGCTGATGGGCGGGTTCTGGACTGCTGCCTTCCACTTCAATCCACTGCCCAGTGTCACCATCCTGTCGATGATGGCCATGAACAATGTCGCCGCCGGCGGTAAACGTATGGTCATCCGCGGTTTACTGGCGCAACTGGTCGGTATGCTGCTGGCCAGCCTGGTAATCGGTACCGGCTTGCAGCTGCAAGCCACCCCCTTGCAGGTTTTCGCCTGCCTGCCGATGCTCACTCTCTACCCATTGGCATTGGGCTGGGTGTGCTACCGGCTGGCAATCAAGCTGGCCGATCACAAGCGCCAGCTCAGCGCCCTGAGCCGCACCGACAGCCTCACTGGCCTGCTCAACCATGGCTCGTGGAAGGACCTGCTGCTACTCAAATTCCAGATCTGTCGCCAGCAGCAGCTACCCGCGGTTATCGCCCTGATCGATATCGATCACTTCAAAACCATCAACGATACCTTCGGTCATGTGGTCGGCGACTGCGTGCTGCGCCATCTGAGCCAGGAACTGCGGCGTAACCTGCGCGAGGATGACCTGGGCGGGCGCTACGGCGGCGACGAGTTTTGCGTGATCTTCCCGAATATCGACGAAGCGCGTGCCGGCCAGGCCATGGAGCGCCTGCGTGAACGGGTCAATGCCTACCGCAACCCGCAGTTGCCTGCGCTGCGTATCAGCCTGAGCATCGGCCTGGCGGCGTTCAATGCCGAGCTCAAGTCTGCCGAACACTGGCTGGAAGAGGCCGACAAAGCGTTGTACGCAGCCAAGCATCAAGGCCGCGACCAGGTGAATTTCAATCGTGGCGGCGGCGCACCGCTCAGGCTGGCCTATCCTGAATGAACCTTCCCTCAAGCCATCGGCGGGAGGGATGCAGTTCTACAAGGAGTAGCCTCGCGCATGGACAGGACAGTCGCCCTATCGCCCGCAAGCCCCGCTCCACGTCTGCAAGTACGTCGTTTGATCTTTGGCTTTTCTGCGCTGTTTCTGCTGGCCGCGCTGGTCACGCTCGGGGCGCTGTTCAATATCGCCGCCACCCTGGATCAGCAAGAGCAGGATCAAAGCACCTTCCACGCCACACAAGCACTGGAGCAGCGCCTGCTCGCCTCGCGTCAGTTTCTCTCCAGCTACGCGGTGTGGGACGCCGCCTACCAGCACCTGAGCGGTGAGGTCGACTGGCAATGGGCGTACGAAGAGAAGAACGTCGGCGAATCGCTGTTCAGCGCCAGCGGCTATGAAGGCGTGTTCGTGATTGATGACCAGCGCACAACCTATGCCCTATTTAAAGGCAGCCCAAGCCAATCGCCGGCCAGCGCCTACATAGACTCTGCCCTGGCGCCGATCATAGCCCAAGCGCGAAAAGCCGCCCCCGCACGCGAGCAGATCACTCATTTCGTCTTGCTCAACGGCTGGCCGGCAGTACTCACTGCCGCCGCCATTCGCCCTGACATAGAGGTTTCAGAAGCCGACGTGGCCCAGGCGCCGATCATGCTTTTCGTCGACCAACTGACCGAAGCCAAGCTGACCAAGCTCGGCCAGGGTGCGGGTTTGAGCGACATGCGCGTCGAGCCAGTCAACAGCGATGCCCACGGCCAACCGCGCATAACCCTGGGCAACACCGGCTATCGCCTGGCCTGGAGTAGCCCACAACCCGGCCGCCAGTTGCTCTGGGCGGTGCTGCCGCCCTTGCTCGGCGCTTTAGTAGTGCTGGGCCTGGTGATGCTTTATCTGTTTCGCCATGCGTTGCGCAGCTCACAGGCCATCGACCTGAGCCTGCAACGCCTGCAACAGAGCAATCAGGCCCTGGAAGCCAGCGAGCAGCGCTTTCGCGCAGTTGCCGAGGCGGCGTCTGACTGGATCTGGGAAACCGATCGCCACCAGCGCCTGACCTATCTCTCGCAGCGCTTCGCCAGCGTCACCGGGTATCGCGTGGAGGACTGGCTGGGCCAGCCGCTCAACCAGTTACTGGCGTGCGACACCACGCCCCTGTCACCCTGGCTGGACGCCCAGACCGACACCGATCCACAGCAGTTGGCCAACCTGCGCTGCGCCTACCGCGACCACACCGGGCAGAACCGCTACTGCCGGATCTCGGCACGTGCGATTGTGTATGCCGGCAAGCTGGCAGGTTTTCGCGGGACCGCCAGCGACATCACCGACGAGGTCGATGCCCACGCCAGGATCCAGCACCTGTCCATGCATGACGCCCTGACGGGCTTGGCCAACCGCAACAAACTGTCGCGTCATCTGGAGCAAGCCCTGCTGCGCGGCAGCGACTCGCCGCCGCTGACCTTACTGTTGCTGGACCTGGACAACTTCAAGCCAATCAACGACTCGCTCGGCCATCCGGCAGGCGATGCGGTATTGCAGGAAGTGGCTGCTCGCCTGCGCGACACCACCCGCGACGGTGATCTGGTGGCGCGGCTTGGCGGTGATGAATTCGTCCTGGTCCTCAGCGGCATGGACAATCGCAGCGAGATCGACCGCCTCTGCGCGCGCCTGATCGAGCTGCTGCAACGGCCCATCGCTTATGAAGAACAACAACTGCACATCGGCGCCAGCCTGGGGGTAGCCCAGACCCGATCGCAGGGGTTCGATGCCGGCGAACTGATCCGCTGCGCCGACATTGCCCTGTATCAGGCCAAAGCCGACGGCAAGAACAGCTGGCGCTACTTCTCGCCGGAAATGAGCCAGCAGATCCAGTACCGCCGGCAGCTGGAAAACGACCTGCGCCGAGCGCTCAAGCACAATGAGTTCGTCCTGCATTATCAGCCGCGCTACCGCCTGGACGATCTGCGCATCGTTTCCGTGGAAGCCTTGGTGCGTTGGCAGCACCCGCAGGAAGGCTTGCTTGGCCCGGACATCTTCATCCCGCTGGCCGAACAAAGCGACCTGATTGCCGCACTCGGCCGCTGGGTCCTGCGCGAAGCCTGCAGCACCGCTCGCGACTGGCCGCAGGCGCTGCTGGTTTCGGTCAATCTGTCTCCGGCGCAGTTCTCGCGCAGTGACGTGGTCGCCGATGTGCGCGATATCCTGTTGGAGACCGGCTTCCCGGCGCAACGTCTGGAGCTGGAGATTACCGAGAATGTCATGCTCAACGACATCGAAGGGGCGCTAGGCACGATGCTCGCGCTCAAGGAGTTGGGCGTGCGGCTGAACATGGATGATTTTGGCACCGGCTATTCATCGCTGGGTTATCTGCGCACCTATCCGTTCGACAGCATCAAGATCGACAAGCGGTTCATTGCCGGGCTGAACAGCCAAAACGGCAATGACCGCGCGGTAGTGCAGGCGATCATCAACCTGGGCAAGGCGATGGGTTTGACGGTCACCGCGGAAGGGGTGGAGACCGAGCAACAGCTCAAGGCGCTGGGCAAGGAGCGCTGCCATGAAGTGCAGGGCTATTACTTGAGCCGGCCGGTGGACAAGGACAGTTTCGAGGCCTTGTTGCGTCAACCGGATGATCAGCAGCATGGGGCGGGTTGAGCCTTGGGGGTTATGTCAGATCTGGCCTCTTCGCGGGCAAGCCCGCACCCACAGGATTAGCGCCAATTTCCAGTTCGGCGCGGCCCCTGTAGGAGCGGACTTGCCCGCGAAGAGGCCGCTTCTGACACCACATCTACCGCAGCCCCGCCGATAGAACAACCGATCAATCAGCGCAAATTGCGCTCGGCGACGATTTCCGGCAGGTCCGTGCGCTGCAAATAAATGCGTAAAGGCTGGCCAATATTCAGTCGATCATCCACATGTTGCCCAAGCAACAAGGCTAGCCGCTCACGGCATAACGCCATGCGCGTCCCGGCTTCGGCTCGCCAGACAAATTCGCTACAGGGAGTAATGCTGTCATCCGCCACGTCCATGCCGAACGCGTCTTCTGAAAAGCGCACGATATGCGTACCGCGCTTGCCGTGAAAGCCGACGAAACCATTGAGCTGGTCAGCGGCGCTGCAGATGTCCTGGGATGTAATGGCCATGGCGTACCTCGCAAAAAGATGGGAGTCACGCACGCAGGGTAAGCGGCTGCCTCTGCCGGGCAACGCGCAAGGGCCAGCCTAGCGCAAGTCGCCAGGGGACGGCCAAGGTTTTCGCAGCCGTGAAGCCATCCGCTCGCTTCAACTGGCGCTCGCCGCTGGATCGACCTGCCCCTCGAGCACCACCGCCAACCAGCTCATGAACGCCTGGACCCGGCGTGGCACATGGCGCTGACGTGCATACAACAAAGACACCGGCATGGCCTGGGCCTGCCAGGGTTCGAGCACCGAGACCAACGCGCCACTGCGCAGGTGCTCGGCCACGCCAACTGCAGGCACCTGGATCAATCCCAGGCCTGCCAGACAAGCGGCAGAATAAGCTTCGGCATTGTTGACCGTGACCACGCCACCCATGGGCTGCAAGTACACTTGCCCTTCCCGCTCATACTCGAATCCTGCGCTGCGCGCGCCAAGATTGCGCACGTAGTGGACCAGTCGATGCCCGGCCAGGTCGGCAAGACTGTGCGGCATGCCGAATGTGGCCAGGTAAGCGGGGCTGGCGCAGTTGCGCATGCTCAACTGGCCGATCGGCCGCGCCACCACGTCCAGGTCACTGAGCGCACCAATGCGCATCACACAATCAAAGCCTTCACGCAACAGGTCGACCTGACGATCGGTGCAGCTGATTTCCACCTCAAGATGAGGATGACGCTGGAGGAACTGCGGCAACGCCGGGATGATCACCCGTCGCGCCATCATGGTCGGTAGATCGATCCGCAGGCGGCCGGACAATTGCGCATCGTCGGCACGAAACAAGCTTTCGATCTCATCCATGCCCGAGAGCACGTCCTTACTGCGCTCGTACAGCAGCAGCCCGTCCTGAGTCGCCTGGACTCGGCGGGTGGTGCGGTTGAACAGCCGGCTACCAAGCAATCGCTCCAGCGCCTTGACCTGCTCGGAGACGGTAGAGCGCGGCAGGCCCAGGCTCTCCCCGGCCAGGGTGAAACTGCACAGTTCATTGACCCTGACAAAGGTCTTCAGCAGCTCAAGCTTGTTCATCCTCAGGCACTCGATTATCCGGATCTAGCGAACAGTATTTCCAAATTCACAGGATTTAACAGCCTGGAGGCGATCAATAACCTGTTCCTCACAACCACCCATGAGGAGTTCGCCATGACTCGCAAGATTGCATTGATCACCGGCGCCAGCCGCGGCCTTGGTAAAAACACCGCCCAGCACCTGGCGGCGCGCGGCATCGATGTTATCGGCACTTACCACAGCAAAGCCGATCAAGCCTTAGCGCTAGCCGAACAACTGCAACAAGCGGGTGGGCGCGCCGCCATGCTGCAATTAGATGTCGCCGACAGCAGCAGCTTCGCAGGTTTTGCAGCACGTCTTAGCGACACCCTGGAGCAGCACTTTGGCCGTCGTCAGTTCGACTACCTGGTGAACAATGCCGGGATCGGCTTGAACGTGCCGTTCAGTGAAACCAGTGAGGCGCAGTTCGACCAGTTGCTGAATATCCAACTCAAAGGGCCGTTCTTCCTTACCCAGCAGATGTTGCCGCTGCTGGCCGACGGCGGGCGCATCGTCAACATTTCCACGGGCTTGACCCGCTTCGCCCTGCCCGGCTATGCCGCCTATGCCGCCATGAAAGGCGCCATGGAAGTGCTGACCCGTTACCAGGCCAAGGAGCTAGGCGCTCGGGGGATCCGGGTGAACATTCTCGCGCCAGGGGCGATCGAGACTGACTTTGGCGGCGGAGTGGTGCGCGACAATGCCCAGGTCAATGACTTCATCGCCGGCAATACCGCGTTGGGACGGGTCGGCTTGCCTGATGATATCGGTGCGGCGGTGGCGCTGTTGCTTGAACAGGGCAATGGCTGGATCACTGGGCAGCGGCTGGAGGTTTCCGGGGGGATGTTCCTGTAACGCTGTCGTCTGTTGCAAGGCTATCGCGGGGCAAGCCCGCTCCCACGCAATGGACTCTGCCCGAGCTGCGTGGGAGCGGGCTTGCCCCGCGATAGCGGCAGTACAACCGGCAAGCACTTCAAGGTTCGGCCTGATCCTCATGTACCTGCACACTGGCTGTCATCCCCGCGCTCAGGGTCACCCCCTGCGGCACCTGATCCAAGCGAATCCGCACCGGAATCCGCTGCGCCAGCCTCACCCAGTTGAACGTCGGCTCAACCTCAGGCAACAGCTGGCTGTCAGGGTTGCTGTTGGCGTCGGTGATCCCGCGGCTGATGCTCTGTACATGCCCCTGCATCGAATCGCCGGCCCCCATCAGCCAGACCTTGACCGAATCACCGACGCGAATGCGCGGCAACTTGGTTTCTTCGAAATAGGCCTGGATATAAAACGTCGAATCATCCACCAGGGCCATCACCGACTGCCCAGTGTTGACGTAGTTACCCTGCGCCAGGCGCAAGTTGGTGATGTGTCCACTACGCGGCGCGCGCACTTCGCTGCGCTCAAGGTTGATCTTGGCCACTTGTAACTGCGCTTGGGCCTCGTGCAGTTCACCGCGCGCCACCGCCGCGTTGATCTGGGCATTCTCGCGCAGCTCGGCACTGATCGCATCGGGGCCAAGCGCGGTGCGCCGCGCCGCTTCGCGTTCACGCAGGTGCAACTGGTGGGCGCGGGTCTCGGCGACCGCCTTGGCCTGGTCGAACGCGGCCTGGAAGCGCTCGCGGTCGATGCTCATGAGCACATCGCCCGCTTTCACCTGCTGGTTATCCTGGACCTTGAGCTCTCGCACCCAACCCGACACATCCGGGGCAATCACCACCACGTCGGCGCGAACCCGGGCGTCGCGGGTCCACGGCGTCAGCATGTAGTACTGCCAAAGGTGATAGCCGGCAAACACGGCGATGATCACCACACACAGGGTGACCAAGGTACGTACCGCTGTACGCATGGACTGACTCCTTACAAAGGCCCTAGCAGACGTACCACCAGGAACAAGATACAAACGAACAATGCCGCATCGAACAACGCTTCATGCCAGATCCAGCGCCCAAGCGGCGTGGCCTGCACCAGCAGGCGCAGCGCACCGGTCACCAGCAGCGCAATCAGCACGTAGATCAGAAACGGGCTGAGCAGCACACCGCCCACCGCCCATTCACGCAAGCCCATGCATTTCCTCCTGCCAACGGCACCACTTGCCCCAGCTCTTCTGTAACTGCAGCACGGCGCCCTCGGCCAGCCGCAGCGGGTCGCTCGGCGGCTGGCGGCGCAGGGCCGCGATGAATTGCTCACTGGCCGCATCCAGGCGCTGGCCGCGCCCCGGCGCCGGGCCTCTGGAAAGCACCGCTTCGACTTGCTGCAAGTATTGCCTTTGCGCCGCATCGAGCGGTGCCTGGGCCACAGCCAGGCACATGCGCAGGTGCACCAATTCATCGCCGATGTCCAGGCCGTGCAGGCCATCGTCCCAGCGTTTGCGCTGAGCTTCGGGCAGCTCGCTGGCATGGCGCGCCAGCTGCATCAGGCGGTCGGCCATGCGCCCGCCGAACCAACTGTCGGCGCCACGCAAGTCGCGGCGGGTCAGGCGAACCAGGTCACTCTGCGTCGCCGCGCGCAGCCGCCGGCCCAACCACGTTGGATGGCGGATCACCACCAGGCGGAAGGCCAATACCGCAGCGCCAACGCCCATCAGCATCGCCTGGGCGCTGTTGAGCATGCTCGCCACGTCAAAGTGCATGGCATTGAGCGGCGACACCAACACAATGAAATGCAGGCAATACGAGGTGGCGGTAGCGCCGGTGCGCGGATGGGCCATGCCCAGGGCGCCGAAGAACAGCGGCACGCCCATGGCTAAACAGAGCATGGCGAAGCTGCTCCACTGCGGCAGGAGAATCTGCCCCACCACAAACGCCACCGGGATCGCCAGGAAAATCCCGCGCAAGAAACTCAAGCCGATCTGTGCGCCGTTCTCACGGCTGGCGAACAGGCTACAGACCACGCAAGTCAGCACCAGCCCGCCAGGTGCCGACGGCCAGGCGGTGGCTAACCAGAAACTACTCATGACCAAAAACGCCAAGGCGCTGCGCGAGCCGAACAGCAGAGCCAGCGGCAGGTCACGATGCACGGCCAGACCTTGCGACATATCCTTGGGCGTCCTGCCCTCCTCGACATCCTGCAAAGCCTGGGTCGCCGCCATGGCGTAGTCCAGCAACAAGGCCATGCGCGCCAGGCAGTAATGTTCGGCAGAACTGATCTGCTCGTCGTGGGCGGCGTCCCAGATACGTTGGCGCAACAGCAACAGGCTCGGCAGTTCGGGCTGCGCCAACTGGGCGCGAACCTCATCCAGCCACGGCGAAAGGCGCTGGGCCTCCTGGTCATCGAGCTGGCGCCACTGCCGGCGTACCGAGCGCGAAATGCGCAGCAGCACCATCAGTTTCTGACTCAAGCCGCGAATGGCCCTGGCCCGCTGCCGGCCACTGCTGCCTTCAAACCAGGCGTGCTCGCGCTGCGAATCGATGGCGACGATCCGCCCCAGGATGTCCAGCAAGCCTTGGCGCGCGCCCTCCTCACCGCCGAGCATGGCAGTCGACGCTTGCATGCCGTTTTGCCAGGCCTGGCGCGCCTGCCCGCCAAGCTGCTGCTCGACCCGCATAGGCCAGAGCAAGGCGCTGGTAGCGGTTGCACAGACGATGCCCAAGCAAATTTCGGTGCAGCGCGCTACCGCCTGATCGAACACCTGCAGCGGATGATCGATGGCCGGCAAGGCAATGATCGCCACGGTGTAGCCAGCCAGCACGAAGGCATACGACCAGGCACTGCGCAATTGCGTGGAAGCGGCGGTGCACAGCGCCAACCACAGCGCCAGGGTAAGCAGGAACAGCCACGGCGTCTGTGCGAACAAGCCGATGAACACCACCGACATAGAGGTGCCGACCAGGGTCCCGGCCAAGCGCGCCAGGCCCTTCTGCACCACCATGCCTGACAAAGGCTGGGCGACGATAAAGGCGGTCATCAAGGCCCAGGACGGCTGCTCCAACCCCCAGCGCATGGCCAGCCACAACGCCAGGCCGCCGCCCAACAGGGTCTTGATGGCGAACTTGATGGCGAGGTTGCTGGGTGCGAACAGGGCCTGGAGGGTGATGGGCACGAATCGGACCTTGCGGGAGTGATGAGTAGAACGATAGACAACGCTGGCAAGGATAAAGCGGAAACGAATAATTAGCTAGCTAATCATCTTTATGTGTTGTTTGCGCTGTGCCCTGCTACGAGCGCGTCATCGACAAAAACCGCAGACAAAAAAATGGGCGACCGAAGTCGCCCTAAATGCCTTGCGTGCTCGTGAATCGGGAAGGATCAACGCGGTTTGCGTTTGTTCGAATCCTTCCAGATGAAAATGCCCAGACCGGCGAAGAACACCACCATCAACCCGACCGTTACCACACCCGCGATAACCACATTGTCGAAGAACATGTCGGCGCTCCCGTATTCGTTTGCCGTTGTCCGATGGGTGCAAGGTAACCAATGCGAGGGGGGAGGAAATTGACCGGGGTCAATGGTGCCCGAGGCCGGGCACGCGAGGCGGGCGCAGGGTTGACCTGCGTCAAGTTTCAGCGTTTCTTGGGCTTGCCCTTGGGCTTGTTCTTTTTGGCCTGGCTCAACGGCATGGCCTGCTCGAAGGCCTGGCGCACTTCATTGAGGCGCTTGTCCTTGAGGTCATGGATACGTTTGGCGCGCTCGGCACCGAAGTCGATCAGATTGTCTTCACTCATGGGCGGGCCCGACAGTCAGCAGAGACATGCATGATGAAGCCAGGCGCAGGCGTTGACCAGTCAGACTTCGATATCGACCAGCAAACCCTGCCTCGGACGCTCGCCGAGTGGCGCCACCGGAACAGTGTTATCGGCGTTGAGCTCTTCACCGGCAAGGGCTTCGTAACGCTCATCCTGGTTATTCTGCCGCCGCTGTTGCTGGCGGCGCTGCTCATCGCGCAGCAGCAGGGCTTGCTCGTCAGGGTCGCGCTTGTGCTTGAGGTCGATGGCGCTTTCGCCGGAAGCAGGCTGCGCGGGGACCACCGGACGAATATCGGGGGTCGGCTTGACCGGATCCTGTTGCGAGGTCACGGGGGCGGCACTGAGCGGGATGATCGGCGGCAGCATGGGGAAGTTCTCCTGTCGCTACTGTGTCGGCCAGCCTTCAACTGTCTTGAGCCTGTAGCCAGGCGATTGTGCGGCGCGTCACAGCGGCGCACCAGCAAGTATAGATGGGCTTACTGGGCTGGCTCCTCGTCCGGCTCATCCTCAGGCGACGGGCTGGTTTCGCTCCAGGGGCGCTTGTAGACCTGCTGCCAGACGCTATCGAGGTGCTCGCGCACCCCTTGCGGGGCGCTCTTGAGCGAGGCGCTGTCTTCGCGCTCTCCGCCAATGGGCTCCTCACCGGCCGGGGTAATCTGCGATTGTCCGGTGATGCTGTAAATGGCCTGGCCTTCGCGCATTTCGATGGCGATGTCATGGGGTTCGATACCGCCACCACAAAACGCATGGCTGGCCACGGTCAGCTCGGCGATGCCATCTTTATTAAGGTCGCTGACATCACTGACGTCGCTATAGAAGTCCACGTCCAGATCCAACCCCGGACACGTGGTCTCCTGCTCGATCTGCCAACGCGGCTTGAATGCATCGCTGTCCGAGCTGCGCGCATACAGGGTGGCCTTGAGCACCACCTTGTCGACTTCCTGCTCGCTCTCGGCATCGGTGGCCTGGCCATCGACCCGGCTCAGCACCAGTAGCCCTTCACCCTCACGGTCACGAAAGTGCACGCTCTTGATCGGCGTCTGCACGCCGAGCACTTCGAGCTGCTCGACCGGGATCGGTGGCAGGGTTTGAAAAGTGTTTTGGTCACAGGCGGCCAGTAGCAGCAAGCTGCCCAGGCCCAGGGAGGCGTTCAACCAGCGCTGCTTGGCAAGCATTCGACTTGGAGCCCTCGAGGTGTTGAGGTGTTCGTCGATGAAACAGCTAGACTCTTTATTCTTTGGTCTGCCCGGTCTATCCGTTAACATAGCCGGCTTTTCATCGGCGGGAGTTCAGGCAGTATGGCGCAGCAGTATCAACCGGGGCAACGCTGGATCAGCGACAGCGAAGCAGAGCTCGGCCTGGGTACCATCCTGGCGCAGGATGGCCGCCTGTTGACCGTGCTTTATCCGGCCACTGGCGACACCCGTCAGTATTCCCTGCGCAATGCGCCGCTGACCCGCGTGCGCTTCTCGCCAGGCGACCAGATCACTCACTTCGAGGGCTGGAAGCTGACCGTTCGCGAAGTTGAAGATATCGACGGCCTGATGGTCTACCACGGGCTCGACGGGCAAAACCAGCCGCGTACCCTGCCTGAGACCCAGCTGTCCAACTTCATCCAGTTCCGCCTGGCCAGCGACCGACTGTTCGCCGGGCAGATCGACCCACTGGCGTGGTTCTCGCTGCGTTACAACACCTTGCAGCACAACAGCAAACAGATGCTCTCGTCGCTGTGGGGCCTGGGCGGCTGCCGCGCCCAACCCATCGCCCACCAGTTGCACATTGCCCGCGAAGTGGCCGACCGGATCGCCCCGCGGGTACTGCTGGCCGACGAAGTCGGCCTGGGCAAGACCATCGAAGCCGGCCTGGTGATCCATCGCCAGCTACTGACTGGCCGCGCCAGCCGCGTGCTGATCCTGGTGCCAGAGAACCTGCAGCACCAATGGCTGGTGGAAATGCGTCGGCGTTTCAACCTGCAGGTGGCACTGTTCGATGCCGAGCGCTTCATCGAAAGCGATGCCAGCAACCCGTTCGAAGACGCTCAGTTGGCGTTGGTCGCGCTGGAATGGCTGGTCGACGACGAGAAAGCCCAGGACGCGCTGTTCGCCGCCGGTTGGGACTTGCTGGTAGTCGACGAAGCGCACCACCTGGTCTGGCATGAAGAACAGGTCAGCCCTGAATACGGCCTGGTCGAGCAACTGGCCGAGGTCATCCCCGGCGTGCTGCTGCTCACCGCCACGCCCGAGCAACTTGGCCAGGACAGCCACTTCGCCCGTCTGCGCCTGCTCGACCCGAACCGTTTCCACGACCTGGCCGCCTTCCGCGCCGAGAGCGAGAACTATCGCCCGGTGGCCGAAGCGGTGCAGGAGCTGCTCGAACAAGGCCGCCTGTCGCCCCAGGCCCACGCCACTATCCACGGCTTCCTCGGTGCTGAAGGCGAAGCGCTGCTGGCTGCGGTCAGCGATGGCGACAGCGAGGCCAGCGCGCGCCTGATCCGTGAGCTGCTCGACCGCCACGGCACCGGCCGGGTGCTGTTCCGTAACACCCGTGCTGCAGTCCAGGGCTTCCCTGAGCGCCAGCTGCACCCCTACCCGCTGCCCAATCCCGAGCAATACGCCGAGCTGCCCAACGGCGAGCGCGCCGAGCTGTACCCGGAGGTGGCCTTCCAGGCCCAGGGCCCGGGCGACGAGGAAGAACGCTGGTGGCGCTTCGACCCACGGGTCGACTGGCTGATCGATACCCTGAAGATGCTCAAGCGCACCAAAGTGCTGGTGATCTGTGCCCACGCCGAGACCGCGATGGACCTGGAAGACGCCCTGCGCGTGCGCTCCGGCATCCCGGCAACCGTGTTCCACGAAGGCATGAGCATTCTTGAACGGGACCGCGCCGCAGCCTACTTCGCTGACGAAGAGTTCGGCGCCCAGGTGCTGATCTGCTCGGAAATCGGCAGTGAGGGGCGTAACTTCCAGTTCGCCCACCACCTGGTGATGTTCGACCTGCCGGCCCACCCCGACCTGCTCGAGCAGCGTATTGGTCGTCTTGACCGGATTGGCCAGAAGCACACTATCCAACTGCACATCCCCTACTTGCAGGACAGCCCGCAAGAGCGCCTGTTCCAGTGGTACCACCTGGCGCTGAACGCTTTCCTCGCCACCTGCCCGACTGGCAGCGCCCTGCAGCATCGCTTCGGCCCACGCCTGCTGCCGCTGCTCGAAAGCGGTGAAACCGGCACCTGGGACAAGTTGGTCGCCGAGGCGAAAACCGAGCGCGAGAACCTTGAAGCTGAACTGCACAGCGGTCGTGACCGCCTGCTCGAGCTCAATTCGGGTGGTGCTGGCGAAGGCCAGGCGTTGGTTGAAGCGATTCTCGAACAGGACGACCAGTTCGCCCTGCCGATCTACATGGAAACCTTGTTCGATGCCTTCGGTATCGACAGCGAGGACCATTCGGAAAACGCCCTGATCCTCAAGCCGAGCGAGAAGATGCTCGACGCCAGCTTCCCGCTGGGCGACGACGAAGGCGTGACCATCACCTACGACCGCGCCCAGGCACTGTCGCGCGAAGACATGCAGTTCCTGACCTGGGAACACCCAATGGTCCAGGGCGGCATGGACTTGGTGTTGTCCGGTTCTATGGGCAACACCGCCGTGGCGCTGATCAAGAACAAAGCGCTCAAGCCGGGTACCGTTTTGCTCGAGCTGCTGTATGTCAGCGAAGTGGTAGCACCACGCAACTTGCAGCTGGGCCGATACCTGCCGTCGGCGGCGCTGCGCTGCCTGCTCGATGCCAATGGCAACGACCTGGCCGCACGGGTGGCGTTCGAAACGCTCAACGACCAGCTCGAAAGCGTGCCACGCGCCAGCGCCAACAAATTCATCCAGGCGCAGCGCGATGCGCTTGCGCAGCGGATTGCTGGCGCCGACGCGAAGATCTTGCCGGTCCATGTCGAGCGCGTGGCCGAGGCGCAACGGCGCCTGGCGGCTGAGGCCGACGAAGAGCTGGCGCGTTTGACCGCGCTCAAAGCGGTTAACCCGAGCGTGCGCGACAGTGAGATCGATGCGCTGCGCAAACAGCGGGTTGATGGCTTGGCCATGCTGGAGAAGGCGGCGCTGCGGTTGGAAGCGATTCGCGTGTTGGTTGCAGGCTAAATTTAAGGTTGTAACTATTGGGGCTGCTTCGCAGCCCATCGCTGGCTTGCCTGCGATGGGCCGCAAAGCGGCCCCAATTGCTTAGAGCCTACCGCTATTAAACCAATAACCAAATGGTAGAGAGCAAAATGCCATTAATCAGGAAGGCTTAAGCACCTCTTCCTATACTGCTTGCTGAACAGTCTCCATCCAGATTCCCTGGAGACGCGTGCAGGGTCGACGAAGAGGCAAGCAATGGACTGGCTGGGACTGCAATTGTTCGCCGATTTGCCGGCTACGGGACAGATCGTTCTCGACTGCCGTCACGAACCGTTCCTGGTAGCGCTCGCCTATCTGGTGGTCTGTGCGGCGTGCTTCGCCACCCTGGACATGGCCGAACGGCAAAGCAACAGCGAAAACCTCGGTGCGCGCCGGCAATGGCGCATCCTGGGTGCCTGTTGCCTGGCCGGTGGGGTATGGGCCATGCACTTCATCAGCATGCTGGCATTCCGCGCACCGCTGGAAATCCACTACGACGTGCCCATGACCGGGCTGTCCCTGTTGATCGCCCTGCTCGCCTCTTGGCTGGCGATGAACAGCCTGGACCGCAGTGAAATGCGCCCGCGTCACTATCTTCAGGCCGCCGTCTTCATCGGCCTGGGCATCACCTTGATGCACTACGTGGGCATGGCCGCCCTGCAAACCAGCGCTCAACAGTACTACCAGACCCACCTGCTGCTGGCCTCGTTGGGCATTGCCATCGCCGCCAGCCTGGTAGCCTTGTTGATGGCGCGCCACTTGCGCAACGGCAGTGGCACCTTGCACCTGGCCATGAAATATGGCGCCAGCGTGCTGATGGCGGCCGGTATCGTGGTCACCCACTTCACTGGCATGGCTGCCATGACCCTGGTGATCCCAACGGACGCCGCCCTCAGCCTGCCATCGACCGACAACAGCTTGCAAATGGGCTTGACCATCGCTTTCATCACCCTGCTGATCAGCGGCAGCAGCATCAGCGCCGCACTCGCCGACAAAAAACTGCAAAGCAAAGAACACGACCTGCGTCGGGTCAGCGTGCTGCTCAGCCAATTGGACCAAGCCCGTGTTTCGCTGCAGCAAGCCGCCCACTACGACGCCCTGACCAACCTGGTCAATCGCCGCGGCTTCAACCAAGTGTTTGCCGAGCGCCTGGCCGAACAAGCCGCCAACGACGGCATGCTGGCGGTGATGTTTCTCGACATCGATCACTTCAAACGCATCAACGACAGCCTCGGCCATGCCGCCGGCGACGACCTGCTCAAGGTCATCGCCAGCCACATCAAGGCCGCCACCCGCAGCCAGGACCTGGTGGCGCGCTTTGGCGGCGACGAGTTCTGCATCGTCACCAGCCTGAATAACCGCGATGAAGCACGCCAGCTGGCGCTGCGCATCATGCACCGGATGAAAGACCCGATCGATCTGGGCGGCCGGCGCATGGTGATGACCACCAGCATTGGCATCAGTATCTTCCCCGACGATGGCCGCAACGCCGAGGAGCTGCTGAAAAACGCCGATCTGGCCCTGTATCAATCCAAGGGCTGTGGGCGCAATAACCTGAATTTCTTCAATAGCGGCCTGCGTACCCGCGCCACCCTGGAGCTGCAATTGGAAGAGGAACTGCGCGTGGCCCTGCTCGAAGAGCGCGGCCTGTGCGTGCACTACCAGCCGATCTTCGATTTGCACAACGGCCAGGTAGCCAAGCTCGAAGCCTTGGTCCGCTGGCAGCACCCCCAGCACGGCCTGCTTGGGCCGGATCGCTTCATCGGGATTGCCGAAGCCAACGGCCTGATCGCCGACCTTGACCTGTGGGTGCTGCGCCGCGCCTGTGAAGACCTGGCCCAGCTCAATCGCCACGGCTATACCAGCCTCAAGGTGACGGTCAATTGCTCGGCATTGACCCTGGGCCGCGAAGAGCTGGCCACCGAGGTGGAACTGGCGCTGTTCCAAGCAGGCCTGTCGCCACGGCAATTGGAGCTGGAGGTGACCGAAAATGCCCTGATGGGCGACATCAATCGCACCATCAACCTGCTCAAGCGCATCCGCGCCCAGGGCGTGGCGCTGTCGATCGACGACTTCGGCACCGGCTATTCGTCACTGGCCTACCTCAAGCGCCTGCCGCTGGACGTGCTGAAGATCGACCGTTCGTTCATCCAGGACGTCCCGGCCAGCCAGAAAGACCGCGAGATCGTCCAGGCGATCATCATGATGGCCCACACCCTGCACCTACAGGTGGTCACCGAGGGCGTGGAAACCGTTGAACAACACGAATTCCTCGCCGCCCACAGCTGCGACTACCTGCAAGGCTACCTGCTCAGCCGCCCGGTACCGCTGGGCGAACTGCGCCCGGTGCTAGAACGCCTCGACCGCCAGGACAGCGACTTCAGTCCTTGTGTCGATACAGTTCTACCAGGGTCGCCGGATCTTTTTGCAGATACCCCTGGCTACCATGCAAACGCATCAATTGCGCGGCGAGGCCACTGAGCGGGGTTGCCGTGCCCTGCTCGCGAGAAAATTTCACGGCGGTATCCAGGTCCTTGAGCAAGGTGCGCACATGCCACTTGATCGGTTCGAAGCGGCTCTCGGCCATTTGCGGGGCAAGGATCTGCAAAGGCTTGGAGTCAGCGAAGCCGCCCGCCAGCGCCTCGGCGATCAGGCCGGCCTCGACCCCCGACTGCTCGGCAAGTGCAACCACCTCGGCGATCACCAGCGCATTGCAGGCGACGATCATCTGGTTGCAGGCCTTGGTCACCTGCCCTGCGCCAACGCCGCCCATGTGCGTCACCCGCTGCCCGAGGTTGAGCAGCACCGGGCGTGCCCTGGCCAAATCCTCGGCCGCACCGCCAACCATGATCGCCAGCGTCCCCGCCTCCGCCCCCGGAGTGCCGCCCGACACCGGTGCATCCAACCAGGCCATGCCACACAGCGCCGCCAGCTCCGCGGCCATTTCGCGGGTCGCGGTCGGCTCCAGGCTGGAGAAGTCCACCAGCAGCTGCCCGCTGCGCCCGCCCCGGGCCACACCCTGCTCGCCGAATACCACCTCGCGCACCACGGCGGTATCCGCCAGGCACAGCAGCACCATGTCGGTATCGCGGCATAGCTCTGCGGGGCTGGCAGCCAGACGGGCGCCCGCCTCGACCAGCTCGGCGCATTTGTCCGGGCTGCGATTCCATACCGTCAGCCGATAGCCCGCGGCCAACAACCGCCGGCACATCGGCAGGCCCATCAGACCGATTCCGGCGAATCCTAACGCAGGCAGTGCAGTACTCATGAACGACTCCAGATTAAAGAAGGGTGACAAACGGGCGATGTAATGCCATCGCGAAAGAAAAACCCTTAGAAGCTGTAAGGCAAACCCCTATCGCACCCGTAAATGGCGCACTGATACAGTCGCGAACTTCTCCGTGATGGCCAGATGATACTCACCTCTTCGGGCCAACCACTCCAGGCAAATGGCGCACTATGACCTCTACCAATAATTCTGCCAATGCGGTGCCCGAGTCGGCGATCCCCTCCACCGCGCTGATGACAGCAGCGCGTGAACCGCTGCCCACTCGCAGCGTGCCGGCGCAGCAGTACCTGTATTACACCGAGCAGGATATCCAGCGCATCCTCGACAACCTCGATGGCCTGCGCGACCTGGTGTTCCCCCAGAACGGCCACATCGAGGACGAAAGCCAACTGCGCCTGGAGCAGCAATTTCCTTCGGTGTGCCTGATCGGCCTTGGCCGCTGCGGCTCGAACATTGCCCTGGACGTGGCGGAGCTGGTCTACAACGCTCGCACCTTCTTCCTCAACGAGTTCAACAACGAGGATCGCCACAAAGGTGAATCGGGCTACAGCCCGGCACGCTGGATTCGCCAGAACCTACGCCTGGTGCAGAACAAAGGTGCAAAACCGGTGTTTCTGGTCGAGCCATTGGTGATGCTCGGTGACCTGGACAAGGACATCGCCGGGCGCATCCGCTTCTCGCGCAAGGGTGAGCGCGGCGGCTTCCTGCGGGACTACAGCAAAATGAAGATCATGGACCTGTCCGAGGTCCATGCCGGTGGTGCCGGTAACGCACCGATCCTCGGTCAGTACCTGGCCAAGATCATCCTCAACAAAGACACCCAGCGTTTCTCCAGCGCCGACTGGAAACTGATTCACTCGTACCTGATCGACTCCTGCGGGATCAAGGCCAACCAGTCGCGGTTGTACTTCTATATCTTCAGCGCCGGTGGCGGTACCGGCTCGGGCATGGCGTCGGAATTCGGCCTGGCCCAGCAGTACTCGTACATGAACAAGACCTTCGACACCAAGCCTGCCGACGAGAACGACGGCAAGAGCGGGCATTCGTTCGTCTTCGAACCGATCTTCACCAGCGGCATCTGCGTGCTGCCCAATGCCTCGGATCATCGCAGCGAAATGTCCGAAGCGCTGCACATCAACGCCGGTCGTCTGCTGTGCAAATACCTGTCCGAGGAATGGGACTTTTCCTATAACTTCGACAACGAAGACAGCAGCGAAGCCAGCGTCATGGGCCGCATCCGCCCGTGGAACGCGATGATGCTGATTTCCAACGACATCATGCGCTACGCCGAAGAAAGCGATGACGGCACCATCCAGAACATCGACGTCAACGCGATGGAGAAGCACGCCAACCAGTACATCTCCCAACAAATCTTCAACATCCTCACCGCCCAGGCGGTGACCACCGATTACGATCAGAACTACTTCCGCCGCGCCGGCATCGACATTGGCGAAACCATTCGCCTGGACGCCAATGACCTGTTCATGAGCCTGGCCGGCCCAGTGGCGATTGCCTATGCCGAATCGGTGGTGCCGGAGATCCCGGCGCAGGGGTCGGACAAGTTCAAGGTATTCGAGCGCGAAGCACCGCGCCTGGACATCGATGATCTGTTCTTCCGCTCCATCGACCTGCCGCACTTCAACAAGCAGACCCAGGCCATCGAAGGCATCAGCCTGCTGCCGATCGAGTCGCGCCGTTATCGCGCGGCGCTGGAGCAGTACCAGGCCTCAGGCTTCGACCCGGCGGCATTGCATGACCTGCACTTCTTCAAGAACTGCTCGTCGGTGGTATCGATCGTCTCGCTGCCCAAGGACTACAAGCTGTCGTACATGGACCTGAACCGGCTCAAGACCCACCTCAACAGCCTGTTCCCCAACACCACCCTCAAGCGTTACGCGCTGGTGATCGGCGCCTCGGCCAACCTGTCGCTGACCACCTTGATCGCCAAGAGCCCGTGTTTGTCGGACGACTTCCTGACCTTGATCGTAGCGTTCATCAAGCGCTGCTTCGCGCGTAACCCGTACCGCTTCGACGATACCCTGGACAACGCCATCCTGGAGTTCATCACCAGCGAGCACTTCGAGGAAGAGCGCATTGACGAGTTGCTCAATGAGTTCGAGAACCCGGCGAAGATCCTCGATACCAACTGGTATGCGATCAAGCCGATGTACGAGAAGAAGTACCGCGAACTGATCAACGACAAGAGCCGGTTTGTCTCGATCAATGACATTCGCTTGTCGCGCGAGTGCGTGAAGAAGGCGGTGAAATACCTGCGCGAGATCTTCCGCCACCGGATCGGTAAGACCCGGGTCATCTCGCTCAATAATCATACCGGGCGCGTCGACTACTGAGGCACTGGGGCCGCCGCGCGGCCCATCGCAGGCTGTCGCCAGCTCCCCCAGGTACAGCGCTGCAGGTGAGCGCGACGCGATGACTGTGGGAGCGGGCTTGCCCGCGAAGGGCCGCTCTGCGGCCCCATTACGCATTCCGTAAACTGTTACCGCTGCGCCGAATCAACCCGGCACTGTTACCAACTTCCACCTTACGTGCGCGTCAACACGCACTTATTTGATGCGCCTGCACATTTTCACGCACCAAAAAAGCGCGACATCACTGCGTTTTCTTCTCTTGCATCACCACGAACGGCGAAACCACCACCGCCCAGATCTCTGGATCGCGGCTTTGCAGGTCAAGCGCCTGCTCTGCCGACAATGCCCCAACAGTGCCATCACTACGCCACTTGGCGAAGATCTCGCTGCGATTCTCGGCCATCGCCTCGGCAACGGCGATCAGGTCCAACTCAGGCGCGACCCAAATCAGGTCACCCTTGGCCCAAAATCGTTCCAACGCGTTCCACTCGATGATTGCAGTCTCGCCGAGCAATTTGGCATAGAGGGTGCTTGTTTGATCAGTCATGGGTTCCTACCGGCAAAAATCGGCCAATGAAAAAGGTCGGCATTTTTGCAGAAAAACCCGGTTTCAAATACGTAAATTGGTCGATTGGTCCCGAACTTGTGGGGTGGGGCTGGTGATGCAGGCAAAGTGATGGCGCTTTTCTGTATCTTTGTGTCGATCAAGCGACACCTCGGCAATTTGGCGCTTTTCAGCCGCTTTTCAAGCGCTTGGACAGCGCTCTACACTGTACCGGTACAGTTCCGGGACATGTTCCGGGGGAAGGTGGGCTTGCGTCTGGCATGGCCATGCCGCAAATCCCGCCCGGTCTGTAGCCCTGGCCGCCAGGACTATAAGAATTACAACAGAATGAGTGGAGCACTATGATCAAGATTTCCAAGCTGTTCGCCGCAATGGTTCTGGCCGGGGTAGCCAGCCATTCGTTTGCCGCCGACACCATCAAGATCGGTATCGCCGGTCCCAAGACGGGTCCTGTGACCCAGTACGGCGACATGCAGTTCATCGGCGCCAAACAGGCCATCAAGGACATCAACGCCAAGGGCGGCGTCGATGGCAAAATGCTTGAAGCCAAGGAATACGACGACGCGTGCGACCCGAAACAGGCCGTGGCAGTCGCCAACAAAGTGGTCAACGATGGCGTCAAGTTCGTGATCGGCCACCTGTGCTCCAGCTCCACCCAGCCTGCGTCCGACATCTATGAAGATGAAGGCGTGATCATGATCACCCCCGCCGCCACCAGCCCGGAAATCACTTCCCGTGGTTACAAGCTGATCTTCCGCACCATCGGCCTGGACAGCGCTCAAGGCCCAGCTGCCGGCAACTACATCGCCGACCACGTCAAGCCGAAGGTCGTTGCTGTTCTGCACGACAAACAGCAATACGGCGAAGGCATCGCCACTGCGGTCAAGACCACCCTGGAAGGTAAAGGCACCAAGGTTGCCGTGTTCGAAGGCCTGAACGCTGGCGACAAGGACTTCTCCTCGATCATCCAGAAGCTCAAGCAAGCCAACGTCGACTTCGTCTACTACGGCGGCTACCACCCAGAGCTGGGCTTGATCCTGCGCCAAGCCCAGGAAAAAGGTCTGAAAGCCAAGTTCATGGGCCCAGAAGGCGTCGGCAACGACTCCATCTCGCAGATTGCCCAAGGCGCTTCCGAAGGCCTGCTGGTCACCCTGCCTAAGTCCTTCGACCAGGATCCTGCCAACAAGGCCATCGCCGATGCGATCAAGGCTGACGGCAAAGACCCAAGCGGTCCATTCGTGTTCCCAGCCTACTCGGCTGTCGAGCTGATCGCCGAAGGCATCAAGGCAGCCAAGTCCGAAGACACCGACAAAGTAGCCGAGGCCATCCACGCCGGTACCTTCAAGACTCCGACTGGCGACCTGTCGTACGACAAGAATGGCGACCTGAAAGACTTCAAGTTCGTGGTCTACGAATGGCACTTCGGCAAACCGAAGACCGAAGTCTCCCCTCAGTAACTGCGTGACTAAATAGCTGAGCTAACGAGCCCACTGTGCGAGCAGTGGGCTTTGTTTTACGAGGTTCATGGACCTGATTCCCGCGATCCGGGGGCCGGTTCACCTGAAAATCTTAAAACCGTCACTCGCGGTTTCCTGGCCTACCCCCGCCAGTGAAATGCAAATCAGGTTTTTAGGAGCGCTGTAATGCCTGAGATCTACCATTTCTTCCAACAACTGGTTAATGGATTGACCATCGGCAGCACCTACGCCTTGATCGCCATCGGTTACACGATGGTGTACGGCATCATTGGCATGATCAACTTCGCCCATGGCGAGGTGTACATGATCGGTTCCTATGTGGCCTTCATCGCCCTTGCCGGGCTGGCCATGATGGGCATCGACTCGCTGCCGATCCTGATGACCGTGGCGTTCGTCGCGACGATCTTCGTCACCAGTGCCTATGGCTACAGCATCGAACGGGTTGCCTATCGCCCCCTGCGTAACAGCAACCGTCTGATCCCGCTGATTTCCGCTATCGGCATGTCGATTTTCCTGCAGAACACCGTGCTGCTATCGCAGGACTCCAAGGACAAGTCCATCCCTAACCTGATTCCGGGGAGCATCTCCTTCGGCCCAGGTGGCGCGGAGGAAGTCCTGATTTCCTACATGCAGATCCTGGTGTTCATCGTCACCCTGGTGGCCATGACCCTGCTGACCCTGTTCATCTCCCGTTCTCGCCTGGGCCGCGCCTGCCGCGCCTGTGCCGAGGACATCAAGATGGCCAACCTGCTAGGCATCAACACCAACAACATCATTGCCCTGACCTTCGTCATCGGTGCCGCGTTGGCGGCGGTGGCGGCTGTATTGCTGAGCATGCAATACGGCGTGATCAACCCCAACGCCGGTTTCCTGGTAGGCCTGAAGGCCTTCACCGCGGCGGTATTGGGCGGCATCGGCAGCATTCCGGGCGCCATGCTCGGCGGGCTGGTGCTGGGCGTGGCCGAAGCCTTCGGCGCCGACATCTTCGGCGACCAATACAAGGATGTGGTGGCGTTCGGTCTCTTGGTTCTGGTGCTGTTGTTCCGGCCGACCGGCATCCTGGGCCGTCCGGAGGTTGAAAAAGTATGAACAAAAATCTCAAACAGGCGTTTTTCAGCGCCTTGCTGGTGTGGGCCGTAGCCTTCCCGGTGCTAGGCCTGAAGCTGAGCATCGACGGCATCAACCTGATCGTGCACAGCCAGGGGCCGTTCACCCTCACGGTGATCGCCGTGTGCTCGGTGCTGATGTTCCTGCGGGTGCTGTTCGACAAGCAGTGGAGCGCCGTCACCTCCAGAGGCTCGGACCGCAAGCTGATCTCGCCGGCAGTGAGCAACTTCCTCACTCTGCCCAAGACTCAGCGCTGGATCATCCTCGGCCTGATCGTAGTGGCGCTGGTGTGGCCGTTCTTCGGTTCACGCGGCGCGGTCGACATTGCCACGCTGATCCTGATCTACGTGATGTTGGGCCTGGGCCTGAACATCGTGGTCGGACTGGCTGGCCTGCTCGATCTGGGTTACGTCGGTTTCTATGCCGTCGGCGCCTACAGCTACGCGATGCTGTCGCACTACTACGGGTTGAGCTTCTGGATCTGCCTGCCGATCGCCGGCCTGATGGCAGCCACCTTCGGCTTCCTGCTGGGCTTCCCGGTATTGCGTCTGCGCGGTGACTACCTGGCGATCGTGACCCTCGGTTTCGGTGAGATCATCCGCCTGTTCCTGCGTAACCTCACCGATCTGACCGGCGGCCCCAACGGCATCAGCAACATCGAGAAGCCGACGTTCTTCGGCTTGACCTTCGAGCGGCGTGCGGCCGAGGGGATGCAAACCTTCCACGAGTTCTTCGGCCTGCCTTACAACTCGATCAACAAGGTCATCTTCCTCTACCTGGTAGCGCTGCTGTTGGCCCTGTTGGCGCTGTTCGTCATCAACCGCCTGCTGCGCATGCCGATTGGCCGCGCCTGGGAAGCCTTGCGTGAAGACGAAATCGCCTGCCGCGCATTGGGCCTGAACCCCACCGTGATCAAGCTCTCGGCGTTCACCCTGGGCGCCTGCTTCGCCGGTTTCGCCGGTAGCTTCTTCGCCGCACGGCAAGGGTTGGTGACGCCGGAGTCGTTCACCTTCATCGAGTCGGCGATCATCCTCGCCATCGTCGTGCTCGGCGGCATGGGCTCTCAGTTGGGCGTGATCCTCGCGGCCATCGTGATGATCCTGCTGCCAGAGCTGATGCGTGAGTTCAGCGAGTACCGGATGCTGATGTTCGGTGCGCTGATGGTGTTGATGATGATCTGGCGTCCGCAAGGCTTGCTGCCTATGCAACGTCCACATTTGGAGCTGCGTCGATGAGCCGCGAAATTCTGCAAGTCAGCGGCCTGAGCATGCGCTTCGGCGGCTTGTTGGCGGTCAACGGCGTGGCCCTGACCGTCAAGGAAAAACAGGTGGTGGCGCTGATCGGCCCGAACGGCGCCGGCAAGACCACGGTGTTCAACTGCCTGACCGGCTTTTACAAGCCAAGCGGCGGCACCATCCTGCTCGACGGCCAGCCGATCCAGGGCCTGGCCGGCCACCAGATCGCCCGCAAGGGCGTGGTGCGTACGTTCCAGAACGTGCGTTTGTTCAAGGAAATGACCGCGCTGGAAAACCTGCTGATTGCCCAGCACCGGCACTTGAACACCAACTTCTTCGCAGGCCTGTTCAAGACTCCAAGCTTCCGCCGCAGCGAGCGTGAGGCCATGGAGCGCGCGCAGTACTGGCTGGAGAAGGTCAACCTGACCGAGTTCGCCAACCGTACCGCCGGCACCCTGGCGTACGGCCAGCAGCGACGCCTGGAGATCGCCCGCTGCATGATGACCCAACCGCGGATCATCATGCTCGACGAGCCAGCCGCTGGCTTGAACCCCAAGGAAACCGAAGACCTCAAGGCACTGATCGGCTATCTGCGCGAATCCCACAACGTGACCGTGCTGCTGATCGAGCACGACATGAAGCTGGTGATGAGCATCTCCGACCATATCGTGGTGATCAACCAGGGTACGCCCCTGGCCGACGGCACGCCGGAGCAGATCCGCGACAATCCTGAAGTGATCAAGGCCTACCTGGGGGAAGCGTAAATGCTCAAGTTCGAAAACGTTTCGACCTTCTACGGCAAGATCCAGGCACTGCACAGCGTCAACGTCGAGATCAACCAGGGCGAAATCGTCACCCTGATCGGCGCCAACGGTGCCGGCAAGTCGACCTTGCTGATGACCCTGTGCGGCTCGCCCCAGGCGCATAGCGGCAGCATCAAGTACCTGGGCGAAGAGCTGGTTGGCCAGCCTTCCTCACACATCATGCGCAAGAGCATCGCGGTGGTCCCCGAAGGCCGCCGGGTGTTCGCTCGCCTGACGGTCGAGGAAAACCTGGCCATGGGCGGCTTCTTCACCAACAAGGGCGACTACCAGGAACAATTGGACAAGGTCCTGGAGTTGTTCCCGCGCCTGAAGGAGCGCTACATCCAGCGCGGTGGCACCATGTCCGGCGGTGAACAGCAGATGCTCGCCATCGGTCGCGCGTTGATGAGCAAGCCCAAGCTGCTGCTGCTCGATGAACCGTCGCTGGGCTTGGCGCCGATCATCATCCAGCAGATCTTCGACATCATCGAACAGCTGCGTCGTGATGGCGTGACGGTGTTCCTGGTCGAGCAGAACGCCAACCAGGCGTTGAAGATCGCTGACCGTGCCTATGTGTTGGAAAACGGCCGGGTGGTGATGCAGGGCACTGGTGAAGCGTTGTTGAGTGATCCAAAGGTACGTGACGCGTATCTGGGTGGTTGATCGACATTGCACACAGAAAGGGCCTTCGGGCCCTTTTTTCATGGGCGCCCGAACCTGCTGTAGCAGCCCACTCTCCCACACCAGGGTGAGCGTGGGAGCGGGCTTGCCCCGCGATAGGGCCAGCACCGCCACAACGCAAATGCCCTTGTGCCCCGCGACCATGCTGGGTAACGTGCCCACTTCATCCGCTGTGACCCCGGAGCCTCATCCATGCGCCTCACCCCTCCCCTGTTGCTCGCCGCCCTGCTGCCTCTGTTCGCCGGCTGCCAGATACTGGCGGACAAACCGAGCGATCCAGACCTCGGCACCACGCGCATGCAGGGCGAACTGAGCGCCAGCGGTGGCAAACTGCTGTTCAAGCCGTGCAGTGAAAGCCGCTTGTTCGTGGTCAATGACGCCGGCACCACCGGCATTCTGCAAGAAGCGGCAAACCTGGCCGATGATGCCGGCGACAAGCTGTTCGCCGATGTCCGTGCCCGCCTGACCGGCAGCAAGCAGGCCAATACCGATGGCCAACTCGACGTCCGTCGCCTGTATCGCCTCGAGCCTTCGACCAACGCCTGCGAAGACCCCAACTTCAAACAGCTGACCCTGCGCGCCGGCGGCCATGAGCCGGAGTGGGACATCAAGGCCAGCGGCAAGGGCATGGTGCTCAACCGGGTCGGCCAAGAGCCACTGCCACTGCCCTTTCTGGAAGAACAAGTCCCTGGCGGCGGCCTGACCCTGAGCAGCGAAGCCAATGGTAAACAGGTCGAGCTGTGGGTCTCCCCGCAGCGCTGCGTCGACAGCGCCACCGGTGCCATCCGCCACCTGCGCGCGCAGCTGAAGATCGACGGCCAGACCCTGCAAGGCTGCGGTTACTATGGCGGCGCTCGCGACAACTGATCGTCGGGCACTTTTATCCTGCCAGTCAGGGCGGCGAACAGCTTATACTTGGCGGTTTGAGTAAAGCCGCCGGCCGCCCATGGCCGGGATACTGGACCCTGCCATGCTACGAATCACCGAACTGAAGCTGCCCCTGGACCATCCCGACGAAGCCCTGCGCGAGGCCATCGTCCAGCGCCTGGGCATTCGCGATGACCAACTGCTCAGCTTCACCCTGTTCAAGCGCAGCTACGACGCCCGCAAGAAAAACAGCGAACTGCTGTTCATCTATACCATCGACCTGCAGGCGGCCAACGAAGCCGAGCTGCTGGCCAAGTTCGCTGACGATCGCAACATCAGCGTGGCGCCAGATGTCAGCTACAAGTACGTCGGCCAAGCGCCGGCCAACCTTGACCAGCGTCCGCTGGTGGTGGGCTTTGGCCCCTGCGGCATCTTCGCCGGGCTATTGCTGGCACAGATGGGCTTCAAGCCGATCGTACTCGAGCGCGGCAAGGAAGTTCGCCAGCGCACCAAGGACACCTGGGGCCTGTGGCGTAAAAGCGTGCTCAACCCTGAGTCCAACGTGCAGTTCGGCGAAGGCGGCGCCGGGACCTTCTCCGACGGCAAGCTCTACAGCCAGATCAAAGACCCGCAGCACCATGGCCGCAAGGTCCTGGAAGAGTTCGTCAAGGCCGGTGCGCCGGACGAGATCCTCTACATCAACAAGCCGCACATCGGCACCTTCCGCCTGACCGGCATGGTCGAGAACATGCGCGCCGAGATCATCGCCCTGGGCGGTGAAGTGCGCTTCGAGCAAAAGGTCAGCGACCTGCTGATCGACGGCGAACAGCTCACCGGCGTGGTGCTCGACAGCGGCGAACAGCTGCACTCGCGCCATGTGGTCCTGGCCCTGGGCCACAGCGCCCGTGACACCTTCCGCATGCTGCATGGCAAGGGCGTGTTCATGGAGGCCAAGCCGTTCTCGGTCGGTTTCCGTATCGAGCACCCCCAGACCCTGATCGACAAGGCTCGCCTGGGCAAATACGCCGGTCACCCGAAGCTGGGCGCCGCCGACTACAAGCTGGTGTACCACGCCAAGAACGGTCGTTCGGTGTACAGCTTCTGCATGTGCCCGGGCGGCACCGTGGTCGCCGCGACCAGCGAGCCAGGCCGGGTGGTGACCAACGGCATGAGCCAATACTCGCGTAACGAGCGCAATGCCAACTCCGGCATCGTTGTGGGTATCGATCCGGAGCGTGATTATCCGGGTGGTCCACTGGCTGGCATTGAACTGCAGGAGCGCCTTGAAGCGCACGCCTACGTGATGGGTGGCAGCAACTATCAGGCGCCGGCGCAACTGGTTGGTGACTTCGTTGCCGGACGTCCTTCGACCGCGCTCGGTAGTGTCGAGCCGTCGTACAAGCCGGGGGTGACCCTGGGTGACCTGGCGCCGAGCCTACCAGACTTCGCTATCGAAGCGATTCGTGAGGCGCTGCCAGCCTTCGACCGGCAGATCAAGGGCTATAACCTGCACGATGCAGTCCTGACCGGGATTGAAACCCGTACCTCTTCGCCGCTGCGTATCACCCGTGATGCGAGCTATCAGAGCGTCAATCTCAAGGGGCTGTTCCCCGCGGGTGAAGGCGCAGGCTATGCCGGCGGGATTCTCTCGGCGGGCGTCGATGGGATTCGTATCGCAGAAGCGGTGGCACGCGATATCCTCGGGCTCAACGGGTAACCTGGCGTCAGCCATCGCGGGGCAAGCCCGCTCCCACGAGCTTACTTGCGCGTCATCGTGGGAGCAGGCTTGCCCCGCGATAGGCAATAAAAAACCCCGACCTGCGCTGCCAAGTCGGGGTTTCGTTTTTCAGCGAATTGCTCAGTGGGTCACACGGCTGGTGCCGTCGACGGTGACGATGCGCACACGCTCACCCACGCGGAAAATTTCGTTTTCCTGCACCGCCTGTACATAGGCGCGCATATTGCCGTCGTCTTCACGCACGGTGACTTCGACACCCTGGGTACGGGTAATACCCTCTTCGGCGGCAGAACCCGCCAGGCCACCAGCCACTGCGCCGATTACCGCAGCGACGATGCTGCCACGGCCACCACCAATAGCACTACCGGCAACACCACCGACGATAGCGCCCGCGCCACCGCCGATTGGGGTCTTGGTGCCTTCGATCTTCACCGGGCGCAGCGATTCGATGGTACCCATGCGCACGGTTTGCACGCGGCGGGCCTCATCACGGGAATAGCTGTCACCGGTCAGGCTCGACGCACAGCCGCCGAGCAACAGCGACAGGGTGGTGAAGCTCGCCACCAGCAATACAGATTTACGCATGGGTTGAATCTCCATAAGTCAGGTGTCCATTAGACTCCGCAGGTTGACGGCTGTCACGACACATACGTTACAAATTTGTTTTCATTCAGCTCTGGTACAGCCGCCGTGCTGTCACTATTTAGTCAGACCAAGGATAGCCATGGATTACTTCATCGTCTTGGTAACAACCGTCGCAGGCCTGTATTTCCATGGCTGGCTGTATCTACGCATGCGCCGCTGGATGGACCGCGACCTGGCGTTGTCGATGGCTGGAAAGGATGATGATAAACGCGCCTACATGCTGCAGCGCCTGGAGCTGGCGCGGGCGCAAAAGATCAAACGCAAGGCATTGGCGGCCTGGCTGGAACGCGAGGCCGCCAACTATCGGGCTTAAGGTGCCAGGCGCTCACGCAGCCATTGGCCCTCGACGTGGCGATAATTCAGGCGGTCATGCAGGCGACTCGGCCGCCCCTGCCAGAACTCGATGCGCTCAGGCAGCAACCGATAACCGCCCCAATGCTCCGGGCAGTGCGGCTGGCTGTCGGAGAAGCGCGCTTCAGTCGCCTTGACCAAGCCTTCCAACTGCTCACGCCCGGTAATGACCTGGCTCTGCGGCGATGCCCAGGCGCCTAGGCGACTGCCCAGCGGACGCACTTGGTAATAATCGTCCGACTCCTGCGCGGTAACTTTCTCCACTCGCCCTTCGATCCGCACCTGACGCTCCAGCGCCGGCCAGAAGAAGGTCATGGCAGCGAAGGGATTGGCCAACAGCTGCTGGCCTTTGGCGCTGTCATAGTTGGTGAAGAAAGTGAAACCTCGCTCATCCAGCCCCTTGAGCAACAGCACCCGGCAATGCGGGCGGCCGTCGGCATCGACTGTGGCCAGGGTCAGGGCATTGGCCTCCACCGGTGGCTGCTCGGTCTTCACCGCATCAGCGAACCATTGGTGGAACAGGGCGAACGGCTCGCCCGGAGCCTGGCTTTCAACCAGGCCATCACGGGTGTAGTCGCGGCGCATATCGGCCAGGGATTGGGTCATGACTGCGTTTCCTTGACGATCAGTTGGTCTTCGCAGGGCTATTGGCAGCTACTTTCTTATCGGTTGCGGCCTTCTTGGCGGCAGGTTTTGCCGCGGCTTTTTTGGCAACTGGCTTGGCTGCAGGTTTCTTCGCAGCTGCCTTGGCCGGTGCTTTCTTGGCGGCCGGTTTGGCGGCGGTGGCTTTCGCTGCTGGCTTACTCGCAGCCTTAGCTGCCGGAGCCTTGGCGTCTTGCACTGCAACCATGGCGGCTGGGGTTGGTGCTGGTGCGGCCTGCTGATACTTGGCCAGCAGCGCGACCATGGTGTTCTGCGGGGTCAGCAACATTTCCACACGGCGGTTCAAGGCCCGGCCTTCAAGGCTGTCATTGGCCGCACGCGGCATCACCGAACCCATGCCCTTGAGGGTCAGGCGGTCACGCTGCAGGCCGCTGAGGCGGAAGATCGCCGATACCGAAGCAGCGCGCTCCAGGCTGAGCTTCTGGTTGGCAGCAGCCACACCACTGCTGTCTGCATGGCCGAGCACCAGCACAGCGGTCTTGGGATCGACCTCCACCGCCTTAGCCACGCGCGTAATCGGCCCCAAGGTCGCTGGCAGCAGCATGTTCGGGCGATCAGGGTTGTACGAACCCTCCACCGGAATGATCACCGCCATGACCTCTTCACGCCGCTCGACTTCGAACTTGCTGCCCTTGACCGCTTCACGCAGCTTGGGCTCGTACTCGTCCAGCCAGGCCTGGGTGGCCTTGTGATCGATCTTCGGTACGACTGGGCCTTTAGCCTGCTTGTCGTCCCCACCAAATGGCCACCACCAACGGCTGGCGCTATCGGATTTGGCGTCAGCCTTGGCGACCTTCTCGGTCACCGCCTCTTTAACTTCCTGTTCAGCGACTTTGTCGGAGCCGAAAGGCCACCAGCTGAGGCCGCCGTCTTTGGCGGTACCTTGCGAGTGGCTGGCGCAGCCGGTCATGGCCAGGCACAGGGCGAGTGCTAAGGTTTTATGTGAAGACATCAGCGATACACCATGAATTAGAAAGAAATTTTGCCCACACACATGAGGCGTTGGCATTGAGGATAGTCAAAGGGTCGGGCCAATACCCGCGTTACCCGATCAAAGGCAAGTGCCAAGTACACGCACCAGCTGTTGCGCCCGCGGGTCCATCAGCACATAGGGGCCGAGGGTGTTGGTGACGAAACCAAAGGCGACATCGTGCTCGGGATCGGCGAAGCCGACCGAGCCTCCCGCCCCTGGATGGCCGAAGGCGCGGGCGCCCAAGCCGAAAGTGGCGTTGGCGACCGTGGGCTGATCCAGCATGCAGCCCAGGCCGAAACGGGTCTGGGTCAACAGGGTACGATCCTGGCCAAGGCTGTGTTCGCGCGTCAGCTCATCGAGCAGTTCCGACTCCAGCAGGCTGCCATCGAGCAGACCGGCATAGAAACCGGCCAGGCTGCGGGCATTGCCATGGCCATTGGCCGCCGGCTGCTGCATCCGGCGCCACTCCGGCTTGTTGGTGCTGGTGAGAATGGCAGGCGGGTTGGTAAAGGCTCGCGTCGACAGCGCTTGAGGTTCGCGCAGGGTTACCTGCAGCAAACGCTGTGCAGCGGCGTCGCCAGGGTTGCCTTTGCCGCGAGCAATGTGCGCGACACGGTGGAATTGTTCATCCGCCAGGCCGACATGAAAATCCAGGCCCAGGGGTTTGACGGTACGCGCGACGATCGAGTCGCCCGGGCCACGGCCGTCAGCGCGGCGAATCAGCTCACCGATCAACCAGCCATAGGTAATAGCGGCGTAACCATGCTCGGTCCCCGGCGTCCACCAAGGGGTCTCAGCCGCCAGGGCAGCGGTCATGGTCTGCCAGTCATAGAGTGCTTCGGCCGGCAGCAGTTCCCGGATCGCCGGCAGGCCAGCGCGGTGGCTGAGCAACTGACGCAGGGTCACCTGCTCTTTACCGGCCTGGGCGAACTCTGGCCAGTAGCGTGCCACGGGCGTGTCCAAGGCCAGTTTGCCCTCGCCGACCAGTTGCAAGGCGGTGACGGCGGTGAAGGTCTTGGTGCAGGAGAACAGATTGGCAATGGTATCGCTGTGCCAAGCTTCGCGGCCGTCCTTATCGGCGCTACCGGCCCACAGGTCGATCACGGTCTCGCCGCCGACCTGGATGCACAGCGCAGCGCCGCGCTCCTGAGGATCCTCGAACAATGCGGCAAATGCTTCACGCACTGCCTCGAACTTCAGCTCATAGTGACCCTGGATCTGCACCCGCCTACTCTCCGTACGACTCGTCTTCACAAAGTCGTGCATTGTTTCAGTAGTTGGCGGTTTTGCAAACTGAATGTGGCCGGATGGTCGTAGGGAAAAGTCGACAAACGGCACCGAAATGCCGCTGTATGACCTACAGAGCAGGCTTGTTCAGCGCCTTGCGCAATTCATCCATTACCTGCTGATTGCTCCTGCGCACCGCTTCGACAAAACCTGGATAAGGCACATCGGTAATCGCCACCAGCCCCAAGTGCCCATTCTCGCCATCGAGCAAGCGCCCACTGGCCGGTTGGTCGAGGTACTGGAACCAGTGCGCACCGACAATCATCGGTTGAGCCAGCGCAGCCTTGAGGAAGTTGGCGTAGGCCGGGCCGCGATCTTCCTCGCGTACCAGCTCCAGCGGCCCGGACCAGAATGGCCCACGGTCGCGGGAACCGAACTGGAATTCGGACACCAGCAACGGCTTGTCCAACTCGGCAAGCCGAGCGAAGTCGTAGCCATCTTCAGGCTTGAGGGTATAGAAGTTGAAACTCAGCACGTCGCAGAACTCGGCGCAGGCTTTCACTGCTTCTGGAGTGCTGGCCGCATAGCGCCCGCCCAGCAGCAAGTGGTTGGGGGCATGCCATTTGAGCGAGTCGGAGATGGTCTTGAAGTAGGTATTGGCGAATACCTGCTGGAAATGCTGATAATCGCGCTCGATTTCCGGATGCTGCGCATTGGGCAGCGGCGCTTCGAAGCCTGGGTCTTCCATCAGTTCCCAGGCTTGCAGGTCGATACCCCAGGCCTTGGACAGGCCTTCCTGGTTGCGGTACTTGTCGCGCAGCTGCTTGAGAAACGCGCGCTTGGCCGGTACGTCGGTGGTCAGCCTCAGGGTGCCGAAGGCCAGCCCATAGCGGGCCTTGGGATCATCACCCGGCGCCGCCCAGGCCAGCTCATTGTCGGCGAAGTAGCCAATCAGCCAGGGATCATCGCGGTGATCACGGGCGGCGATGGCCACGGCGCGCTCGGTCGCCATGGCAAAGCGTGGATCGAACGGATCGGGCATGCGCCCCCACCAGTCCATACCGGTACTGATGCTGGCGTAGTCGCCAACGATCGACAGCGGTAGCGTGTAGGGCACTCGCTTGGCCAGGCCAAGGGCCGGATCGCTCCAGTTGCCCAGGGTATTGAAACCCCAGGCCTGCATGCGATCGAGGGTGTGGCTCTGCCAGCGGGCGGCATCGAGGGCCGCAGGTGGGCAGGCAACAGGTGGCTGCCCTTCTACTGGCGCCGGACAAGGCTGGCCATAACCACGCTGCAGGTTGGCAGCATAGAAGTCGAACCAGCGACCTTTATTGAAATTGCGCCCTTGCGACGAGGCATTGCCATCATCGTTGTTGCCTTGGCCATAGAACGCGGCGAGACGCTCGCCTTCGCCCGGCAAGGCGGTGAACATGCTTTCGCGTCCGCTTATATAGGTACGGCCGCCGTCGGCCGCCACGGCATTGATGCCGAGCGAATAGAACGGGTGCCCCTCAGGGGTCACCAGGAACCAGCGGCCATCACGCTTTTCAGTACGGAAAAACCCTTTGGCTTCGAAGGCCGGGCCGGCGATCAGCCCACCGTAGCTGTCCAATTGCTGTTTGCCGCGCTCTGCCAACCAGCCTTTGAGCTGAGCTTGTTCGCGGGTATCAGCGGCCTTGAGCTGATCATCGTTGACGATCTTTTCCGGCCAGCGTCCGCGGGTGGACTGGCCATAAGCATCGATCAAACCGTCGTAGGCGGCCTTGAACGCCAGATCGTCATCCTGGATACCAACTTTCTCGATCAGCAGGCTCTGGGCCACCTTGGGCCTTGGAATGCTCAGGGTAACCGAACTGATCTGGGTGAGATCGACTTCACCGACGCTGCTGGTCAGCAGCACCCGTTGCCCTTGATACGTCCACGGCATGGGCGGCCCCGCGCGCATGCCCTGGCTCAATGGCGAGCTGGCCTTGAGCGGAACCATCACCGTCTGCGCAGGCCCGGCGGGCAGGTCGATACGGCTGGTGAGCGTGCGGCCATCACTGCTCTGCACCGTGACATCCACACTCAAGGCCCAGTCCATGGCGCTTTGCAGGCGCAAAGTCAGCGCCTGCCCGGCAGACCAGTCCCACACGCCACTCTGCGGGCTGAGGCCCAGTGTCGGCCGCTCCACCGGATTGAACACCACCCGCCGCAGCACCTCGCCCTCGGCCGTCTGCTCCGCGTTGTACTGCGGCATGCCGGCATCAGCGGTGATCACATTGACCACTGAAGCTGGCCGCACAAAGCTGAACAACGTCTGCTGCGCGGCCAGCAACGGCGAGCTGAACAACAGCGTAAGTACAGCGGGCAAGGTGCGATGGAGCATAGGGCTGGGGCTCTCCTTCAGAGCCCTCATGGGCCCTTGACTGAGTGATGGACAACGGGCCGGGGCGTCTTGCTCCGGCCGTCAGGAAATCTCCCGCCTAAATGGCGGCAGCGCATTGAGAATAGCCTTGCCGTAGCGCTGGGTGACCAGGCGCCGATCAAGCAAGGTGATGACGCCGCGATCCTGCTCGGTACGCAGTAAGCGACCGCAGGCCTGGATCAACTTGAGCGAGGCGTCGGGTACGGCAATTTCCATGAACGGATTGCCACCGCGGGCTTCGATCCACTCGGCCAAGGCTGCCTCGACCGGATCGTCCGGCACCGAGAATGGGATCTTGGCGATCACCACGTGCTCGCAATAGGCGCCCGGCAAGTCGACCCCCTCGGCGAAGCTGGCCAGGCCGAACAGCACACTGTGCTGGCCATCGTCGACCCGCGCCTTGTGCTTGTTGAGGGTTTCCTGTTTGGACAGGTTGCCCTGGATCAACACCAGTTTGCGCCAGTCACGGTCCAGGCCATCGAACACGTCTTGCATCTGTTTGCGCGAGGAGAACAACACCAGCGCGCCGCGGGCCTCTTCGAGCATTGCCGGCAGTTCACGGATGATCGCTGCCGTGTGCCCAGCAGCGTCGCGCGGATCAGCGCCCAGGTCAGGCACTCGCAGCAGACCAGCATCGCCGTGCACGAACGGGCTTGGCACCACGCACGTCACCGCGTCGCGAGGCAGGCCCGAACGCATGCGGAAGCGGTCGAACTTGCCCAGCGCGGTGAGTGTGGCCGAAGTCACCAGAGCGCCGTGGGCGACGCTCCACAGGCTGCGGCGCAGCATTTCGGCGGCAAGGATCGGGCTGGCATTGACCTCGATGTCGAACAGCGCACCGGTTTCGGCCAACGTCAGCCAGCGCGCCATTGGCGGGCTGTCTTGCGGATCTTCGGCGGTGAACGCGGTCCATAGCTCCCAGTTGCCCTGGGCGCGGGTCACCAGGCTGCCGAACAGTGGATACCACTCTTCGGCCTGGTGGCTGGCAATACCGATGTTGTTTTCCCCGTCCATGCCTTCCTTGAGCAGGTCGGCCAGGCGGGTGAACAGGTCGTTGAGACGCGAGAAACCCTTTTTCAGCTCTATGCCGACTTCGCGAATCTGCTCCGGTACCACTCCACCTTCGAAGCGGTAGCGTGGGCGCTCACGGCCTTCGGTGTCTTCGCCGGGGCGGAAATCCGCGACCTGCTCGCACAAGGTGAACATGAACTGCTGCTGGGTGCGGATTTCGCGAGCCAGCTCCGGCACCTGTTCGATGTACTTGCCCAGGTCACCCGGCAGCGGATGCTGGGCGAGCAGCTTGGTCAGGTTCTTGGCCGTCTGCTCCAACCAGTCGGCAGTGGAGCGCAGGCGCGAATAATGAGCGAAGTGGCCGATCGCCTTGTCTGGCAGGTGATGGCCTTCGTCGAATACGTACATGGTGTCACGCGGGTCGGGCAGTACCGCACCGCCGCCCAAGGCCAGGTCGGCCAGGACCATGTCATGGTTGGTGACGATTACATCGACCTTACCCATGCCCTCGCGCGCCTTATAGAAGACGCATTGCTGGAAGTTCGGGCAGTGGCGACCGGTGCACTGGCTATGGTCGGTGGTCAGGCGCGCCCAGTCCTGGTCTTCGAGGGTTTCCGACCAGCTGTCGCGATCACCGTCCCAGCGATTGCCGGCAAGCTTCTCGATCATGCTGTTGAACAGCTTCTGGCTGCGCTCGTCGACTTCGATGTGAAAGCCTTCTTCCTCGAACAGCTGGGCGGTCGCCGACTGGGCGTGGCCTTCCTGCAGCAGCACGTCGAGCTTGGACAGACACAGGTAGCGCCCACGCCCCTTGGCCAGGGCGAAGCTGAAATTGAGCCCGCTGTTGCGCATCAGGTCGGGCAGATCCTTGAACACGATCTGCTCCTGCAAGGCCACGGTCGCGGTGGCGATCACCAGGCGTTTGCCGGCAGCCTTGGCGGCGGGAATCGCCGCCAGGCTGTAGGCGACGGTCTTGCCGGTACCGGTGCCGGCCTCGACCGCGACCACGGCCGGCTCGCCCGAGCGGCGACCTTCGTCGTCGCAGGCGATATCGCCGAGCACTTTCGCCACTTCGGCGATCATCAGGCGCTGGCCATAGCGAGGCTTGAGGCTCTTGGCTTCGAGAAAACGCGAGTAGGCGCCCTGGATGGTGGCTTTGAGTTCGTTGCTGATCATGGTCTGCAGGCGCCCGAAGGGCTGGATATATTTTCAGTGTTTCGCATGGGGCGGCTATCATACCCCGCTATCGCCCTTTGTGCCGCATGGAGATCCTGATGCTTGCCTTTGCCCTGCCCTACACACTGCATGTTTTGGCTGCCCTGGTCTGGGTTGGCGGCATGTTCTTCGCCTGGCTGGTACTGCGCCCGGCCACGGTTGCAGCCTTGGAGGGGCCTGCGCGGCTGCGCTTGTGGGTGGAAGTTTTCCGACGTTTCTTTGGTTGGGTCTGGGCGGCGGTAGCGGTTTTGGCGATCAGTGGTATCGGGATGTTGCATTTGCGTTTTTCCGGGTTTGAAACGGCGCCTCGGTATGTGCAGGTGATGATTGGGGGTGCGATTGTGATGTTTGCGCTGTTCATGCGGGTGCAGGCGTTGATGCTGCCGGAGCTGCGGGCGGCGGTGCAGGCTGAGGATTGGGCGGCTGGGGCTGGGGTTTTGGCGCGGATTCGGCGGATGGTGGGGGTTAATTTGCTGGTGGGGTTGGCGGTGGTTGGGGTCGCTAGTTCGCGGGTTTTGGTTTGAGTTGGGCTTTTAGAGACTTGAGCTTATCCGTTTGATGTGGCGGCGCTGCTGGCCCCTTCCGCCCTTACGGCGGCCTACTTTGGTCTTGGCCAAAGTAGGCAAAGCCGCTCGCTCCTGCATACGGCCCCTGCGCTGCGCTCCGGGGTCCCTTCGCGCCGGCGCCTTCCGGGCCCGCGCGGCCTACGATTTGCTGCGCAAATCTACATCTCGCGCCTTCGGCTACGCCGAAGGGTGCTGGCGCACCTGGCCCTACAGGCACCTCTGCTCAGCCTCCTGAAGTCGCGAATCTGCGGCGCCTGAACCTGCGCGCATGAAGATCAAGAGCAGGCGAATCGCTGCGCTCTCGCTAAAGCCAAAGCCAAAGCCAAAGCCAAAGCCAAAGCCAAGTTTGTATTTTTGATTTGTGGGGTTTGGCCTGGCCTCATCGCTTTGACTTTTCCCGGATGAGGCCTGAAGGAACGCTTGCGCTACTTCGCAACCACGCGCTCAGAAGGGCGCCGGGCGCCGGCTACGAGCTTCTCCACCGCTTTGCTCGCCGCCACCATGCCAAAGGTCGCCGTTACCATCATCACCGCGCCGAAGCCGCCGGAGCAGTCCAGGCGCACGCCTTCGCCGACGAAGCTTTTCTGCAGGCAGACACTGCCATCGCCCTTGGGGTAACGCAGCTGCTCGCTGGAAAACACGCAAGGTACCCCGTAGTTGCGCGAGGTATTGCGCGAGAAGTTGTAATCGCGGCGCAGGGTCGAACGCACCCGCGAGGCCAGCGGGTCGTTGAAGGTCTTGTTGAGGTCGCCGATCTGGATCTGGGTGGGGTCGATCTGCCCGCCGGCGCCGCCAGTGGTAACGATGCCGATCTTGCGTCGACGACACCAGGCAATCAGCGCCGCCTTGGCCATCACGCTGTCGATGCAGTCGATCACACAATCCATCTGCTCGGTGATGTACTCGGCCATGGTTTCGCGGGTGACGAAGTCAGCCACGGCATGCACTCGACAGGCCGGGTTGATCGCCCGCAGGCGCTCAGCCATGACCTCGACCTTGGCGCGCCCAACTTGGCCCTCCAGCGCGTGCGCCTGGCGGTTGGTGTTGCTCACGCAAACGTCGTCCAGATCGAACAGGCTGATTTCACCCACCCCGCTACGGGCCAGCGCTTCTGCGGCCCACGAGCCCACGCCACCAATGCCGACAATCGCCACGTGGGCGTCGCGCAGGCGTTGCAGCCCCTGGTCGCCGTACAACCGGGCGACGCCGGCAAAGCGTGGATCTTCTGTGCTCATGGCCAATACCCCGAAAAAACCGGCGCGCATTATACGCCAATCGAGCGCTCCCAGGGTCGCGGCACAGCGCCGCCAATTGGCACCTTCCCTACCATCCCTGCTTTAATGTCCTACCACGCAACCAGATATGGACGACAATAGAGCGGGATCAGAACTTCATCCTCTGCGGAAAATCCAATCAACTACCTTCCCAGGTAAGCGTAGGACTCACGCCCCTGTGGCGCCCGCCCCGCTCCCTTCATCGGAACCTTGAAACGCTTATGTCATCACGCAAATTCGGCCTCAACCTGGTGGTGGTGCTGGCCATCGCCGCGCTGTTCACCGGGTTCTGGGCGCTGATCAATCGCCCAGTGTCGGCCCCTGCCTGGCCGGAACAGATCTCCGGTTTCTCCTACTCGCCGTTCCGCTTGGGCGAAAGTCCGCAGAAAGGCCAGTACCCAAGTGACGATGAGATGCGCCAGGACCTGGAGCAGATGAGCAAGCTGACCGACAGCATTCGCATCTATACCGTCGAGGGCACCCAGGCCGAGATCCCCCGCCTGGCCGAGGAACTGGGCCTGCGCGTCACCCTGGGCATCTGGATCAGCCCCGATCAAGAGCGCAACGAGCGTGAGATCAGCAAGGCCATCGAGCTGGCCAACACCTCGCGCAGCGTGGTCCGGGTGGTAGTGGGCAACGAGGCGCTGTTCCGCGAAGAGATCACGCCTGAGGCATTGATCCAGTACCTGGATAGGGTCCGCGCGGCGGTGAAAGTACCGGTGACTACCAGCGAACAATGGCATATCTGGAAAGAACACCCAGAGCTGGCCAAGCACGTCGACCTGATCGCCGCGCACATCCTGCCATACTGGGAGTTCGTGCCCATGCAGGACTCGGTGGAGTTCGTTCTCGACCGTGCCCGCGAGCTCAAGCTGCAGTTCCCCCGCAAACCGCTGCTGCTCTCGGAAGTTGGCTGGCCAAGCAACGGCCGCATGCGCGGTGGCGCCGATGCGACCCAGGCCGACCAGGCGATCTACTTGCGCACCCTGGTCAACACCCTCAACCGCCGCGGCTACAACTACTTCGTCATCGAAGCCTACGACCAGCCGTGGAAGGCCAGTGACGAAGGCTCGGTGGGCGCCTACTGGGGCGTGTTCAACGCCGAACGCCAGCAGAAATTCAACTTCGAAGGGCCGGTGGTGGCGATCCCGCAATGGCGGGCACTGGCGGTCGCGTCGGTGGTGCTGGCGATGCTCGCCCTGACCATCCTGTTGATCGACGGCTCGGCCCTGCGCCAGCGCGGGCGGACCTTCCTGACCTTCATCACCTTCCTGTGTGGTTCGGTGCTGGTGTGGATCGCCTACGACTACAGCCAGCAGTACAGCACCTGGTTCAGCCTGATCGTGGGCTTCCTGCTCGCGCTGGGTGCAATTGGCGTGTTCATCGTGCTGATGACCGAGGCGCACGAACTGGCCGAGACGGTGTGGACCGCCAAGCGGCGCCGGGAGTTTCTCCCCGTGCAGGGCGATTCTGCCTACCGGCCGAAGGTCTCGGTGCATGTGCCCTGCTACAACGAGCCACCAGAAATGGTCAAGCAGACCCTCGATGCCCTGGCCGCGCTGGATTATCCGGACTACGAAGTGCTGGTGATCGACAACAACACCAAGGACCCGGCGGTCTGGGAGCCGCTCAAGGCCCACTGTGAACTGCTCGGCGAGCGCTTCAAGTTCTTCCACGTCGCGCCGCTGGCCGGTTTCAAGGGCGGTGCGCTGAACTATCTGCTGCCACACACTGCCAAGGACGCCGAAGTGATCGCAGTGATCGACTCGGACTACTGCGTCGACCGCAACTGGCTCAAGCACATGGCGCCGCACTTCGCCGATCCGAAGATCGCGGTGGTGCAATCGCCACAGGATTACCGCGACCAGCATGAAAGTGCCTTCAAGAAGCTGTGCTACAGCGAATACAAAGGCTTCTTCCACATCGGCATGGTGACCCGCAACGACCGTGACGCGATCATCCAGCACGGCACCATGACCATGACCCGGCGCAGCGTCCTGCAAGAGCTGGGTTGGGCCGAGTGGTGCATCTGCGAGGATGCCGAACTGGGCCTGCGGGTATTCGAGAAAGGCCTGTCCGCCGCCTATGCGCACAACAGCTATGGCAAGGGCCTGATGCCCGATACCTTCATCGACTTCAAGAAGCAGCGTTTCCGCTGGGCCTACGGCGCGATCCAGATCATCAAGCACCACGCCCGCGCCCTGCTGCGCGGCAAAGGCAGCGAACTGACCCGTGGCCAGCGCTATCACTTCCTGGCCGGCTGGCTGCCGTGGGTCGCCGATGGCATGAACATCTTCTTCACCGTCGGCGCATTGCTGTGGTCGGCAGCGATGATCATCGTGCCGCATCGGGTCGATCCGCCGCTGATGATCTTCGCCATTCCGCCACTGGCGTTGTTCTTCTTCAAGGTCGGCAAGATCCTGTTCCTGTATCGTCGCGCGGTCGGCGTCGACCTAAAAGATGCCTTCGCCGCAGCGCTGGCGGGGTTGGCGCTGTCGCACACCATCGCCAAGGCGGTGCTGTACGGTTTCTTCACCAGCAGCATGCCGTTCTTCCGTACACCGAAAAATGCCGACAGCCATGGCTTGCTGGTGGCGATTTCCGAAGCGCGCGAAGAGCTGTTCATCATGCTCTTGCTGTGGGGCGCTGCGGCCGGGATCTATCTGGTCCAGGGCCTGCCGAGCTCGGACATGCGTTTCTGGGTGGCGATGTTGCTGGTGCAGTCGTTGCCGTACCTGGCGGCATTGATCATGGCCTTCCTGTCGTCGCTGCCCAAGCCTGTCGCAAAGTCTGTTGAGCCCTCGACTGCTGCCCAAGGCTAAGGGGCATGTGAACGGGCTTATTCCGTGATAGCGAGTGTGGAATAAACATCGCTATCGCGGGGCAAGCCCGCCCACACGCCCTTCCCTCAAGGTCATTGGCCTCTTGCCACCTGCCCTGGGCGTGCCCGGCGACATCATTTGATATAAGATAACGCCCCTGATTTCCCGCCTTGCCTTGCCCCCGGAGTCCCCCATGACGGCCCCAGCCGAGCTCTCGCCTACCCTTCAACTGGCCTGCGACCTGATCCGCCGCCCCTCGGTGACCCCGGTCGACGCCGACTGCCAGACCCAGATGATGAACCGCCTGGGCGCCGTCGGCTTCCAGCTCGAACCGATGCGTATCGAGGACGTCGATAATTTCTGGGCCACCCACGGCACCCAGGAAGGCCCGGTACTGTGCTTCGCCGGCCATACCGACGTGGTCCCCACTGGCCCGGTGCAGCAATGGCAGCACGAGCCGTTCGAGGCGCTGATCGATGCCGACGGCATGCTTTGTGGACGTGGCGCGGCCGATATGAAAGGCAGCCTGGCCTCGATGGTGGTGGCCAGCGAGCGCTTCGTCCACGACTACCCCAATCACCGTGGCAAGGTCGCCTTCCTGATCACCAGCGACGAAGAAGGCCCGGCCCACCATGGCACCAAAGCCGTGGTCGAGCGCCTGGTCGCGCGTAAAGAGCGCCTGGACTGGTGCATCGTCGGTGAGCCGTCGAGCACCAACCTGCTCGGCGATGTGGTGAAGAACGGCCGTCGCGGCTCGCTCGGCGCCAAGCTGACTGTACGTGGCAAGCAGGGCCACGTGGCCTACCCGCACCTGGCGCGCAACCCGATCCACCTGGCCGCGCCAGCACTGGCGGAACTGGCTGCCGAGCACTGGGACGAAGGCAACGCATTCTTCCCGCCGACCAGCTTCCAGATCTCCAACCTCAACTCGGGCACGGGCGCGACCAACGTGGTTCCGGGCGACCTGACGGCGCTGTTCAACTTCCGCTTCTCCACCGAGTCGACCGTCGAGGGCCTGCAGGCGCGCGTCGCCGCCATCCTCGACAAGCACCAGCTGGACTGGTCGATCGACTGGGCACTGTCGGGCCTGCCGTTCCTCACCGAGCCAGGTGATCTGCTCGATGCGGTATCGGCCAGCATCAAGGCGGTGACTGACCGTGATACCCAACCGTCGACCAGCGGCGGCACCTCCGACGGCCGCTTCATCGCCACCATGGGTACCCAAGTGGTCGAACTCGGCCCGGTCAACGCCACCATTCACCAGGTCGATGAACGCATCTTGGCTAGTGATCTCGACCTGCTGACCGAGATCTACTACCAGACCCTGGTGCGGTTGCTCGCCTGATGCTCGCCTGCCCGCTCTGCCAGGCAGCCCTGGCCCCCCTGGACAATGGCGTAGTGTGCCCTGCCGGCCATCGTTTCGACCGCGCGCGCCAGGGCTACCTGAACTTGCTGCCGGTGCAGCACAAGAATAGCCGCGACCCAGGTGACAACCAGGCCATGGTCGAGGCCCGCCGCGACTTTCTCGACGGCGGCCATTACGCGCCGGTGGCGCGGCGCCTGGCCGAACTGGCTGCCGAGCGCCAGCCCGGCGTCTGGCTGGATATCGGCTGTGGCGAAGGCTACTACACCGGGCAAATTGCCCAGGCCCTGCCGGCGGCGCAAGGCTATGCCCTGGACATCTCCCGCGAGGCGGTCAAGCGCGCCTGTCGCCGCGCGCCAGAGGTGACCTGGATGGTCGCCAGCATGGCCCGCGTGCCGCTGGCCGATGCCAGCTGCCAGTTCATTGCCAGCGTGTTCAGCCCGTTGGACTGGCAGGAGGCTCTGCGCCTGCTCAGCCCAGGCGGTGGCCTGATGCGGGTCGGACCGACCAGCGGCCACCTGATGCAATTGCGCGAGGTGCTCTACGATGAAGTACGCCCCTACGCCGACGACAAACACCTGGCATTGGTCCCGCAAGGCATGGCCCATGCTCATAGCGAGATCCTCGAGTTCCGCTTGAGCCTGGCCGAGCCCAAGGCCCGTGCCGACCTGCTAGCCATGACCCCACACGGCTGGCGCGCCAGCGCCGAGAAACGCGCACGGGTGATCGACCAGCCCGAGCCGTTCGAGGTCACGGTTTCCATGCGTTATGACTATTTCGTGCGCCAAGACTGAGCACACTCGGAGCCTTTTTATGCGCCAACCCGATATCGAGATCTACCTCAAGGACAGCGACGTCGACCACAAGCAGATTTCTGCCTGGCTCGCCCAAGCGCTGGGCCCTTGCAGCGAATGGAAGCAAAAAGGCCAGACCTGGAAATGCCAGGCCGGTAACATTCCGGTCACCTGGTTACCCAAGGCTGTAGGGAAATGGAACAGCCTGTACCTGGAAAGCGACCAGACCCCATGGGACGACGACATCGCCTGCGCACGCGCAGCCTTTGCCGCGCTCAACGTGGAAATACGTTGCGCACCGGGTAGCTGGGCGGAAGAACAAGGGGAAGAAGATGCCGATCGCTGGATCCGCATCAGTGCCGACGGTGAAGAGGAAATCACCTGGCGTACGAGCTGAAGCTCGTTGCGCTTGGCATCAGGCTGCAAGTTCCACGGTCAACTTGCAGCTTGAAGCTTGAGGCTTAAAGACCGACTACATCCTCGGCCTGCAGGCCTTTCTGGCCCTGGGTCAAGTTGTACTCGACCTGCTGCCCTTCGACCAGGCTACGATGACCCTCACCGCGGATTGCCCGATAGTGGACGAATACATCCGCACCACCTTCGCGCTGAATGAAGCCATAACCCTTGGCATCGTTGAACCACTTTACATTCCCAGTCTCACGAGACGACATCTGAACTACTCCGGTTTTTTATTGTGAAGATCGCCTTGCTGACACAGGTTCTCCACCCTGTGCCGACACAGCTTGCCGAAATATCCTGCAAGGTGCGGACCGAGTATATGACAGAGAACAAAGAAAATTCATGACCGCCCCGTGAATTGCAGATTTTTGCTGAACTTACGCCGATACGGCAGACTAACTGACTGTAAATAGACCCGATCCTCTCATCAGGGCACACACATTCCATGACCCGTTCTCCCTTGCGTCGCCTGATCTTCGGCGCCCTGCGCCGCGTGCTGTACCTATGGGTGCGCTCCGAGACCATCAACCAATCGTCCCTGTCCCTCAAGCTCGATCGCAGCCGCCCGGTGTTCTACGCCCTGCCCTCGCCATCACTGACCGACCTGGCGGTAATCGATCGGGAGTGCACCAAGGCGGGGCTGCCGCGCCCGGTACTGCCCGTTGCCGTCGGCCCCTTGCAGGAACCCGCCGCTTTCTTCTACCTGACGCCAGACCCCGACTGGCTCGGCCGCCAGGATAAACGCGGTGCACCGCCCACGCTCGAGCGCCTGGTCGCAGCGATCAGCCAGCACGCGGAAGAAGACGCGCAGATCATTCCGGTGAGCGTGTTCTGGGGGCAGACCCCCGCCAGCGAATCGAGCCCATGGAAGCTGTTGTTCGCCGATAGCTGGGCCGTCACCGGGCGCCTGCGGCGCTTGCTGACCATCTTGATTCTTGGGCGCAAGACCCGCGTGCAGTTCTCCGCGCCCATCCACCTGCGCGAGTTGGTCGAGCACAACAAGGGCCACGAACGCACGGTGCGCATGGCCCAACGGCTGATGCGGGTGCATTTCCGTAACCTCAAGACGGCAGTGATCGGCCCGGACATTTCCCACCGGCGCAACCTGGTCAAGGGCCTGATCCACGACCCACTAGTGCGCCAGGCCATCGCCGATGAAGCCGAGCGCGAGAAAATCCCACTGGCCAAGGCCGAGGCCCAGGCCTTGCGCTACGGCAACGAGATCGCCTCGGACTACACCTACACCGCGATCCGCTTCCTGGAGGTTGTGCTCAGCTGGTTCTGGAACAAGATCTACGACGGCATCAAGGTCAATCACATCGAGCAGGTGCAGGGCATCGCCCCCGGCCACGAAGTGATCTACGTGCCGTGTCACCGCAGCCATATCGACTACCTGCTGCTGTCGTACCTGCTGTTTCGCAATGGCCTGACCCCGCCGCACATCGCTGCCGGCATCAACCTCAATATGCCGGTGATCGGCGGGCTGCTGCGGCGCGGCGGGGCGTTCTTCATGCGCCGCACCTTCAAGGGCAACCCGTTGTACACGGCCGTTTTCAACGAGTACCTGCACACCCTGTTCACCAAGGGTTTTCCGGTGGAGTACTTCGTCGAGGGCGGGCGTTCGCGTACCGGGCGCATGCTGCAACCGCGCACCGGCATGCTGGCGATCACCCTGCGCAGTTTCCTGCGATCCTCGCGTACGCCGATTGTCTTCGTGCCGGTGTACATCGGCTACGAGCGCGTGCTGGAAGGCCGCACCTACCTGGGCGAGCTGCGCGGCGCAAGCAAGAAGAAGGAGTCGATCTTCGACATCTTCAAGGTCATCGGCGCGCTGAAGCAGCGCTTCGGCCAGGTCTACGTCAACTTCGGTGAACCGATCCGCCTGGCCGGCTTTCTCGACCAGCAGCAACCTGGCTGGCGCGAGCAGGCGCTCGGTCCGCAGTTCCGCCCGGCCTGGCTGAATGAAACCACCACCCGCCTGGGCGAAACCGTGGCCCGTCACCTCAACGAGGCGGCGGCGATCAACTCGGTCAACCTGGTGGCACTGGCGCTGCTCTCGACCAGTCGCCACGCCCTCGACGAACGCGCGCTGGTGCGCATTCTCGACCTGTACCTGGCGCTGCTACGCCAAGTGCCCTACTCGTCGCACACCACCTTGCCCGAGGGCAATGGCCTGGCCTTGATCAAGCACGTGCGGGGCATGGACCTGCTGGCCGAGCAGAACGATGCGATGGGCCGCATCCTGTATCTGGATGAAGCCAACGCGGTTTTGATGACCTACTACCGCAACAACGTCATGCATATCTTCGCCCTTCCAGCGCTACTGGCGAGCTTCTTCCAGAGCAGTTCGCGGATGAGCCGCGAGCTGATCGGCCAGTACGTCAAGGCGCTGTACCCGTACCTGCAGGCGGAGCTGTTCCTGCGCTGGACGCCCGAGCAACTGGACGAGGTCATGGATCAGTGGCTGGCAGCTTTTGTCGAGCAAGGCCTGCTGCGCTTCGAAAACCAGGTTTACCTGCGCCCGGCACCGAGCTCGCGACAGTTCGTGCTGTTGACCTTGCTGGCCCGCACCATCACCCAGGCCCTGCAACGCTACTACATGGCCACCTCTCTGCTGCTCAACAGCGGCCAGCAGACCCTGAGCGCCGAGGAGCTGGAAGACCTGTGCGTGATGATGGCCCAGCGCCTGTCGATCCTGCATGGCCTCAATGCTCCGGAGTTCTTCGACAAGACCCTGTTCCGTCATTTTATCCAGACGCTGATGCAACAAGGCGTGCTGCGCCCGGACAGCAACGGCAAGCTTGGTCATCACGACAAGCTCGGCGAGCTGGCCGAAGGGGTGGCCAAGCGTGTGCTATCGGCTGAGCTGCGTCTTTCGATCCGCCAGGTAGCGCTGCATCGGAATGATGTATAGGGATAACTTTCCAACTTACTCACACTCCTGCCAACACACAGACTCGTCAGTGCGCGATAACCGCGCACTTACTATTCTTCGTGGCAGGAGCCATGTTATGAGCAAAGTGAACTTTATCGAGTTGTTTGGTTCATTAAGTTTAGTCAATATACCCCGCTATGATGCAAATCCGCATCAAGTCATCATAGCCTTGACCCCACCCACTGTCACTAAACTACGCGACGCCAGGTCTTACTGCATTCAGCAATATAGTGGCACCAGCATCCCCTTCCAATTGACCGTGGACACGGCCGCTTTTGAAGCGGGCGAGGCGCTCGAGCTGGAGGCGATAATTCAGGCGGGCTTCGGCCCTGATAGCAATAAGGAACGGGTAAAAATTCCACTGATGCTCAATCATGCTACAGCGCGCGTGGAGCAGAATCTTACCGTCTCAGGTTCGAGCACATCAGCCACCCAACAACCCGCTTCAACAGTGTTCACTGAGATTCATGGCGATATTTCAATTCCTCAGATTGACGACCTGGCAGGTCACCAGCTCATCATTGGCTTACATGAAGTAGGGATGAATGATGACATGCAGCCTTTCTTCAATAGGATCAGCGAAACCAGTTATCAGGTTCGCGCACTTAAGGCCCCCTTCTCTCTTCGATACGATAACAACGTATTGACCAGCGGGCGCAGCTATGACCTTCTTATTATCCTGCGCGCGCCTTCAGGTAAGTCTGTAGCCGGTCGAAACCTGAGAAATATCGACCTGGCTAAACTCACTGAAGCCCAGCAGGTGACGCTGGGACGGCCGAGGGGATAAGGCACTCCCGAAGTGAGTCCTGAAAACCAACAACGGCACTGCAGGGCTCACTATCGGCGGAGAAAATCCGCTAAAGTCCCTGGGGTTGGCCACAAGCCAGCCCCAGGACTACGGAGATTCCATGAAAAAGCTCGTTATGCTGTGTTGCGCATCCCTGCTCGCAGCCTGTTCCAGCACCACCCCGTCGAACCAGGCCAGCCTGGATGGCGAAGTCTTCTACCTGCAGCGCATTGCCTTGCCACCGGCCGCTACCTTGAGCGTGAGCCTGCAAGACGTATCGCTGATGGACGCCCCTGCCGTGACCCTGGCCAGCCAGGCCGGCCCGGTCAAGGGTAACGTACCGCTGCCGTTCCACCTGACCTACGACCCAGCCCAAGTCAAACCCGGCCATCGCTATGCGGTCAGCGCGCGCATCGAACTGGACGGCAAGCTGCTGTTCATCAATACCGAACACCACGGCGTCCAGCTCGACGGTAGCGATGTGCAGCCGGTGCGGATCAAGGTCGATCCGGTTCGCTGATCCCGGTTTATTCATTTGCATAAGGAAGTACCCATGATTCGCTCCTCCCTGCGCCTCACCACCCTGTGCGCCGGCCTGCTGCTGTCCGCCAGCGCCCTGGCGGTCTCGCTTGGCGACCTGACCCAGAACGATGCGGCTGGCGGCCTGAAGGACGCCCTGACCCAAGGCGCACAAGTTGCCGTCAAGCAACTAAGCACCCCAGGCGGTTTCAGCAACAATCCGGACGTGCGTATCGAGCTGCCGGGCAACCTGGGCAAGGCCGCCAAGGCAATGAAGATGTTCGGCAAGGGCGACCAGGTCACAGCCCTGGAAGACAGCATGAACAAAGCTGCCGAAGCTGCGGTGCCACAGGCGCAGGCGATTCTGGTCGATGCCGTGAAGAAGATGACCGTGACCGATGCCAAGGGCATTCTCAGCGGTGCAGATGACTCGGCAACCCAGTACTTGAACAAGAGCAGCCGCGAGCAGATCCGCGCCAAGTTCCTGCCGATCGTCAAGGCGGCCACCGACAAGGTTGGCGTGGTTCAGCAGTACAACAGCTTCGCCGGCCAGGCTTCGGCACTGGGCCTGGGCGATGCCAAGAGCGCCAACGTCGAGAGCTACGTGACCGAGAAGGCCCTTGACGGTCTGTTCGAGATGATCGCCAAGCAAGAGCAGAGCATTCGCCAGAACCCGGCCCAGGCGGCGACCAGCCTGGCCAAGAAAGTCTTCGGCGCCCTCTGATGTAACTGTTGAATTGTTGGGGCCGCGTTGCGGCCCCAATTATCTTCAGTCTTTCCTGACCCTGAACCACGCCGCATACAAAGCCGGCAAGAACAACAGGGTCAACACCGTGGCGACGATCAAGCCCCCCATGATCGCCACCGCCATCGGCCCATAGAACACGCTGCGCGACAGCGGAATCATCGCCAGCACCGCCGCCAACGCAGTCAGCACGATCGGCCGGAAGCGCCGCACCGTGGCCTCGATGATCGCCTGCCAACGTTGCATGCCAGAGGCGATATCCTGCTCGATCTGGTCGATCAGGATCACCGAGTTACGCATGATCATCCCCGCCAGGGCGATGGTGCCGAGCATGGCGACAAAGCCAAACGGCTGGCGGAACACCAGCAGGAACAGGGTCACGCCAATCAGCCCTAGCGGGGCGGTCAGAAACACCATCACCGTCCGCGAGAAGCTGCGCAGCTGGATCATCAGCAGGCTCAGTACCACCACGATGAACAGCGGCATCCCGGCATTCACCGACTTCTGCCCACGCTCGGAGTCTTCAACGGTGCCGCCCACCTCCAGCAGATAACCGTCTGGCAAGCTGGCGCGTACCTCCTGCAAGGTCGGCGAGATCTGCTTGACCAAGGTCGCCGGCTGCTCCTTGTCATAGATATCGGCACGTACGGTGACCGTCGGCAGGCGATTGCGGTGCCAGATGATGCCCTCTTCAAAGCCGTACTCCAGCGTCGCCACCTGCGACAGGGCAACGCTTTGGCCATTCTCGGTGGGCAATGCCAGGCTACCGAGATTGGCCAGGTCACTGCGCTCTTGTTGAGTGCCGCGCAGGAGGATCTCGATCAGCTCGTTGTCTTCGCGGTACTGGCTCACCGTGCTACCGGTCAACGAACTCTGCAGGAAGCTCGCCAGGTGCGCGGTGCTCACACCCAAGGCACGCGCGCGGTCCTGGTCGATCTCCAGGAACACCGCCTTGCTCGGCTCTTCCCAATCCAGGTGCACGTTCACCACGTGCGGGTTTTCCCGCACCTTGTCGGCGACTTTACGGGCCAGTGCGCGGACCTTCTCGATGTGCTCGCCGGTCACACGGAACTGCACCGGGTAGCCCACGGGTGGGCCGTTTTCCAGGCGCGTGACGCGCGAGCGCAGCTCTGGGAACTGCTCATCGAGCGTGGCGATCAGCCAGCTACGCAGCGCTTCGCGATCTTCCAGGGATTTGGCCAGGACCACGAACTGGGCGAAGCTCGCCGCCGGCAGTTGCTGGTCCAGCGGCAGGTAGAAACGCGGAGAGCCGGTGCCGATATAGGCCACGTAGTTGTCGATGCCATCCTGGGCCTTGAGCAGCCCTTCGAGTCGCTTGACCTGTTCGGCGGAGTTGCTCAGCGAGGCGCCTTCGGCCAGTTTCAGGTCAATCATCAACTCAGGCCGGCCCGAGGCCGGGAAAAACTGCTGGGGCACGAAGCGGAACAACAGGATGCTACCGACAAAGGCGGCAATGGTCAGCAGGATGACTGTCTTGCGCCGCCGCACACACCACTCCACCACGCGCCGTACGCGTTGATAGAACGGTGTGGCGTACGGGTCTGGCGCATGCCCATCGCTGCCGTGGCGCGCCGCATGCAGCTTGGCCAGATCCGGCAGCAGTCGCTCACCCAGATAAGGCACGAACAACACCGCCGCGACCCACGAGGTGAGCAAGGCGATGGTCACCACCTGGAAGATCGACCGGGTGTACTCGCCGGTGCTCGACGCCGCCGTGGCGATCGGCAGGAAGCCCGCCGCCGTGATCAGGGTGCCGGTGAGCATCGGGAAGGCGGTGCTGGTCCAGGCGTAACTCGCCGCCTTGAAGCGGTCGAACCCCTGTTCCATCTTGATCGCCATCATTTCCACGGCAATGATCGCGTCGTCCACCAATAGGCCCAAGGCCAGTACCAGCGCCCCAAGCGAAATCTTGTGCAGGCCGATACCGAAGTAATGCATGGCAGCGAAGGTCATGGCCAGCACCAGCGGAATCGCCAGGGCCACGACCAGGCCGGTGCGCAGCCCGAGCGAGAAGAAGCTCACCAACAAGACGATGACCAACGCCTCGACCAGCACCTGGACGAACTCGCCAACACCGGCCTTCACCGCTGCCGGCTGGTCGGACACCTTGCGCAGCTCCATCCCCGCCGGCAGGTTGTGCGCCAGCCGCTCGAACTCGCCTTCAAGAGCCTTGCCCAGCACCAGGATGTCGCCGCCATCCTTCATCGACACCGCCAGACCAATGGCATCCTCGCCCATGAAGCGCATGCGCGGCGCGGGTGGGTCGTTGAAACCGCGGTGCACCTCGGCCACATCGCCAATCCGGAAGGTGCGGTCGCCGACTCTGATCGGGAACTGGCGGATCTGCTCGACACTGTCGAAACGTCCACTGACGCGCAATTGCAGACGCTCGCTGGCGGTTTCGAAGAAGCCTGCGGTACTCACCGCATTCTGCTCCTGCAGCGCTTGCTGAACCGCCGCCAGCGGCACACCGAGGGTAGCCAGCTTGAGGTTGGACAGCTCGATCCAGATCTTCTCGTCCTGCAGGCCGATCAGCTCGACCTTGCCCACATCCTTGACCCGTTGCAGCTGGATCTGGATGCGGTCGGCGTAGTCCTTGAGCACGGCGTAGTCAAAGCCGTCGCCGGTCAGCGCATAGATATTGCCGAAGGTGGTGCCGAATTCGTCATTGAAGAATGGCCCCTGGATTTCCGGTGGCAGGGTGTGGCGAATGTCTGCGACCTTTTTGCGAATCTGGTACCACAGCTCCGGAATATCCTTGGAATGCAGTGAATCGCGGGCCATGAAGGTCACCTGCGACTCGCCCGGGCGGGAGAACGAGACGATCTTCTCGTACTCGCCCGTCTCCATCAGCTTCTTTTCGATGCGCTCGGTCACCTGGCGCGAGACCTCCTCGGCCGTCGCCCCGGGCCAGATGGTGCGGATGACCATGGCCTTGAAGGTGAACGGCGGATCCTCGCTCTGCCCCAGTTTGGTGTAGGACATCGCGCCAATGGCCGCGAGCAGGATCATCAGGAACAGTACGATCTGGCGATTGCGCAGCGCCCAGGCGGAAAGGTTGAAACCCATCGGGACTTACTCCTTGGCCGCCAGGTCTACTTCACGGTTGGTGCGATCCACCGGTCGCACTTGCTGGCCTTCGCGCAACACATGGCCGCCTGCGGCAACCACCCAGTCGCCGGCTTCGAGGCCTTCGAGCACGGGCACGCTGTCCGCGCCATAAGCGCCCAGGCGCACTGCGGCGCGGTGCAAGCGTTTGTCCTGGCCGACACGCCAGACATAGGCCTGGCCTTGCTCGGCAGTCACCGCCGACAGCGGCACCGACAGCGGCACCTGGCCGTCGTGGGCAATGAACACCCGCGCGCTCTGGCCCAGTTCGGCCGGCGTCTTGGTCGAATTGAAGGCAATTCGCGCGGCAAAGGTGCGCGAGCGTGGGTCGGCTGCTGGCGACAGCTCGCGGATATGGGCCTCGAAACGCTGGTTGGGGTGCGACCACAATTCGACGCTGACCTTCTGCCCCACCGCGAAGCGGGCGAACTGCTGCTCTGGCAGGCCAATGACCACTTCGCGTTCGCCATCGGCGGCCAGGGTAAACACCGTTTGCCCGGCGGCCACGACCTGACCCACCTCGACCTGACGCTTGGCGATCACCCCCGCCTGCGGCGCACGCAGCACGGCGTAGTCGGCCTGGTTGCCGGCGACATCGAACTCGGCCTTGGCCTGTTTCAGACGGGCAAGCCCGGCGCGATAGAGGTTCTCGGCGTTGTCGTAGAGCGAGCGGCTGACCATTTGTCGATCGAGCAGCTTCTGGTAGCGGTCACGCTCGGCCTGCACCAGGGCCAGATTGGCTTGGGCGGCGGCCAGTTGAGCGCGGTTAGCTTCCAGCTGCAAGCGGACGTCTTGCGGGTCGAGTTCAGCCAACGGCTGCTCGGCCTTGACCCGCTGGCCCTCCTCGACCAAGCGCTTGCTGACCTTGCCGGCGATGCGGAACGCCAGCTCCGGCTCGAACCGCGCTCGCACCTCACCCGGGTAGCTGTCGGCAGCCGCAGCGGCTGGTTGGGGCTGAACCACCAAGGCCGGGCGGGGTGCGGCCGGTGCTGCGGTCTGCTGACCACAGGCGGCCAGCAGCAAGGCCGCGGCGGCAGGCAAAGCGATGGACAAGGCATGACGCAACATGATGAATGACCTTTCGCGAAGAGCACTTCGAATATTTATACTGTCGAGTATATTAAATCAGGGAACCGAAGCCGGGAAGCTGGCGTCGCACAGATAATCAACATTAACGATTGGTCGCTGATTGCAGCCGGAGCGCGCCTGACCCGGTAAGATGGGCGACTGTTCACCTAGATGCGGATTCCAATGTCCAACGACGCACCCATCGGCCCTGGCCGGCCGAAGGACCTGGCCAAACGAGAGGCCATCCTCGAAGCGGCCAAGGCGCTGTTCCTCAGCCTTGGCTATGCCAACACCAGCATGGATGCGGTCGCTGCGGCGGCAGGTGTTTCAAAACTCACGGTCTACAGCCACTTCACCGACAAGCAGACCTTGTTTGGCTCTGCGGTGATGGCGACCTGTCAGACGCAATTGCCTGAGCTGATCTTCGAATTGCCCGACGGCGTGCCGTTGGATCAGGTGCTGTTGAACATCGCCCGCGGCTTCCAGGCGCTGATCAGCAGTGACGAGTCGGTGAAATTGAGCCGTTTGATCATTGCCCTGGGCAGCCAGGACCCAGGCTTTGGCCAGTTCTTCTACGAAGCAGGGCCCAAGCGGGTACTGGGCGAGATGGAGGCGCTGCTACGCTCGGTGGCTGAGCGCGGGTTGTTGCAGATCGATAACCCCTTGCGAGCGGCCGAGCACTTTTTCTGCTTGATCAAGGGCGCGCCGGATTATCGCTTGCTGCTGGGCTGTGCGCCGGCGTTGTCGGTGGATGAGGCAGAGGTGCATGTGCGCGAAGTGGTGGGCTTGTTTATGCGGGCTTATCAGTTTTAGGTTTTCACCTCATCGCAGGCTTGCCCCGCGATGAGGCCCATGCCAATTAAATTACAGCCGCTGCAAAATCAACTCTCCCGCAGCCCCCGCCAACCCAGGTTGCCCCGGCTCACCCGCACGCCCATTGGCCCCAGCATCGGTGCGATACACCAGACAGCCTTTGCTAGAGCCTCCTGCCCCAGCCTTGCCGGCAGCACCCGGCTTACCCGGCGCACCGCCCTCCAGACGAACCTGTACACGTTCCTGCGGATAGCCCTCAGGCAAGGCAAGACGGATCCGCCCACCGGCCGCGCCGTCATGGCCATTGCCGCCATTGTCGCCATTAGCCCCACGACTAGCCTGGCCCCAGGTGCAACCACCGGCCTTGCCATTGGCACCATCGAGGCCGACATACCCAGGCGCCCCTGCCCCACCGCGCGCATCGATCGCCAGCCGATCCGCGTCCAGGGCATGCAACTGCACATCCAGATTGCGCCCCGGTCGAGCAGCCCGCTCATAGCTGCCCGGCGCGCCTGGCGCACTGATCTCACTGCCCTCGGCAAAACGGGCATTGCCCGCTTCGATACTCAAGGCCGTTTCAGCGGGCGCCACGGCAATTCGCGCATCACGGCCAAGCTCCAGCTGATCGACTTTCAGCGAGGTCAGCGACGCCGGTAGCAACAACGTCGCAGAATCCGCAACGCGTAGGTGCTCAAGGTGCACGCTGCTGGCTTTATTGGCCAAACGCAGCACCGAATGGGCGGCGACTTCCAGGCTTTCGGCGTGAGCCAGCGGGCTGGTCAATGCAACCAGCAACATCAATTTACGCACGGCGCGGCGCCTCCTGCGGCTTGGGAATGGACATTACATGGAAAATACCCGTCAGCAGGATCTGCAGACGGTCGAACCAGCGGTGGCTGCGTTGGCGCAGGCTGGCGTTGAAGAACAGCACTTCGAGCACATGCAGGCCCAGCAGCAAGATACCCGCAGCATTGATCAGTAGATTGAACGGCAGCGGCTGGGGCATCAGCCAGTTCACCAGCACCACCCACCAGAACACCACGGTCAGGGCCTTGCCCAGGCCCAGGATGAACTTCATACCCCGCCCCCTGAGTTGTTGTTATGACGAAGCGGCCCGTTCGAGCGGGCCGATTCGGCAACAGTAACCGCATGGCAGAAAGCGCGCCAGAGGGGTTCAGTTCAGGTGCAGTTCCACCCGTCGGTTGAGCGCGCGGCCTTCCTCGGTGTCGTTGTCGGCCACCGCCTCGCTCTTGCCGCGGCCTTGGCTGGTCACCTTGCTGGCCACCACTCCCTGGCTGATCAGGTACTCGGCGACACTGCTGGCACGGCGTTCGGACAAGGTTTGGTTATAGCTGTCGGAGCCTACGGCATCGGTATGGCCAATGACCTTGATGCTCGTCACGCTGGGGTCATTGAGCTTGGGCAGTACATCATGCACCCGCTGCTGGGCGGCAGGCGTGAGGGTGGCCGAGTTGAACGCGAACAGCACCTGGCCTTGGTCGTCCAAGGTGATCACCTGGGAAGTGGCTTCAGGCTCTTGCGGCGTTCCGCTGGCAGGTGGATAACCCACGAACGGACAGCCCATATGATCGACCTGGGTGCCCGCCGGCGTATCCGGGCAGCGGTCGCGGCGGTCGAAGACGCCGTCGCCATCCTCGTCGCCATCCTGGGCGTAGCAGATCAGACCGCCCGCGATCGCTCCGGCCGCGCCAAGCCCGGCCGCCCAACTGGAACTCTCGATAGCGCCCAGGCCACCGCCGGCCAGCCCGCCAAGCAGGCTGCACAGTGGCCAGGTCCTTTGATTGAGGGGCGCACTGCCGTCACTGTGGGTTGCGCAGCCTGTGAGCAGACTTGACGCCAACAGTAACGGCAGAGCCGCCTTCGACATAACACTCATGGTGAATGCTCCTGTGTCACCGGCCGCTACCGGTCTGACAGGAGTAAAGACGCGCCCGCGCCACTTCTCAAGGCGCGGGCACCTGCCATCAACGCTGGATCTTGATTTCCGTACGCCGGTTCATGGCCCGCCCATCAGCGCTAGCGTTGTCGGCAACAGGCTGGGTTTCGCCAGCGCCAACCACCGAGACGAAGCTGCTGCGCGACACGCCACTTTCAACCAGGTAATCGGTGACCGAATGGGCCCGACGCTCGGACAGTTTCTGGTTGTAGCTGTCGGAGCCGACGCTATCGGTATGCCCGGTAACGCTCAAGCGAGCGCTGGCCGCCTCTTGCTTCAATCGTGTCGCGATGGTGTTCAAGCGCTCCTTGTCGGCGGCGGTCAGGCGGGCGGAGTCGAACTCGAAGTGAACGTCGCGAATGACAATGACTTCTTCCTTCTCGACCACCACTTCCTCGACCACGGCAACCGGCTCAGGCGGGCAGCCATTGGCGTCGACCTGCACCCCACGCGGGGTACCAGGGCACTTGTCGCGGCTGTCAGGCACGCCATCGCCATCTTCGTCACCATCGCCGTGGGCCCAGCAGTAACCCGCCGCCAGGCCACCGCCCAGTAGCGCGCCCCAACCCGCCCAGCTGGAACTCTCGATGGCGCCAAGCGCTGCGCCGCCCACACCCCCGACGGCAGCACACTTCGGCCAGTCGGTTTTTTGCAAACCTGCACAACCAGTCAACACACTGGTGAGCAGTACCAGGGGTATCGCTGTGCGTACTATGCTCATTTTGTTGCGTCTCCTAGGGGGAATCGGCAGATGGCCGATCCCTGGGAGTAAAGACCGCACATTTCCTCTCTGCCAGCGATAAGCCACGATGCGCTTTGCCCGCGCGCCGGGGACGGCTAGTCTTGAACACCCCCAACGAGGATTGGCAATGACCGACGGTTTTTCCCAACGCACCCCGCAACAGGCACTGGCAGCCCTGCTAGAGCGCTTCACGCCGCAGCGGCTGTTGCTGGTGGGCACGCGCTTTCCCGCCCTGGACGCGTTCGCCCAGGCCCACCCCGAGGTCACGATAGAAGTGGCCGAACCCGGCGCATTGCCGGCACCCGTAGCGGCGCAACGTTACGATCTGGCCGTGCTGGTCGATTGCCTGGAGCACCTGCCCAAGCGAAACGGCTTGCAACTGCTCGGCGGCATCCGCAACCTCAATGCCAGCCGGGTCGCGGTATTGGCCGACCTGGCCGCCTGTGGCTGGCACGACACCGATTTCTTCTCCCTGGCAATGTCAGCCAGCGAGAAATTCCGCCGTGACCAGCAGGTATTGAGCCTGTTCACCTATGATCTACATGACTACAAGCAAGTCCCGGACTGGCTCAACGCCAGGTTCTGGGCCAACCCTGAAAATTTTGGCAAGTATTGGTGGTGATTTGATGAGTGTCTCGGTCTGCCCCTGTGGCAGCGGCAACCTGCTCGACGCCTGCTGCGGGCATTATCATTCCGGTACCCCGGCCCCGGACGCGCAGGCCTTGATGCGTTCGCGCTACAGCGCCTACGTGCTGGGCCTGATCGACTACCTGGTGGCGACCACCCTGCCTGCCCAGCAAGCGGGCCTGGATCGCAACGCAATCGCGGCGTGGAGCGCGCAAAGTACCTGGCTGGGCCTGGAAGTGGAGAGCGCCGAGGTGCTCGGCGGCCAACCCGAGCATGCCTTCGTCACCTTCACCGCGCGCTGGCACGATGCACAAGGCGAGCATGCCCATCGCGAACGCTCGGCCTTCGTCCAACGGGATGGGCGCTGGTACTTCATCGACCCGACCGTAGGCCTGAAGGCCACGCGCAACGACCCCTGCCCCTGCGCCAGTGGGCAGAAATTCAAGAAATGCTGTTCCAGTTACGTCGGTAGCTGAGCATGAGCGCCCTGGCCCGCCTGTTGCTGCTCAGCCTGGTGCTGCTGGTAGCCGGTTGTGCCAGCTGGGGGGGCGACGACTGGCGCGAACCTGAGGTGCATCTGGTCAAGGTCGAGACCGTCAAGGCGCGTTTGCACCAGCAAGAGTTCGTGCTGCACCTGCGGGTCGACAACCCTAACGACAGTCGCCTGTTCATTCGCAACCTGGGGTATTCGCTGCGGCTCAATCAACTGACGCTGGTGGAGGATGAAACCAGCGTCTGGCGCAGTGTCGGCGGGCACGCCCGGCGGACCTTCAAGATCACCGCCCGAACCAACCTCTGGCAGCACCTCAAGCCCCTGGCCAAGCTCCTCAAGAGCCGCCAGCCGCTGCGCTATCAACTGCAGGCTGAGCTCAATACCGGGCTGATCATCTGGCGAAGCCTGCACTTGTCGCGCAGTGGTGAGATAATGCCCGGCGATTTCAACCCGGAGTGACCCGCAATGACTCAACAACCCCATGTCCATGGCCCTGACTGCAACCACGATCATGATCACCACCACGATCACGACCATGGCCATGTGCACGGCCCGCACTGCAACCACGGCCACCAGGAGCCGGTGCGCAACGCCCTGAAGGACGTTGGCCGCAACGACCCATGCCCGTGCGGTAGCGAGAAAAAATTCAAGAAGTGCCACGGCGCCTGATCCACGCCCGGTACTGGCCTCTTCGCGGGTTTACCCGCGAACGAGCGCAGCTCGATCTCCCGCCCGGCGACCACTGGGCAGCCCCACGAAAATAAAGCTTTGCAGCACCTTGCATGGCGCCCCCTCGCTCACTACCTTAGCGCCTTTCGAACTCCGCCACGCCTTGCAGGAGCCTTGTCATGGCCGCGCCCGCCTTTCCTCCCATCCGTCCCCGCTTCGCCGCCATGGCGCTGCTCAGCCTGTTCGGTCTCGCCGGCTGCCAGATGGGCGGCTATCAGGACAGCGTGCCACCGACCACTGGCGTGCAGCCACTCAAAGGCCTGGCGCAGAACGTTTCGGTACGCCGCAACGCCATGGGCGCGCCGCTGATCGAGAGCAGCAACTTCCACGATGCGCTGTTCAGCCTGGGCTACGTGCATGCCGGTGATCGCATCGAGCAGATGATCAGCATGCGCTTGCTGGCCCAGGGCCGTTTGGCCGAACTCGCAGGCCCCGAGGCGCTGGATATCGACCGCTTGATGCGCGCCGCCAATCTCAAGCAGAACTCAGCCCAGCTGTACGCCGATGCGTCGCCGCGGCTCAAGCGCTTCTTCGAAGTCTATGCGCGCGGGGTCAACGCCTACCTGTTCCGCTACCGCGACAAACTGCCGGCCGAGCTCGCCCGCAGTGGCTATCGCCCGGAATACTGGAAGCCTGAGGATTCGGCACTGGTGTTCAGCCTGTATGCCTTCAGCCAATCGGTGAATGTGCAGGAAGAGCTGGCGGCCCTGACCCTTGCGCAAAAAGTTGGCAGCGACAAGCTGGCTTGGCTACTGCCTGGTGCGCCGGACGAGCCGCTGGCCGAAGCCGAAGTCGACAAGCTCAAGGGGCTCAACCTGGCCAGCCAATTGCCAGGCCTGGCGGCCCTGACCAGCGCCAGCCAAAAGCTCGCCGACCTTGGCCTGCTCGGCAGCCCAGGCTCGGCCAACCTCGCCCTGGGCCCGCAGCGCAGCCGCAGTGGCAAGAGCCTGTTGGCCAGTGATAGCCGCGCCGCCTGGGCACTGAGCCCGGTCCAGATCCATACCGGCAAGTACCAGGTCGCCGGCCTGTCGCTGCCGGGCTTGCCGATTCTGCTCGGCGGCTACAACGGCAAGCTGGCCTGGAGCAGCAGTGCGGTCATGGCCGATAATCAGGACCTGTACCTGGAACAGGTACGCCGCCAGGGCACGCAACTGACCTACCTGGCCGATGGCAAATGGCTGCAAGCCCGCGCCCGCAGCGAAACCTTCTTCGCCCGCGGCCAGCGCCCACTGCGCGAAGTCATGTACGACACCCGCCACGGCACCCTGCTCGGCCAACCGGGCACTAACGGCCTGGGCCTGGCCCTGAGCCTGCCGCAGCTCAAGGGTGATCGCAGCCTCGATGCGCTGTTCGACCTGACCCGTGCGGCCAACGTCGAGCGCGCCTTCGACAGCACCCGCGAGGTCGGTGCAGCCGCCCTGAACTTTGTCTTCGCCGAGCCCCAGCACATTGGCTGGCAGGTCAGCGGCCGCTACCCCAATCGCCGTGAAGGCCAGGGCCTGCTGCCCTCGCCAGGCTGGGACGGGCGGTATGACTGGGACGGCTACGCCGACCCGATGCTGCACCCCTACGATCAGGACCCACCAGCAGGCTGGATTGGCCATGCCAACCAGCGCAGCCTGCCCAAGGGCTACGGCATGCAGCTGTCCAACACCTGGTACTACCCGGAGCGCGCCGAGCGCCTGGCGCAGTTGGCAGGTAACGGCCGTCACGACAGCCGTAGCCTGATGGCGCTGCAGAACGACCAGGTCACCTTGTTGGCGGACAAACTCAAGCAGATGTTCGACGCTCCAGGCATGGCCCAACCGCTCAAGCAGGCCATTGATGCCCTGCCCGGAGCACAACGCGACAAGGCGCGCGACGCCCTGGCCCGGCTCAAGGCCTTCGATGGCCGCCTGAGCCCGGTGTCGGCGGATGCCGCGCTGTATGCGCTGTTCTTGCAGGAAGTAGCCCGGCAAACCTTCCTCGACGAGCTTGGCCCTGAGTCCAGCCCCGCTTGGCAGGCATTCGTCAGCAATGCCCAGTTGTCCTATTCGGCCCAGGCCGACCATCTGCTGGGCCGTGAAGACAGCCCGTTCTGGGATGACCGCAGCACGTCAGGGAAAGAAGACAAACCCACCATCCTCGCTCGCAGCCTGGCCGGCGCAGTGGATGCCGGCACTGCGCAACTGGGCGCTGACCGTCGCGCCTGGCAATGGGGCAAGTTGCACCAGTACCGCTGGCCAGCGGCCAACTACCATGGCCTGGGCGATGCCATCAGCCGTGCGCCAATCGCCGCCGGTGGTGATTTCAGCACATTGGCGATGACGCCGTATGCCTGGGGGCGCAACTTCGACACGCAACTGCCGGCCTCGGCGCGGATGATCGTCGACTTCGGCCAGGCAGAGCCCTTGCAGCTGCTGACCAGCAGTGGCCAGTCCGGTAATCCGGCCAGCCGGCATTACGCTGATGGCCTGGATGCCTGGTTCAAGGGGCGGTTCATGAGCCTGCCCATCCAGCCGCAGAACTTTGCTCGGGCCTATGGCAGCCAGCGCCTGACCTTGGTACCGGGCAAGTAAGCAGACAACGAAATGGGCGTAATGCTGTTCACTTAAGGCCCTTGTCGCCTGCTTTGGGGCCGCTTTGCGCCCCAAAATCTGCCAACCCAAGCGAACTTCCCCTGTCAGCACACGCTCCTACTTGGTAACCCCTAGCCAGCGCGCCTGCCATGGATCTTGTGATCGCCCGCCCCGAAGGCCTGTACTGCCCGCCCGGTGATTTCTACATCGACCCGTGGCGTCCGGTCGAGCGCGCGGTGATCACCCATGGCCATGGCGACCACGCGCGCACCGGCAATGCGCGCTACCTGACTGCCGAACCCGGCGCGGGGGTTCTGCGCAGCCGCCTGGGCGCGGACATCAACCTGCAGACCCTGGCCTACGGCGAGCGCCTCGATCACCACGGCGTTACCTTGAGCTTGCATCCTGCCGGGCACGTGCTCGGCTCGGCCCAGGTGCGCCTGGAATACCAGGGCGAGGTGTGGGTGGCCTCCGGCGACTACAAGGTCGAGCCCGACGCCACCTGCGCGCCCTTCGAGCCGGTCCGTTGCCACACCTTCATCACCGAATCGACCTTCGGCCTGCCGATCTACCGCTGGCCGCCACAGGCGGTGATATTCGAGCAGATCAACAGCTGGTGGCGGGCCAATCGCGATCAGGGCAAGGCCAGCGTGCTGTTCTGCTATGCCTTCGGCAAAGCGCAGCGCATCCTGCATGGGCTGGATGCGGGCATCGGGCCGATTCTTGTGCATGGCGCGGTCGAGCCGCTGAACCGGGTCTACCGCGACGCCGGGGTGGCCCTGCCTGAAACCCACTATGCCGGTGACTTTATCCGTAGCGATCCGCTGCTGCGCCAAGCCATCGTACTGGCGCCACCGTCTGCTGGCGGCAGCAGCTGGATGAAACGGTTTGGCGACTACAGCGACGCCTTCGCCAGCGGCTGGATGCGCCTGCGCGGCACCCGTCGGCGGCGCGGGGTGGATCGTGGTTTCGTCTTGTCTGACCACGCCGACTGGCCTGGATTGCTCTGGGCCATCGAGCAAACCGGGGCCGAGCGGGTGATGGTGACCCATGGCTCGGTCAATGTGCTGGTGCGCTACCTGAGTGAACGCGGGCTCGATGCCCGTGGATTCGTCACCGAATACGGCGATGAAGACGATGCCAGCGCCGAGCAGGCTTCGCCATGAAGGCCTTCGCCGAGCTCTACCTGCGCCTGGATGCGACCACTTCCAGCAATGCCAAGCTGCAAGCCCTGCGCGACTACTTCAGCCAGGCTCCGGCCAAGGATGCGGCGTGGGCGGTGTATTTTCTCGCCGGCGGCCGCCCCCGGCAGTTGGTGCCGACGCGGCTGCTGCGTGAACTTGCCATTGAGCTGTCGCGCCTGCCGGACTGGCTATTCGAAGAAAGCTACCAAGCGGTGGGCGATCTGGCCGAGACCATTTCCCTGCTGCTGCCGGACAACCCCCACGGCAGCGAGCAAGGCCTGGCTGAATGGGTCGAGCAGCACTTGCTGCCGCTGCGTGGGCAGCCCCCGGAGGCGGTGCGCGAGCGTCTGCCGCAGCTGTGGGCGCAGCTCGACCGGCAGAGCCTGATGCTGTGTCTTAAGCTGATCACCGGCAGCTTTCGGGTTGGCGTCTCCAAGCTGCTGGTCACCCGCGCCCTGGCCCATCTGGCCGAGCTCGATGCCAAGCGCGTAGCGCAGCGCATGGTCGGCTACACCGACCTAAGCCATAAACCCAGCGCCGACAGTTACCTGAAACTGATCGCCGCCGAGTCTGCCGATGAACACAGCCAGCGTGGCGGGCAGCCCTACCCGTTCTTTCTCGCCCACGCATTGCAGGCACCTACCGAGCAGTTCGACGGCCTGCTCGGCCCGCCCAGCGACTGGCAAGTGGAGTGGAAATGGGATGGCATCCGCGCCCAGGTGGTCAAGCGTGATGGTCAGTTGTGGATCTGGTCGCGGGGCGAGGAATTGGTGACCGAGCGCTTCCCCGAACTGCACAGCCTGGCCTCGACCTTGCCCGATGGCTGCGTGCTCGACGGCGAGATCCTGGTCTGGAAACCTGGCGCCACGGCCGCAGAAGTGGCAGTGCAACCGTTCGCTTTGCTGCAGCAGCGCCTTGGCCGCAAAACCCTGGGCAAGAAGCTGCTGGCCGATGCGCCGGTGGTACTGCAGGCGTACGACCTGCTCGAATGGCAGGACCAGGACTGGCGCAACCGGCCCCAGCACGAGCGGCGCGCGCAACTGGAACGGCTGGTGGAGCAATACCCGCTGGCACCTGTCCTGCTCTCGCCCTTGCTGCAAGGTGATGACTGGGCGGATCTCGCCCGCCAGCGTGAGCAGTCACGCAGCCTTGGGGTGGAAGGCTTGATGCTCAAGCAGCGCGAGGCGCTCTACGGGGTCGGGCGAACCAAGGACATGGGCGTGTGGTGGAAGTGGAAGATCGAGCCGTTCAGCGTCGATGCGGTACTGATCTACGCCCAACGCGGCCATGGCCGGCGCGCCAGCCTCTACAGCGACTACACCTTTGCCGTCTGGGATGCGCCTGCTGGCACTGCCCAGCGCAGCTTGGTGCCCTTCGCCAAGGCCTATTCGGGGCTCAGTGACGAAGAGATGCGCAAGGTTGACGCGATCATTCGCAAGACCACGGTGGAAACCTTCGGTCCGGTGCGCAGTGTGACCCCTACCCTGGTGTTCGAACTGGGCTTCGAGGGCATCGCCCTGTCCAAGCGGCACAAGAGCGGCATTGCCGTGCGCTTTCCGCGAATGCTGCGCTGGCGATTGGATAAGCCAGTGGATGAGGCGGATGACCTGGGCACCCTGCAAGCATTGCTGGCCTGATTGACAGCGCAAAGCCACTGGCAACATGCGCAATCGCCAAGTTTATGCTTCTATCTTCAATCGCAGACCGTTCAACCCAACGCATACCAGGACCACCATGCACCACTCGACCCACGACCTGCTGTCTCCCGTTCCGGGTATCACCCGCCAGTTGCACAGTTTCCACTTCGGCCCACGCGGGGGTGGCAAGGTCTACATCCAGGCCTCGCTGCACGCCGACGAGCTGCCCGGCATGCTGGTCGCCTGGCATTTGAAGCAGCGCCTGCTGGAGCTTGAGCAGCAAGGCCGACTGCGCCAGGAGATTGCCTTGGTCCCGGTGGCCAATCCGGTGGGGCTGGAGCAGGTGCTGCTGGACGCCCCGCTGGGGCGCTTCGAGCTCCAGAGCGGGGAGAATTTCAACCGCAATTTCGTTGATCTGTCAGACAGCATCGGTGACCAGATCGAAGGCCACTTGACCGATGACCCAGCGCACAACCTGGCCTTGATCCGCGAGTACCTGCGCCGAGGCCTGGATGCCCACCCGGCGCGCACCCCGTTGCAGTCGCAGCGCCTGTGCCTGCAACGGCTGGCCTGCGATGCCGACATGGTGCTCGACTTGCACTGCGATTTCGAAGCGGTCGAGCACCTCTACACCACCCCAGAGGCCTGGCCCAAGGTCGAGCCGCTGGCGCGCTACCTCGGCGCCCAGGCCAGCCTGCTGGCCACCGACTCTGGTGGCCAGTCGTTCGATGAATGCTTCAGCCTGGTCTGGTGGCAGTTGCAGCAACGTTTCGGTAAACGCTTCCCGATCCCGCAGGGCAGCTTCTCGGTGACTGTCGAGCTGCGCGGCCAGGCCGATGTCAGCCATGAACTGGCGAGCAAGGACAGCCAGGCAATCATCGACTTCCTGACCCATGCCGGCGTCATCGATGGCCAGCCCGCGCCGCTGCCTGCCCTGCCCTACCCAGCCTCGCCGCTGGCTGCGGTGGAGCCGGTCACCGCGCCGCTGGGCGGTTTGCTGGTGTTCCACGCCAAACCTGGCCAATACCTGGAAGCCGGGCAACTGATCGCCGAGGTGATTGATCCGCTCAGCGATCGCGTGAGCGCTTTACGCAACAGCCAGACAGGGTTGTTGTACGCACGTAGCGTGCGGCGCATGGCTACCAGCGGAATGGTCATCGCTCATGTTGCCGGCCAAGAGATCTGCCGTAGCGGCTACCTGCTGGGTAATTGATCGAGTAAAACCAATCGCCGCGCTCAACGGTCTGTAGAAGCACAGCCTTCGATGGATCCGCCGCATGAGCGCCTCGACCGACCTTGCCAACGCCTGGTTTACCGCCCGCGGCTGGAAACCGTTCGCTTTCCAGCGCCAGGTATGGGCGGCGGTCGAGCGAGGTGAGTCAGGCCTGGTGCATGCCAGCACAGGCGCTGGCAAGACCTATGCCGTGTGGCTGGCGGCACTGCGCGCTTTTGCCCAAGCAGGCACTGCACGCCACCCAGCGCCGCTACAGGTGCTGTGGGTCACCCCTATGCGCGCCCTGGCAGCCGACACCGCGCGCGCCTTGCAGACGCCATTGGACGAGCTGGAGCTGAACTGGAGCGTGGGCGTGCGCAGTGGCGATACCAGCGCTTCGGAGCGAGCGCGCCAAGCTCGACGCTTGCCCAGCACGCTGATCACCACACCCGAAAGCCTTACCCTGCTGCTGACCCGCGAACATGCAGTTGAGGACTTTTCTACGCTGCGCATGGTAGTCGTGGACGAATGGCACGAACTGCTCGGCAACAAGCGTGGCGTGCAGTTGCAACTGGCCTTGGCGCGCTTGCGCCGCTGGCGGCCTGAGCTGGTGGTCTGGGGGCTGTCGGCCACCCTCGGCAACCTGGAGCACGCCCGCGAAGTCTTGCTGCCTGGCGCCGGCGTACTGATAAAGGGCAGGCAAGACAAGCGTTTTGAGGTCGACACCCTGCTGCCGGAGGCCATCGAACGCTTCCCCTGGGCGGGCCATATGGGCCTGAAAATGCTCGCCCAGGTCAGCGCGCAAATCGACGCCAGCGCCAGTTGCCTGGTGTTCACCAATACCCGCGCGCAAGCCGAACTCTGGTATCAGGCCCTGCTCGAGCAGCGCCCCGACTGGGCTGGATTGATTGCCCTACACCACGCCTCGCTGGCACGGCAGACCCGCGACTGGGTCGAGCGCAGCCTCAAGCAAGGCACGCTCAAGGCGGTCATCTGCACCTCCAGCCTCGATCTGGGCGTTGACTTCCTACCGGTGGAGCGTGTGCTGCAGATTGGCTCGGCCAAGGGCATCGCCCGGCTACTGCAGCGCGCAGGGCGTTCCGGGCATGCGCCGGGGCGCGCCTCGCGGATCACCCTGGTACCTACCCACAGCCTGGAACTGGTGGAAGCCGCAGCTGCCCGCCACGCCCTGGCAGCCGGCCAGATCGAGGCTCGCCAGTCGCCGCGCTTAAGCATGGATGTGCTGGTCCAGCATGTAGTCAGCATGGCTTTGGGCAGTGGCTTTCGACCGGAGCAATTGCTCCAGGAAGTGCGCAGCACCTGGGCGTTTCGCGATTTGCGCGATAACCAGTGGCAATGGGCGCTGGACTTTGTCCGCCACGGTGGCGACTCACTCAGCGCGTACCCTGACTACCAGCGCGTAGTCGCCCACCCCGATGGTGTCTGGCGAGTGGCCAGCGAGCGCTTGGCCCGCCGCCACCGTATGGGCATCGGCACCATCGTCAGCGAGGCCAGTATCAACCTCAAGTACTGGAGCAAGGGGGGCGGTGGCAAAAGCCTGGGCAGTGTCGAAGAGGCCTTCATCGCCCGCCTGCGCCCCGGCGACACCCTGGTGTTCGCCGGCCGCGTGCTGGAGCTGGTGCGCGTCGAGAACATGACCGCCTACGTGCGTCGCAGCACCTCGCGCAAGGCCGCGGTAGCGCGCTGGAATGGCGGGCGCATGCCGCTTTCCAGCGAACTGGCCGATGCCCTGGTCGCCCAGCTGGACGCCGCCGCCCACGGCCACTTCAACGGCCCGGAGATGCGCGCCGTACGTCCCTTGCTAGCCTTGCAACACACGTGGTCAGCGCTGCCCACCGAGCAGACACTGTTGGCCGAGACGCTTACCTCGCGCCAGGGATCGCACCTGTTCCTCTACCCCTTCGCCGGACGCATGGCCAACCTGGGCCTGGCCAATCTGCTGGCCTGGCGGGTCAGCCGGGCGCAGCCACTGTCAGTGTCGATCGCCGTTAGCGACTATGGCTTCGAGCTGCTTAGCCCGAGCGCTGTCGATTGGGCCAGCTACCTGCCACCGGCGCTGTCCACCGATAACCTGCTGGAGGATGTGTTGGCCAGTCTGAACGCCGGCGAGATGGCCTTGCGGCGCTTTCGCGAAATCGCCCAGATCGCCGGCTTGGTGTTTGGCGGCTATCCGGCCGCGCAAAAAAGTACTCGGCAGATTCAGGCATCCAGTGGCCTGTTCTATGAAGTGTTTCGCAAGCATGACGCGGGCAATCTACTGCTGGGTCAGGCGCGCGATGAAGTGTTGCGCGAGGAGTTGGAGATCGAACGGCTGCACCGGCAACTGCTGAAGATGAGCAGGTTGCGCTTGGATTTACGCGCGCTGCGCCGGCCCGGGCCGCTGGCGTTTGCACTATTGGTCGAAGGCATGCGCGAGACGTTGAGCACCGAGAAACTGGCCGATCGCATTGCGCGGATGGTCGCTGATTTGGAAAAAATGGCAGATAGAGGCTGAGGAGGCGCCAAATCGATGAGCTACCAAGCGTTGGACATCGTCAACGATCCTGAAGGAGTGTCATGGGCCAGCACCTGGTAATCGAACACTGTGGCGAAACCCTCTGGCTGCTACCGGACAAGGCCCTGTATTGGCCTGCCCGACGCGCCTTGCTGGTGGCCGACGTGCACATCGGCAAAGCCGCAAGCTTTCGCGCGCTGCATCAACCGGTGCCTCGCGGCACCACCGACGCCACGCTTGCCCGACTGGATGTATTGCTCAATACCTACGATTGCGAGCAGTTGATCGTGCTGGGCGACTTTCTCCATGCGCGCCCGGCGCGCGCACCGACCATCGTCGCCAAGCTCACGGCTTGGCGCCAGCGTCATCGCCACCTGCGCATGGTGTTGGTACGCGGCAATCACGACCGCCACGCTGGGGATCCACCAGCAGAGCTGGGCATCGCGATCAAGGATGAACCCTGGCTTCTGCCGCCCTTCGCCTTGCAGCACGAACCGACCGCGAACCCGACCCACCCCGTGTTGGCGGGGCACATACATCCGGTCTTCATTCTGCGCGGCAAAGCCCGTCAGCGCTTGCGCCTGCCGTGTTTTCTGATTGACGAACAGGTCAGCTTATTGCCCGCCTTTGGTGAATTCACCGGCGGCTGGACAGTCGAGCCGCATGCCGCCACCCGCGTGTTTCTCGCGGGGGCTGAGCAGGTCTGGGCGCTGCAGCGCTGATCAGGCTACAGGGGCTGGAGGCGGCTCATCGGGCAGGGTTGGCTCGCCCGGTTCCATCGGTGGATGCTCACCAGGTTCGGGCGGCTGCGGGGTGTCTGGATCAGGCTGGTGCGGCACGCCACCGGCTTGCAGCGGCGGATGGGCCAGCAGTGACCATGCAAGCAACCCGATCTGATTGGGCTGCAGGACGGCCAGCTTCGCACTGATTGCGGGATTGAGTTTCATAGACAGCTCCTGACGAGAGCCAGCGCACGTCATGCGCGCTGGAACTGTTCACTCGTTGGAGTGCCAGGCAGGGCAGGAATTCCCCGCGCTCGTCGGCTCAGGTGCGCGGCAGGGTGACGCCACGCTGGCCCTGGTACTTGCCACCGCGGTCCTTGTAGGACACTTCACACTCTTCGTCGGACTCCAGGAACAGCATCTGCGCCACGCCTTCATTGGCGTAGATCTTCGCCGGCAGCGTGGTGGTGTTGGAGAACTCGAGGGTTACATGGCCTTCCCACTCGGGCTCGAGCGGGGTGACGTTGACGATGATGCCGCAGCGGGCATAGGTGCTCTTGCCCAGGCAGATGGTCAGCACATTGCGTGGAATGCGGAAGTATTCGACGGTGCGGGCCAAGGCAAAGGAGTTCGGCGGGATGATGCAGACGTCGCTCTTGACGTCGACAAAGCTGCCGGCATCGAAGTTCTTCGGATCGACGGTGGCCGAATTGATGTTGGTGAAGACTTTGAATTCGTCAGCGCAGCGTACGTCGTAGCCATAGCTGGAGACGCCGAAGGAGATCACCCGGCTGTCTGCCTCGCCGCGCATCTGGCGCTCGACGAACGGTTCGATCATGCCGTGTTCCTGCGCCATGCGGCGAATCCACTTATCCGATTTGATGCTCATGGCGGGGGGTGTCCTGAGAGTGCGAGGTAAAAAACAAGATGCGCATCTTACCGGTCCCGGCGTCTGGGTTAAAGTTCCATGCCGTATCCCGCGCCGGACGGGGCTTGCGGCCGCCGTCGATCCGAATTTCATCAAACCGGCTTTTGACCATTGGCAGGTCGCGGAAAGTGGGTTAAGGTGACGCCACTGTGCTGCACGTGACACCGAGAATCTCTAGTTTGATGCACGATTTCCATCGGCCCATCGCTGAATTTTCCTACTCTTTGCACTCAGTCCGGCCAGGGCGTTTCCTGTGCCGAAATTTACTTTGTCCAAGGAGACAGACACATGTCCAACCGTCAATCCGGTACCGTCAAGTGGTTCAACGATGAGAAAGGCTACGGCTTCATCACCCCTCAGTCGGGTGACGACCTGTTCGTGCACTTCAAAGCCATCCAAGCTGACGGCTTCAAGACCCTGAAAGAAGGCCAAGCTGTTACTTTCGTCGCTACCCGCGGCCAGAAAGGCATGCAGGCTGAAGAAGTTCAACTGGCCTAATCCAGTTTAGCTTCAAGAAAAACCCGCCTTTTGGCGGGTTTTTTTGTGCCTGCAAAAACATCCAGCTGCTGGGCAAGTAGGAGCGGGCTGGCCTACGACAGCGTCAGCACGTGCGACGCTATCGCGGGGCAAGCCCGCTCCCACGGTCAGTCTTCGCTGATGGTGATGTTGGGCATTGCCGGTGCTGCGGCTTCCTGCTGCACGATCCGCGCACCGACGTGCCGCGCCAGCTCTTGATAGACCATGGCGATCTGGCTTTCCGGTTCAGCGATCGCAGTTGGCTTGCCGCTATCGGCCTGCTCACGGATCAGCATCGACAGCGGCAGCGAGGCCAGCACTTCGACCCCGTATTGGGCGGCCAGCTTGGCGCCACCGCCTTCACCGAACAGATGCTCGGCATGCCCGCAGTTCGAGCAGATATGCACGGCCATGTTCTCGACCACGCCCAGCACCGGAATGTTGACCTTGCGGAACATTTCCACGCCCTTCCTGGCATCGAGCAGCGCCAGGTCTTGCGGGGTGGTGACGATCACCGAACCTGCCACCGGCACTTTCTGCGCCAGGGTCAGCTGGATGTCCCCGGTGCCGGGTGGCATGTCGATCACCAGGTAATCGAGATCATCCCAGGCGGTCTGGGTCACCAGTTGCAGCAGCGCCCCGGACACCATCGGACCGCGCCAGACCATCGGCGTGTTGTCGTCGGTCAGAAACGCCATGGACATCACTTCAACACCGTGGGCCTTGAGCGGCACGAACCACTTCTGGTCACGGATCTGCGGCCGGGTGCCTTCGGCGATGCCGAACATCACCCCTTGGCTCGGGCCATAGATGTCGGCGTCCAGGATACCTACCCGAGCACCTTCGCGGGCCAGGGCCAAGGCGAGGTTGGCGGCGGTGGTCGATTTACCCACCCCTCCCTTGCCCGATGCCACGGCAATGATGTTCTTGACGTTGGCCATGCCTGGGACTTGGGCCTGGGCCTTGTGCGCAGCGATCACGCAGTCGATGGCCACGTGCGCAGCCTCCACCCCGTCAAGATTGCCAATGGCCGTTTCCAATACCTGGGCCCAGCCGTTCTTGAACAGGCCTGCGGCATAGCCCAGCTGCAGCTGGACCTTGACCTGCCCGCCCTGGATATCGATGGCGCGCACGCAACCGGCACTGACCGGGTCTTGGTTCAGGTATGGGTCGGTGTACTGGCGGAGCACGCCTTCGACGGCGGCACGTGTGACGGCACTCATGGAGACTCCCATTGGCAAACTGAATGTGGAACAGACGCTTATGCTAACCCGTCAATCGTCTAGAGATGCGTGCTTGGGGTGAAATATATTCGCCAGCCCTTTATAGTGGCCGATCATCCATTTTTTTCCGTAGCCAGATAAGTAGCCGAGCCACCATGTCCGAGCCACGTCAGATTCTCGTCACCAGCGCCCTGCCCTATGCCAATGGTTCTATCCACCTTGGCCATATGCTGGAGTACATCCAGACGGATATGTGGGTTCGCTTCCAGAAGCTACGTGGCAACCAGTGCATCTATGTCTGCGCTGACGATGCCCATGGCTCGGCGATCATGCTGCGTGCCGAAAAAGAAGGCATCACCCCTGAGCAGTTGATTGCCAACGTCCAGGCCGAGCACAGCGGCGACTTCGCTGAGTTCTTGGTCGACTTCGACAACTTCCACTCGACCCACAGCGAAGAAAACCGCGAGCTGTCGAGCCTGATCTACACCCGTCTGCGCGAAGCCGGCCACATCGCCAATCGCTCGGTCACCCAGTATTTCGACCCTGAGAAGGGCATGTTCCTGGCCGACCGCTTCATCAAGGGCACCTGCCCTAAATGCGCGGCCGAAGACCAGTACGGCGACAACTGCGAAAAGTGCGGCGCCACCTACGCGCCAACCGAGCTGAAGAACCCCAAGTCGGCCATCTCTGGTGCCACTCCGGTCCTTAAAGACTCCCAGCACTTCTTCTTCAAGCTGCCAGACTTCCAGGCCATGCTGCAGCAATGGACCCGCAGCGGCACCTTGCAGGATGCGGTCGCCAACAAACTCGCCGAATGGTTGGACTCGGGCCTGCAAGAGTGGGACATCTCCCGCGATGCGCCGTACTTCGGCTTCGAGATCCCCGGCGAGCCTGGCAAGTACTTCTATGTCTGGCTGGACGCACCGATCGGCTACATGGCCAGCTTCAAGAACCTCTGCGCACGCCGTCCGGAACTGGACTTCGATGCGTTCTGGAAAGAAGACTCCAGCGCCGAGCTGTACCACTTCATCGGCAAGGACATCGTCAACTTCCACGCCCTGTTCTGGCCAGCCATGCTTGAAGGCGCAGGCTTCCGCAAGCCTACCGCGATCAACGTGCACGGATACCTGACCGTCAACGGCGCGAAGATGTCCAAGTCGCGCGGCACCTTCATCAAGGCGCGCACCTACCTCGATCACCTGGCCCCGGAATACCTGCGCTACTACTACGCATCCAAGCTGGGCCGTGGCGTCGATGACCTGGACCTGAACCTGGAAGACTTCGTGCAGAAGGTCAACTCTGACCTGGTCGGCAAAGTGGTGAACATCGCCAGCCGCTGCGCAGGCTTCATCCACAAGGGCAACGAAGGTGTACTGGTAGCGGGCGACGCCGCGCCGGAGCTGAGCGAGGCGTTCCTCGCCGCGGCGCCGTCGATCGCCGAAGCCTATGAAGCGCGCGATTTTGCCCGCGCCATGCGCGAGATCATGGGCCTGGCCGACCGTGCCAACGCCTGGATCGCCGACAAAGCACCATGGTCGCTGGCCAAGCAAGAAGGTAAACAGGACGAAGTGCAGGCGATCTGCGCCCAGGGCGTCAACCTGTTCCGTCAGCTGGTGATCTTCCTCAAACCAGTACTGCCGGTATTGGCAGCCGACGCCGAGGCGTTCCTGAATGTCGCACCGCTGACCTGGAACGATCACCTGTCGCGCCTGGAAAACCATCAGTTGAACGCCTTCAAACCGCTGATGAGCCGGATCGAGCCAGCCAAGGTCGAAGCCATGGTCGCCGCCAGCAAGGAAGACCTGCTCGCCTCGCAGACTTCCAGCGCACCTGCCGGTAACGGCGAGCTGAGCAAAGAGCCACTGTCGGCAGAAATCGAGTTCGATACCTTCGCCGCCGTCGACCTGCGCGTAGCGTTGATCGTCAAGGCCGAGGCTGTACCAGGCGCTGACAAGCTGCTGCAACTGACCCTGGACATCGGTGACGAGCGTCGTAACGTGTTCTCCGGCATCAAGTCGGCCTACCCTGACCCGTCCAAGCTGGAAGGCCGCCTGACCATGATGGTCGCCAACCTCAAGCCGCGTAAAATGCGCTTTGGCATGTCCGAAGGGATGGTCATGGCTGCCGGCCCTGGCGGTGAAGAAATCTACCTGCTCAGCCCAGACAGCGGCGCCAAGCCGGGTCAACGCATCAAGTAAGTCTCCAGCCCCGGTCTTTGCGCCGGGGCTTTTTCATTCCCCACCCTAGTGCCGGATATACTCAGTGCAGCCCACGGTTTTTCGGCATTCTCATGAGCGACTACGTCCTGGTTCTGGTCAGCGCTGCGCTGATCAATCACCTGTTCCTGCACAAGGGCGCTGCCTCGCGCCTGCAAGTGCATGCGTTCGGCCTCTCCAGCGCAGTGCTGATACTACTTGGGCTGCTCGGCGCGAAGCTGCTCGAAAGCCTCATCTTCACACCATTGCAGATACAGAACCTGGAACTGTTGGCGCTGCTGCCGCTGCTGGCAAGTATTGCCTGGGGCTGGCCAACCCTGCTTGCCCGCCTAAGGCCCGCATGGCCCATCGCAGAGATGCGCCCGGCATTGCTGGTGAATGTAACGCCCCTTGGCTTGGCCTTGCAGCTTAGCGCCGAGCGCAGTGACTGGGTGACGACCCTAGGCTGGGGGCTGACCGGTGGGCTAGGATTTTGGCTGGCGCTGGCTTTGTTCGACGACCTGCGCCAGCGCTGCCAGCATGAAGACGTGCCCGTCACCTTGCGCGGCCTGCCCATCGAGCTGTTGGCCGCCGGGGTCATGGCCATGGCGTTTTCTGGCCTCAATGGATTGTTCACAACATGACCCAGGCGCCTGACCCACGACTGCGCACGGCCATGGGGCTGGTGCTGCTGGCCTGCGTACCGGGCCTGCTGGCACTGCTCTGGCTACAGGGTTGGGGCGTACTGTTCAATCTGATCTTGTGCGCCTGCGCTGCCAGCGCCAGCGAAGCCTTGCTACTCAAGCTGCGCGGGCAACAGCTGTTGCCTTCGCTAGTCGATGGCAGCGCCTTGGTCACGGCAGTGCTACTGGCAGCAGCCTTACCGCCCTATGCGCCGTGGTGGCTTCCAGTGCTTGGCGCAAGTGTCGCCATCGGCATTGGCAAGCAAGCCTTTGGCGGAGTTGGACGCAACCTGTTCAACCCGGCAATGGTCGGTTACGCCTTCGTGCTCTTGAGCTTCCCGCTGCAGATGAACCACTGGCCAGGTCCAATACCGGGATTACCAGAAAGCCTGCAACTGGTGTTTGGCAACGCCAGCATCGATGCCTGGGCCCAGCCCACCGCACTCGATGGCCTGCGCCACAACCGCAGCTTGACCGTCGAAGAGCTGTTTGCCAGGCATCCTGGGTTTGGCAGCATTGGCGCCCGCCCTGGCGAATGGGTCAACCTGGCGTTTCTGCTCGGTGGGTTGTTTTTGCTGCAGCGCAAGGTCTTCAGCTGGCACGCGCCAGTGGGCCTACTGGGTGGGCTGTTGGTGTTCAGCCTGCTAGGCTGGAACGGTTCGGGCTCCGACTCCAATGGCTCACCGCTGCTGCACCTGTTCAGCGGCTCGACCATGCTGGCCGCCTTCTTTATCGCTACCGAGCCCGTGTCCGGCCCCAAGCCTGCGCTGGCGCGGCTATTGTTCGGCATAGGTGCAGGGTTGTTGATCTATCTGATCAGGACTTGGGGCAACTACCCTGACGGCAGCGCCTTCGCCATTTTGCTAATGAACCTTGCAGTGCCGTCCCTCGAACGTCTGGCGATGCGCCGGCAGCAGGCCGCTTCATGAACAGCGTGGCACGCCAGGCCTTGATGCTGACACTGGTCGGCGGTTTGTCACTGGCGGTGGCCGTGGCCTGGTGGCAGCTCACAGAAGAACCCATCGAGCACGCACAGCGCGAGTTGCAGAGCCGTCAGTGGCTGGCGGTATTGCCGGCTGATAGCTACGACAACGATCCTTTGCAGGCCCCACTGCACCTGGAAGATACGCAGCTTGCCCACAGCCAGCTACTTGCAGGCTTTCGCGCCACCCTGTCGGCAAAACCGGTAGCAGTGGTGTTACGCAGCCGCACTCAAGGCTATGCCGGGCCGATAGAGCTGGCTATTGCCATTGCTGCAAATGGGCGCCTGCTCGGCATTGAGGTTTTGCACCAGCAGGAAAGCCCTGGCCTAGGTGATCGCCTGGTCGACCCAGCATTGCGCTGGCTGGATCAATTTATCGGCCGCACGCACTCGGATGCCTGGGCGATCAAACGTGATCAGGGGGATTTCGATCAGCTGGCAGGGGCTACGGTTACTTCTCGCGCGGTGATTGATGCCTTGCAAGATGCCCTGCGCTACTTCGACGAACGCCGCGCTTCCCTGATCGAGGGCAATCCTGATGAATAGGTTGTGGTTTTTCAGCGTCAGTTTGCTGCCCCTGCTAGGCGCGACCCGCACACTGCTCCAGGCGGCGGCAATCTGCGGCTGTGCGGTTTTGCTGATGGTTTCTCATCAAGCCTTGTTGACGCCCTTGAGCCGGCAGCTCAGCGGTTACCCCTACCTGCTGGCGAGCGTACTGCTGATCGCAGCACTGACCAGCTGCCTACATATGAGCCTGCATGCCTGGGCACTACCGCTGGCCTTGGCGCTCGGTCACTACCCGCTATTGCTCAGCGTGCAATGCCTGGCAGCCGATCATCTGTTACCCCAGCAAGCACGATGGCGCTCATTGGCCCTGCATCTAGCTGGCTTCGTCACAGCCGGCCTATTGCTCGGTGCGCTGCGCCAGTGGCTGACAAGCAGCACTGATCTGTACCTGGCCAATCTGGCTCCAGGTGCATTGATACTGCTCGGCCTACTGCTTGCCTTGTACAATCGCCTGCGTCCGGGGCCTGCCCCTTCACGTCGTCAAGGAATTCGTTGACCCCATGAATGCTGCCAAACGCCTGGAGATTTTTCGCAGGCTGCACGAAGACAATCCTGATCCGAAGACTGAACTGGCCTACACCACGCCCTTCGAGCTGCTCATCGCAGTGATCCTGTCTGCCCAAGCCACTGATGTCGGGGTCAACAAGGCCACTGCTCGCCTGTATCCGGTTGCCAATACACCTGAGGCGATCTATGCGCTGGGGGTCGAAGGCTTGAGCGAGTACATCCGCACCATCGGCCTGTTCAACAGCAAAGCCAAGAACGTTATCGAGACCTGTCGTTTGTTGATTGAGCTGCATGGCAGCGAGGTGCCGCAAACTCGTGAAGCGCTCGAAGCACTCCCCGGAGTTGGCCGCAAGACCGCCAATGTGGTGCTTAATACCGCTTTCCGCCAACCGGCGATGGCTGTCGACACGCATATCTTTCGGGTCAGCAATCGAACGGGTATCGCACCGGGCAAGACCGTGCTGGAAGTGGAAAAGAAACTGATGAAATTCGTTCCCAAAGATTACCTGCTCGATGCCCATCACTGGCTGATCCTGCACGGCCGCTATGTCTGCCAGGCGCGCAAGCCGCGCTGTGGTAGCTGTCGGATCGAGGACCTGTGCGAGTACAAGCACAAGACCTCCGATGATTGAGCCGATAGGTGAAAACACCGTCGTACGATTGAAAAAATCTTTTTTACCGCGATCGAGTTTCTCGTTATAAGGACGCCCAATGGCCCTTTGGCTTGGAGTAACTCATGAGCACCGATAAAGACGAGCTGTCGATCGACGATGATTTCACCGCTTCCGCTGATGACGAAGCAGAGCCTCAAGTGGAAACCGCAAAGACCAACCTGAGTAAACGCCGCACCATTGATAACATGCTCGAGGAGCGCCGCCTGCAACGCCAGCTGTCCGACTACGACTACGACTTGTAGCGCATCGAATTTTTACTTTACGCAAGCCTGCAGGTGGGGCTGCGTTGCAGCCCAATCGCAGGCTGCGCCAGCTCCCACAAGGCTGTGGTCGAGCAGAAGAACCGGGGCATACGGCCAACCCTGTGGGAGCCGGCGCAGCCTGCGATTGGGCCGCGCAGCGGATCCTTGGCCTTAGGCTTTGTTTGTTCGGTCAGGCCAGGCCATGACGCTGTGCCAGTTCGATCAGATCGACCAACGAGCGGGCGTTGAGCTTGAGTAGCAAACGTGTTTTGTAGGTGCTGACGGTCTTGTTACTCAGAAACATGCTATCGGCAATGTCCTTGTTGCTTTTACCCCGCGCCAATTGCTGCAGCACCATCATTTCCCTGGCCGATAGACGCTCGACCATTTCCACCTCACTGCCGTTATTCAGACTTCCACGGGTTTTGTGCAACGCCTGATTGGGAAAGTAGCTGTAACCGGATAACACCGCCTTTATGGCACTGAGCAGTTCAGTCAGCTCTTGTTGTTTGCACACATATCCGGCGGCGCCAGCCTGCATGCAACGCATGGAAAAATGCCCAGGTGCCTGCGAGGTAAGCACCAGCACTTTACTACCAGGACTGGCCAAGGTCATCCGCGCAATCACCTCGAGCCCATCCAGTTTGGGGATGCCGATATCCAGCACGACGATGTCGGGCAGATGCTCCCGCGTCAGTTGCAAGGCATCCACACCATTGTCAGTTTCCGCCACCACCTCATAGCCATGCCGTTCCATCAGCATGCGCACGGCCAGGCGGATAACAGGATGATCATCCACGATAAGCACTTTATTCATGCGATATCCATTGATTCGTTATTTTTTGCAGGCGTAACAATAACCGAGGAGAACCTTCAACGGGCCTATGAATTGGTCCATAAACGCATGCAAAGATGCGGACTACATAAAATAAGGAATAGTCCTACAAACAAGGTGCGGGTGATTATTTAATCGTTGAGACTTAGGCTAGACACCTCGATGCACTCACCTAGTATTACTCACTCAAGCGAAGCAGCAGAAGACAGAAATCAATTGACACCCGCCACGCCCACCTACCCATGGGAATGACTTCCTTTTGTTTTTAAACGTCATTACAGGTACATATAAAAAAATCCAAGGTAAGGCTGCAGTCATGAACATTGAAAAGGGCCTGGGTCCATTGACGCTTATTGCCATCTTTGCCGGCATCGTTGAAGCCTCGGCCTTGGCTTCGCTGCCGTTTCTCTCTGAAAGCAGTCAGACAATCTACACCTGGTTTTTAGTCGGCTTCCCCTTCTTCTTGACGGTGCTGTTTTTTCTGACGCTGAATTTCAATCACCACTCTCTATATCAGCCCTCGTCACAATCCACGGCCGACAGACACTCTGAGCCCACTGCGAACAATACTGCGCAGCCTCCATTACACGAACCAGACCAATACAATCAAATTATTGCCTTGTCTGGCCCTGAAGCGCAGAAATTCATCGAAACTCACATTTTGCGGACGCTCAGCCACCATCACGCGCAGTCCCGTAGTTGGACTCTGTGCAATTTGGACACACGAATGCGCATCAGGTTGATGGTTCACCCGGTTGCCGATGACGATGAACTGTCTGACTTTTGACAGAGACAAAAAAACCCGGCGCAAGGCCGGGTTTTTCAAAACAGCGCGCTATTACAGCAGCGAGCGGCCCTTGTTAGCGGCAATCCGCATGCGCAGGGCGTTAAGCTTGATGAAGCCAGCAGCATCGGCCTGGTTGTAGGCGCCACCGTCTTCTTCGAAGGTCGCAATGTTGGCATCGAACAGTGAATCGTCCGACTTGCGACCAACAACAGTGACGTTGCCCTTGTACAGCTTCAGGCGAACCACGCCATTGACGTTGACCTGGGACGCATCGATCATCTGCTGCAGCATGACCCGCTCTGGGCTCCACCAGTAACCGGTGTAGATCAGGCTGGCGTATTTTGGCATCAGCTCATCTTTGAGGTGAGCGACTTCACGGTCGAGGGTGATCGACTCGATGGCGCGGTGAGCGCGCAGCATGATGGTGCCGCCTGGGGTCTCGTAGCAGCCACGCGACTTCATGCCGACATAACGGTTTTCGACGATGTCCAGGCGACCGATGCCGTTGGCGCCGCCGATGCGGTTCAGGTCAGCCAACACGGTAGCCGGGGACTTCTCGACGCCGTCGATGGCAACGATGTCGCCATTGCGGTAGGTCAGCTCGATGTAGGTTGCCTGGTCTGGTGCGTTCTCTGGCGAGACGCTCCAACGCCACATGTCTTCTTCGTGCTCGGTCCAGGTATCTTCCAGGACACCGCCTTCGTAGGAGATGTGCAGCAGGTTGGCGTCCATCGAGTACGGCGATTTTTTCTTGCCGTGGCGCTCGATCGGGATGCCGTGCTTCTCGGCGTAGTCCATCAGTTTTTCGCGGGACAGCAAGTCCCACTCACGCCATGGGGCGATGACCTTGACACCAGGCTTGAGCGCATAGGCACCCAGCTCGAAGCGCACCTGGTCGTTGCCTTTACCGGTAGCGCCGTGGGAGATAGCGTCGGCGCCGGTTTCGTTGGCGATTTCGATCAAGCGCTTGGCAATCAGCGGACGAGCGATGGAAGTACCCAGCAGGTACTCGCCTTCGTAGACGGTGTTGGCGCGGAACATCGGGAATACGAAGTCACGCACGAATTCTTCGCGCAGGTCGTCGATGTAGATTTCTTTCACGCCCATCGCCTGAGCCTTGGCGCGGGCCGGTTCGACCTCCTCGCCCTGCCCCAGGTCAGCGGTGAAGGTCACCACTTCGCAGTTGTAGGTATCCTGCAGCCACTTGAGAATCACCGAAGTATCAAGGCCGCCGGAATACGCCAGTACGACCTTATTTACGTCCGCCATGCCATCACTCCACGGGGTTGTACGGAAAGCGATTGATTCTACCGGCGTCAGTGACAAATTTACAGTGGGGCGACAGCTTCTGACGACAAAGCGACAGGAACTGTCGACGGCGCGACTAGTGAACAGGTGGCGGTTTTAGCGGTGACTGGCGCGGGGGCCGCTTTGCGACCCTTTCGCGGGCGAGCCCGCTCCTACAGGCGTTGCGGCGCGCTCAGGTTCAGCGCTGAAGCTGAGCAATGGTCTGGTCGCGACCCTTGGGATGTCGATCAGAGTTGTTTGGCGGCAGGCGCAGCAGCGGGCGCTGAAGTCGGAGCCGGCGCAGCAGGTGCCTGCTCAACAGGCTTCTCGACCGGTTTCTCAATCGGTGCAACCCGATCCAGCTCAATGTTCACCCGACGGTTACGCGCACGATTGGCGGCGCTGTTGTTCTTGGCCAGCGGATACCGCTCGCCATGGAATCGCACGGTGATCTGTTCTTCGGGCACGCCATGCGCCTTCAGGTAGTCAGCTACCGCCAGGGCGCGGCGCCGCGAATTTTCCCGATTGGTCAGGCGATTGCCGCTGTTGTCGGAGTGGCCGTTGAGCTCGATGTGATTTACCGACGGGTCTGCCTTGAGGTAATCGAGGATCACATCCAGTCGCGCCCGAGCATTGCTGTCCAGATCGACCCCGGCCGGGAAACCGACTTGGGTCTGGCGAATCTGGTCGTAGTTCATTGGCAGCAACTTACCGGCACACGCCTGATAATCGCTGTAGGCCTTGGCGAAGCTTACCGGCAGTACTCGCACTTCCATGGCCCGGCCGCCTTCGCCGGTGTAGTTGCGCACCACCGTGCTGCGCCCATCGAGCAGGCCATTGATCAGACGACTGGCCTGGCCCTGGGACGAGGTGAACAGCACGCCGGTACGCGCCATACGCACGGCGCCCAGGTTGATATCGCCACGCCCAGGCTGCCAGGGCGCCGCTGCAGCGAGCAAAGTGGCCGAACCCGCTCCCAACACGTTGCTGTTGGAACGCAGCCGGAAGGTCGGCTGCTCGCCGGCGCGCCGCACGAACTCGCCGCTGCCAAAGCCTTCGATCGGCTGGACCAATCGGCACTCGAACTGGTCACCCTCGACCGTCCAGGCGATGTTCTCCATCCGAGTCTGGAAGGTCAGTGCACCGGCCGGCAGGCTGGCAAACAGAGTGAACAGGGCTAGGTAACGCTGGCGCACGGGCGGCTCCACAAATTCTGACGGCTTACCTGCAGGCTATCGGTCGGCTGGCGGAAAACTTGATAGCCGTGCTCGTCCAAGGGTTTTCCGGTAGCATTCACCCTTGAGTTCGACCCGCCTGGAATTCCCAATGTCCGACCGCCTGACCCTCCTGCGTCCCGACGACTGGCACATCCATCTGCGCGATGGTGCCGTCTTGCCTCACACCGTTGGTGACGTGGCGCGCACCTTCGCCCGTGCCATCATCATGCCCAACCTGGTCCCGCCGGTGCGCGACGCCGCCGAGGCTGACGCCTACCGCCAGCGCATCCTTGCCGCTCGTCCGGCAGGCAGCCGCTTCGAGCCGCTGATGGTGCTGTACCTCACCGACCGCACCAGCCCTGACGACATCCGCGCGGCCAAGGCCAGTGGCTTCGTGTACGCCGCCAAGCTCTACCCGGCTGGCGCCACGACCAACTCCGATTCCGGCGTGACCAGCATCGATAACATCTTCCCGGCTATCGAAGCCTTGGCCGAAACCGGCATGCCATTGCTGGTACACGGCGAAGTGACCCGTGCCGAGATCGACGTGTTCGACCGCGAGAAACGCTTCATCGACGAGCACATGCGTCGTCTGGTCGAGCGCTTCCCGACGCTCAAGGTGGTGTTCGAGCACATCACCACGGCCGATGCTGCGCAGTTCGTCACTGAGGCCCCAGCCAACGTTGGCGCGACCATTACCGCCCAGCACCTGTTGTACAACCGCAACCACATGCTGGTCGGCGGTATTCGTCCGCATTTCTACTGCCTGCCGATCCTCAAGCGCAACACCCATCAGGTGGCGCTGCTGGACGCCGCTACCAGTGGCAATCCCAAGTTCTTCCTCGGCACCGACTCGGCGCCGCACGCCCAGCATGCCAAGGAAGCCGCCTGTGGCTGCGCCGGTTGCTACACCGCCTATGCGGCAATCGAGATGTACGCCGAGGCGTTTGAGCAGCGCAACGCGCTGGACAAGCTCGAAGGCTTTGCCAGCCTGCACGGCCCCGCCTTCTACGGCCTGCCGGCGAACACCGACACCATTACCCTGGTCCGCGAAGAGTGGACTGCGCCAAGCAGCCTGCCGTTTGGCGACAACACTGTGATTCCGCTGCGCGCCGGTGAAAAACTGCGCTGGCGCCTGCTGGAGGAAAACGCGTGAGCGAAGATCTGTACGAAGACGACCAGGAAGGTCAAACCGGCGGTCCTCGCCACCCGATGGCCGAGCGCTTCCGGGGTTACCTGCCAGTAGTGGTGGATGTCGAGACTGGCGGCTTCAACAGCGCCACCGACGCGCTGCTGGAGATCGCCGCAGTTACCATCGGCATGGATGAGAAGGGCTTCCTGTTCCCGGAGCACACCTATTTCTTCCGCGTCGAGCCGTTCGAAGGCGCCAACATCGAAGCGGCCGCCCTGGAGTTCACCGGAATCAAGCTCGATCACCCACTGCGCATGGCCGTGAGTGAGGAAAGCGCGCTGACCGATATCTTCCGTGGCGTGCGCAAGGCGCTCAAGGCCAACGGCTGCAAGCGGGCGATCCTGGTTGGTCACAACAGCAGCTTCGACCTGGGTTTTCTCAACGCCGCAGTGGCGCGCAACGACCTCAAGCGCAACCCGTTCCATCCGTTCTCCAGCTTCGACACCGCCACCCTGGCCGGCCTTGCCTATGGCCAGACCGTACTGGCGCGGGCCTGCCAGAGCGCGGACATCGACTTCGATGGTCGTGAGGCGCATTCGGCCCGTTACGACACCGAGAAGACCGCCGAGCTGTTCTGCGGCATCGTCAACCGCTGGAAAGAGATGGGCGGCTGGCGCGACTTCAACGATTGATCCCAAGGCCGCACCGCGGGGCCAGGCCGCTGCCACATATTCATTACGAGAGTGGCAGTAGCCGTGCTGCGCGATAGGGCTTTGAGCACGCATAAAAAAACCGGCCACTTAGGCCGGTTTTTTTATGCGTGGCGCTTACAGCTTGCCAGCATTCTCGCTCAGGTAGGCAGCAACGCCTTCTGGCGAAGCGTTCATGCCTTTGTCGCCTTTTTTCCAGTTGGCAGGGCAAACTTCACCGTGCTCTTCGTGGAATTGCAGGGCGTCAACCAGACGCAGCAGCTCGTCCATGTTACGGCCCAGCGGCAGGTCGTTGACGATCTGCGAACGAACAACGCCGTTCTTGTCGATCAGGAAGGCGCCACGGAAAGCTACGCCGCCTTCGGACTCGACGTCGTAGGCTTTGCAGATTTCGTGGGTGATGTCAGCTGCCAGGGTGTACTTGACCTGGCCGATGCCGCCGTTGTTGACCGGGGTGTTACGCCAGGCGTTGTGAGTGAAGTGCGAGTCGATCGACACGCCGATCACTTCCACGCCGCGGGCAGCGAAGTCTGGGATGCGGTTGTCCAGAGCGATCAGCTCGGACGGGCAGACGAAGGTGAAGTCCAGCGGGTAGAAGAACACCAGGCCGTACTTGCCCTTGATGGCCGAGGCCAGGTTGAAGCTGTCGACGATTTCGCCGTTGCCCAGTACAGCTGGAACGGTGAAGTCGGGGGCTTGTTTACCAACGAGTACGCTCATTCGTTAACTCCTGATGATGGTGAAAAATCGTTGCCCGCACGCTGACAGCGCCAGGCATCCAACAAAGGCCGCCCATCATACACAGGTTCGAGTGACAGTCCGAATCCAACCGCCGGTCGCTCAAGCTGGGTGCTTTCAGAAAGCACTTTGACAAGCATTCTCATTACCATTAAGCTCCAATCCATCGACTCAACCCGCGATGGTCAGCCCTATGTATGTGTGTCTTTGTGTCGGCGTGACCGACGGACAGATCCGCGATGCGATCTACGAAGGATGCTGCAGCTACAAGGAAGTTCGAGCCGCCACCAATGTGGCCAGCCAATGTGGCAAGTGTGCCTGCCTCGCCAAGCAGGTGGTCCGCGAGACCCTGACGGACCTTCAGGTCAGCCAACAAGCCGCCCTGCCCTACCCCGTTGAATTTAATGCGGCCTGAAATACCAGCGAATTTGAAGAACCGGACCTCGTGTCCGGTTTTTTTATGCCTGTAATTCAATAAGTTAGCGCTCTAACGCGGTTCACAAACATTCTTATTCCGATTAAATTTCATTTATTATTCAATAACTTAGGTTTGACAGCAGTAGTTGTCGGGCTCAAACTTCTCTGTATTGGCATACCTCACAGGGCAGGAACCCGGACATGAAAGGCGACGTAAGCGTCATCCAGCATCTCAACAAGATCCTCGGAAACGAGCTGGTCGCGATCAACCAGTATTTCCTGCACGCACGCATGTACGAAGATTGGGGCCTGAACAAGCTCGGCAAGCACGAGTACAAGGAATCGATCGATGAGATGAAGCACGCTGACAAATTGATCAAGCGTATTCTCTTCCTCGAAGGCATCCCAAACGTTCAAGACCTGGGCAAATTGCTGATCGGCGAGCACACCAAGGAAATGCTTGAGTGTGACCTGAAGATCGAGCAAAAAGGCCTGACCGACCTCAAAGCCGCCATCGCCCATTGCGAAACGGTCGGCGACTTCGGCTCGCGTGAAATGCTCGAAGACATCCTCGAATCCGAGGAAGAACACATCGATTGGCTGGAAACCCAGCTGAGCCTGATCGATAAGATCGGCATCGAGAACTACCTGCAATCGCAGATGGGCGAAGAATAATCTTCTCCCAGATACGAAAAAGCCCCGCCAGTGCGGGGCTTTTTCGTATCTGCCAGAGCGGCGTGACCGCTCCGGCATCAATGTGTATCAGGCTTCGGAAGCCTTGGCCTTGGCGGCTGCTTCCTTGATCAGCGTTTGCAGCTCACCTTTCTCGAACATCTCGAGCACGATGTCGCTGCCGCCGACCAGCTCACCGGCTACCCACAGTTGCGGGAAGGTTGGCCAGTTGGCGTACTTGGGCAGGTTGGCGCGAATTTCTGGGTTCTGCAGGATGTCGACGTAGGCGAACTTCTCGCCGCACTGCATGACGGCCTGCGAGGCACGGGACGAGAAGCCGCACTGCGGGGCGTTCGGCGAGCCTTTCATGTAAAGCAGAATGGTGTTGTTGGCAATCTGCTCTTTGATTGTTTCGATGATATCCATGGAACACCTCGTCTGAACTTTCCGACTCGATGGTCGGCACGGTGACGCATTGTATCGGAAAGCTCAGCGGTGGGTCGACCAGCGTGCGGACAGATCGACCAATGCGTTGTAGCCACCACCGTTATCGCGGGGCAAGCCCGCTCCCACGCAAGCGCTCGTAGAGCTTACAGCACCTGAGTTGGAGCAGTTCGGGCAGCATTTGCGAAGGATGGTAGACGGTTCAGTCCTCGACAACCCCTATCAACGTGGGGCAAGCCCGCTCCCACGCATGCGCTCGTGGACCTTACAGCACCTGAGTTGGAGCAGTTAGGGCAGCATTTGCGAAGGATGGTGGGCGGTTCAGTCTTCAACAACGCCTAACAACGTGGGAGCGGGCTTGCCCCGCGATAGCGTCATCGCAAACAACGCTATCACGGGGCAAGCTCGCTCCCACGTGCACCTAGGTTAGCTAATGGAAGAGCCAACCCCATCAGCAGAAGAATCAAGCCGCCTCCACCTTCACCGGCACCCCATTCAATGCTGCATTGCCCGACACTGCATCGCGCAAATGCTCATCGGTCAGGTCATTGGCACTAACCCCAGGCTGCGCCCCGGCGATGTGCAGCTGCACGCCCTGGCGCCCATGCCCATAACCATGTGGCAAGCTGACCACACCCGGCATCATCTCCTCACTCGATTGCACCTGAACCTCGACGACCCCAGTCCGCGAACGGATCCGCACCCACTGACCGTCCGTCAGCTGCCGCTGGGCGAGGTCCTGCGGGTGCATCAGCAACTGATGACGGGGCTTGCCTTTAACCAAGCGGTGGAAGTTATGCATCCAGGAGTTGTTGCTGCGCACATGTCGACGTCCTATCAACAGCAACTCGTCCACCGCCGGTGGCACCTGCTCAGCCAACCGGCGCAAATCGTCCAGTAGCAACTGCGGCGCCGCTTCGACGGCCTGGCTGGCGGTGCGCAAACGCGCCGCCAGGTTCGGCTGTAAAGGCCCGAGGTCGAGCCCATGAGGAAACCGATCGAGGGTTTCCAACGACAACTGCCATGTCGAGCCCTCACCATGACGGCCTTTACGCAAAGCCAGGTCGATCATCTGGGCGGGCGGCAGGGTCGGCTTGAGTTCCACGCCAGCACGCTCGGCGAAGGCCTTGGCCAGGCCGACGAAAATCTCCCAGTCGTGCAGTGCACCCTCAGGCTTGGCCAGGATCGCCCGGTTGAAGCGCGTGACGTTACGCACGGCCAGCAAGTTGAAGGTGGTGTCGTAGTGATCGTTCTCCAACGCCGAGGTCGACGGCAGGATCAGGTCGGCATGGCGGGTGGTCTCGTTGATATACAGATCGATGCTGAGCATGAACTCAAGGCCCGCCAGCGCCTTGTCCAGCTGTCGGCCATTGGGCGTGGACAACACCGGGTTGCCGGCTACCGTTATCAAGGCCCGCACCTGCCCTTCGCCAGGCTCAAGCAGCTCTTCTGCCAAGGCTGCCACCGGCAACTCACCGCCATACTCCGGCAAGCCAGACACGCGACTTTGCCAGGCATTGAAGTGCCCACCGGCGGTACTGGCGACCAGATCCACCGCAGGTTCGGTGCACAACGCCCCGCCTTGGCGGTCAAGATTGCCGGTGACCAGGTTGATCACCTGCACCAGCCAATGGCACAAGCTACCAAAGGCCTGGGTCGAGACGCCCATTCGCCCGTAACAGACTGCCCGCCCGGCGCCAGCGAACTCACGCGCCAGCAGGCGAATCTGCTCGGCGGCCACCCCGCACAGTGGGCTCATGCGCTCAGCGCTGAACGGCGCAATCGCCTCGCGTACCTGCTCCAGGCCATTGACCGGCAAATGCGAGCCCTTGGCCAGATCCTCGCTGAACAGGGTATTGAGCAGGCCGCACAGCAACGCGGCGTCACCGCCTGGCCGAATGAACAGATGCCGATCAGCCATGTTGGCTGTCTCGCTGCGTCGAGGGTCGACCACCACAAGCCGCCCGCCCCGCGCCCGCAAGGCCTTCAAGCGTTTCTCGACATCCGGCACGGTCATGATGCTGCCGTTGGAGGCCAGCGGATTCCCCCCCAGTATCAGCATGTAATCGGTGTGATCGATATCCGGGATCGGCAGCAACAGGCCGTGGCCGTACATCAGAAAGCTGGTCAGGTGCTGAGGCAACTGGTCAACCGAAGTGGCCGAAAAGCGATTGCGCGTCTTCAGCAGGCCAAGGAAGTAATTGCTGTGGGTCATCAAGCCGTAGTTGTGCACGCTGGGGTTGCCCTGGTACACGCCCACCGCATTGCGCCCATAACGTTGCTGAATGTCCCACAGTTTGTCGGCGGCCAAGGCAAACGCCTGGTCCCAACCGATAGGCTCCCAGCGATCGCCCACACGCCTGTGCGGCTGGCGCAGGCGGTCAGGGTCTTGCTGGATATCCTGCAGCGCCACCGCCTTGGGGCAGATGTGGCCACGGCTGAAAGGATCCTGAGGGTCGCCCTTGATCGAGGCAATGCGCGCCTGGCCGTCGCTTTCATGGGCAATCTCTATGTTCAGGCCGCAAATGGCCTCGCACAGGTGACAGGCTCGGTGATGCAGGGTCGTGGACATGGCCGCCTCTGCCTTGTTGTTGTGAGCCTTCGACTATGCGCCCACCCTCAACCTCTCGCCAGCGGGCTTTGCCGCGTGAATCGCACGCCATCAGGCATACGATTCGCGACACAGGGTTTGCCAACGCCCCCGCGCCCCGTGTACAACCCCTGTAGTAAATAAAAAACAGTACCCCACCAGAGGGTTACGACACCCGTTGATACAGAGACGCGGTTTCCCCTCTTGGTTTCAGGCGACATTTAATTATAGTATTGCGCCTTTCCCCTATTTCGTCCGCCCCGTGCGGCTTACGCCGCAGGTCACTCCCGTTGTCAATAAAACCATACGGTCGACCTGCAAACCGTTGCAGATAAGGTAGTCAATCATGAGCGCTAGGCACTTTCTCTCCCTGATGGATTTCACTGCTGACGAATTGCTCGGCGTGATCCGTCGAGGCATCGAGCTGAAGGACCTGCGTAGTCGCGGCGTGCTGTTCGAGCCGCTGAAGAACCGCGTGCTTGGGATGATTTTCGAAAAATCATCGACCCGTACCCGCCTGTCGTTCGAAGCCGGCATGATCCAGCTCGGCGGCCAGGCTATCTTCCTGTCGCCACGTGACACCCAACTGGGCCGTGGCGAGCCGATTTCCGATAGCGCCATCGTCATGTCGCGCATGCTCGATGCGGTGATGATCCGTACCCATCACCACAGCATCCTCACCGAGTTCGCCGCGCATTCGCGGGTGCCGGTGATCAATGGCCTGTCCGATGAGTCGCACCCCTGCCAACTGCTGGCCGACATGCAAACCTATCTGGAGCATCGCGGCTCGATCCAGGGCAAGACCGTGGCCTGGATCGGCGATGGCTACAACATGTGTAACTCCTATATCGAAGCCGCCCAGCAGTTCGACTTCCAGCTGCGCATCGCCTGCCCCGAGGGCTACGAGCCCGATCCACGCTTCCTGGCCCTGGCCGGCGAGCGTGTGCAGATCGTTCGTGATCCCAAGCAAGCCGTGGCTGGCGCGCATCTGGTAACCACCGATGTCTGGACTTCCATGGGTCAAGAAGAGGAAACTGCACGGCGCCTGGCGCATTTCGCGCCTTACCAGGTCACCCGCGAACTGCTCGACCTGGCAGCACCCGATGCCCTGTTCATGCATTGCCTGCCCGCCCACCGTGGCGAGGAAGTCAGCCAGGACCTGCTCGACGACCCGCGTTCGGTCGCTTGGGACCAAGCTGAAAACCGCCTGCATGCGCAGAAGGCCCTTCTCGAATTCCTTGTCGAACCGGCTTACCACCACGCATGAGTCAACCGCTACTGCTTAACCTGCGCAACCTGGCCTGCGGCTATGGCAACCAGCGCATCGTCCAGAACCTCAACTTGCACCTCAATGCAGGCGACATCGGTTGCCTGCTGGGGTCCTCGGGTTGCGGCAAGACCACCACCCTGCGTGCCATTGCCGGCTTCGAGCCGGTGCACGAGGGTGAGATCCAGCTCGCGGGCGAAGTGATCTCGCGCGCAGGCTTTACCCTGTCGCCGGAAAAACGCCGGATCGGCATGGTGTTCCAGGACTACGCGCTGTTCCCCCACCTGACCGTGGCGCAGAACATTGCCTTCGGCATTGGCAAGCACCCGCGCCAGGGTGAAGTGGTCGAGGAGATGCTCGAGCTGGTCAAGCTCGGTGGCCTCGGTGGGCGCTATCCGCATGAGTTGTCCGGCGGCCAGCAACAGCGCGTGGCCCTGGCCCGCGCTTTGGCCCCTGAGCCGCAATTGCTGCTGCTCGATGAGCCGTTCTCCAACCTCGACGTCGAGCTGCGTCGGCGCCTGAGCCATGAAGTGCGCGACATTCTCAAAAGCCGCGGCACCAGCGCCATTCTGGTCACCCATGACCAGGAAGAGGCTTTTGCCGTCAGCGATCAGGTCGGGGTGTTCAAGGAAGGTCGGCTGGAGCAGTGGGACACGCCCTACAACCTCTACCACGAACCGCAGACGCCATTCGTTGCCAGCTTCATCGGCCAGGGCTACTTCATCCGTGGCCAGATGATCAGCCATGAGGCAGTCAATACTGAACTGGGTGAACTGTGCGGCAACCGTGCCTATATCATGGCGCCGGGCAGTTCGGTGGACGTGCTACTGCGCCCGGACGACATTGTCCATGCGCCAGACAGCGAACTGCGCGCGAGCATCGTCGGCAAAAGCTTCCTCGGTGCGTCGACCTTGTACCGCCTACAACTGGCTACCGGTAGCCAGCTCGAGGCGATTTTCCCAAGCCATGTCGACCATCAGGTCGGCCAGGATGTGGGAATTGCGGTGAAGGCTGATCACCTGGTGCTGTTCGCTGTGCCTGGCAGTGTCGCGGCGCAGTTGCCACGCCAGGAGAATGGCGTTCGCCGCTACAGCTCGGCAACCTGACAAGCCAGTGCCTACAGCACTGAGCCTATAGGAGCTGGCTTACCTGCAATGGCCTGCGCAGCAGGCCCTTATCCATCTAGCCCCGGCCAATCTCGGCAAAGGTGCCTTGGGTATGCTCAGCCAGCACTGCCGCAGCCAGCTCCACCTCCAACCCACGCCGCCCAGCACTGACGTGAATCGTTTCGAACTGTTGCGCTGACTGATCGATAAACGTGCGCAAACGCTTTTTCTGCCCCAACGGGCTGATCCCGCCGACCAAGTATCCCGTGGCCCGCTGCGCCGCCGCCGGATCAGCCATTTCGCACTTCTTGACCCCGGCCGCCTGCGCCAACGCCTTGAGGTCCAGGGTGCCGCCCACCGGCACCACCGCCACCAGCAATTCGCCTTTCTCGCTGCTGGCCAGCAGTGTCTTGAACACCTGCACCGGGTCTAGCCCGAGCTTTTCCGCCGCTTCCAAGCCATACGAAGCAGATTTGGGATCATGTTCATAGCTGTGCACGCGGTGTTCGGCGCGGGCCTTTTTCAGCAGATCGAGAGCGGGGGTCATGCAGAGCTCCGAGCAAGTACAGGTCGGCGGCTACTTTAGGTGAAAAGGCTTGAGCCAGCCAGTCTGTCGCCTGATCGCGACGAGTTATCGGAATAGTCAGTCTTGTTGCAGTTAGTCAGATTGTGGCTGACCGTTCACTTTCGACCTTTGACATGAGCGTTTCTTGCCTATATTTTTTCGTTTCTGAATAAATGGTGCACTTTTAAGGTGCGCTTTCGCTTATCCGCCCGGGGTCAATGGGGATCGACTCTGGGCCTTGCTGTCGAGCGCCTTGCGCCTCACAACAACAAGAACCGAGGTCATACATGACGACTGCTCTACGCGAACCAACGCTTTCTGGCCAATGCATGGCCGAATTTCTGGGCACGGCCCTACTTATCTTTTTCGGCACAGGTTGCGTCGCCGCGCTCAAGGTCGCTGGCGCCAGCTTCGGCCTGTGGGAAATCAGCATCATCTGGGGGGTAGGCGTGAGCATGGCGATCTACCTCACTGCCGGGGTTTCCGGCGCCCACTTGAACCCTGCGGTGAGCATTGCCTTGAGCCTGTTCGCCGGTTTCGACAAGCGCAAACTGCCCTTCTATATCCTTGCCCAGGTCTGTGGTGCCTTCTGCGGCGCCGCCCTGGTCTACACCCTGTACAGCAATCTGTTCTTCGATTTCGAACAGGCCCACGCCATGTTGCGTGGCAGCGAGGCAAGCCTGGAACTGGCCTCGGTGTTCTCCACCTATGCCCATCCTGCCCTGTCGATCGGCCAGGCATTTTTGGTCGAGATGATCATCACGGCCATTCTCATGGCGGTGATCATGGCCCTGACCGATGACAACAACGGCCTGCCCCGCGGGGCGATGGCGCCACTGCTGATCGGCCTGTTGATTGCGGTGATTGGCAGTGCCATGGGCCCGCTCACCGGCTTTGCGATGAACCCCGCCCGAGATTTGGGCCCAAAACTGATGACCTTCCTCGCTGGCTGGGGCGAAATCGCCTTTACCGGCGGGCGCGACATTCCCTATTTCCTGGTTCCGGTGTTCGCACCGATCGTGGGCGCATGCCTGGGCGCGGCGGTTTACCGCGGCCTGATCGCGCGCAATTTGCCCATGGCGCAAACCGCGAACCTGCAAACAGACGATAATCCTCAGAGCGATGCGCAGGTTTCCTGATTCGGACACCTCAAAGCATGCCGGGCCGATTGCCCGGCCAGCCTGACCTACCCCTTTTTGTGCAAGGCCACCGACATGACAGACACCCAGGACAAGAACTACATCATCGCCCTGGACCAGGGCACCACCAGTTCGCGGGCCATCATTTTCGACCGTGACGCCAATGTGGTCGGCACCTCCCAGCGCGAGTTCGCCCAGCACTACCCACAGGCCGGCTGGGTCGAGCACGACCCAATGGAAATCTTCGCCACCCAGAGCGCGACCATGGTCGAGGCCCTGGCCCAGGCGGGTATCAGTCACGCCCAGGTCGCTGCAATCGGCATCACCAACCAGCGCGAAACCACCGTGGTCTGGGACAAGGAAACCGGCCGCCCGGTCTACAACGCTATCGTCTGGCAGTGCCGGCGCAGCACCGAGATCTGCGCCCAGCTCAAGCGCGACGGCCATGAAAGCTATATCCGCGAGACCACCGGCCTGGTTACCGACCCGTACTTCTCCGGCACCAAGCTCAAGTGGATCCTGGATAACGTCGAAGGTGTACGCGAGCGCGCCGAGCGTGGTGAGTTGCTGTTCGGCACCGTCGATACCTGGCTGATCTGGAAATTTTCCGGCGGCAAGGTGCATGTCACCGACTACACCAACGCCTCGCGCACCTTGATGTTCAACATCCATACCCTGCAATGGGACGAAAAACTCCTGCAACTGCTCGGCGTGCCGCGCCAGATGCTGCCGCAAGTGCGCTCCTCGTCCGAGGTCTACGGCCAGACCAAGAGCGGCATCGACATCGCCGGTATCGCTGGCGACCAGCAGTCGGCGTTGTTCGGCCAGATGTGCGTGGAGGCCGGCCAGGCCAAGAACACCTACGGCACCGGCTGCTTCCTGTTGATGAACACTGGCGACAAAGCCGTGACCTCGTCGCATGGCCTGCTCACTACCATCGCCTGCGGCCCGCGCGGTGAAGTGGCCTATGCCCTGGAGGGCGCGGTCTTCAATGGCGGCTCGACCGTGCAGTGGCTGCGTGACGAACTGAAGATCGTCAACGATGCGCTGGACACCGAGTACTTTGCCAGCAAGGTCAAGGACAGCAACGGCGTCTACCTGGTACCGGCCTTCACCGGCCTGGGCGCGCCTTACTGGGATCCGTATGCCCGTGGCGCGTTGTTCGGCCTGACCCGTGGAGTCAAGGTCGATCACATCATCCGCGCAGCACTCGAGTCGATCGCCTACCAGACCCGCGACGTGCTCGACGCCATGCAGCAAGACTGCGGCCAGCGCCTGAGCGAGCTGCGCGTAGACGGCGGTGCGGTGGCCAACAACTTCCTCATGCAGTTCCAGGCCGACATCCTCGGCACCTGCGTCGAGCGGCCGCAGATGCGCGAGACCACCGCGCTGGGCGCCGCTTACCTGGCGGGCCTGGCGTGCGGCTTCTGGAGCGGCCTGGACGAGTTGCGCGACAAGGCGATCATCGAGCGCGAATTCAGCCCACAGCTGGATGAGACGCAGAAAGAGAAGCTCTACGCTGGCTGGAAGAAAGCCATCGAGCGCACCCGTGATTGGGAAGATCACGAGGCCTGATTCAGCCTTCATCGACCAATCGCGGGGCAAGCCCGCTCCCACGTGCACTTATGCTGAACACGTGGGAGCGGGCTGGCCCGCGATGACCTGCGCAAGCTTCCTTTGCTGGCCGTCATCCCTTTCCTACGGCATCATTGCAGCATTTGTCCGGCAGCCCCAAAGGACCGCCCATGAATCTGCCCCCTCGCCAACAACAAATCCTCGAACTGGTGCGCGAACGCGGCTACGTCAGTATCGAAGAAATGGCGCAGTTGTTCGTCGTTACCCCGCAAACCATCCGCCGCGACATCAACCAACTGGCCGAGATCAACCTGCTGCGCCGTTACCACGGCGGTGCGGCATACGACTCAAGCATCGAGAACACGGCCTACGCCATGCGCGCAGACCAGATGCGCGATGAGAAACAGCGTATCGCTGAAGCCGTGGCCCTGCAGATTCCCGATCACGCTTCGGTGTTCATCAATATCGGCACCACCACCGAATCGATCGCCCGCGCGCTGCTCAATCACAATCACCTCAAGGTCATCACCAATAACCTGCACGTGGCCTCGATCCTCAGCGCCAAGGACGATTTCGAAGTCTTGGTGGCCGGCGGCACGGTGCGCCGCGATGGGGGGGTGGTCGGTCAGGCCAGCGTCGACTTCATCAACCAGTTCAAGGTCGACTTCGCCCTGGTGGGCATCAGCGGTATCGATGAAGATGGCAGCCTGCTCGATTTCGATTACCAGGAAGTGCGCGTATCCCAGGCGATCATCGCCAATGCACGCCAGGTCATCCTCGCCGCCGACTCCAGCAAGTACGGGCGTAATGCCATGGTCCGCCTGGGCTCGATCAACCTAGTCGACTGCCTGGTGACCGACCAGTCCCCCTCCCCCGCGCTGAACCAGTTGCTGGCCCAGCACAAGATTCGCCTCGAAGTGGTGTGAGCTGCGGTGGGGCCGCTTTGCGGCCCCACAATCCTGAGCTCATGCAGGCTCGTCGCAAATGTTCATAAATGTTCACTTTATCGTCATCTGATCAGTTTTTTCTATGAAGACTGACTGGCGATAGCCGTTCTGTTGCGCTAGTATTTTCGGAAACGAACATTGATGTTCATATTCGATGTGAACAGCCTTCAGGAGGCCTTGCCCGTGTCCCAGCCCGTTTCGTCCCAGCCTACCCTCGCCGACTGCTACGATCTTGCCGTGATCGGTGGCGGTATCAATGGCGTGGGCATTGCCGCCGACGCTGCCGGACGCGGCCTGAAAGTGTTCCTTTGCGAAAAGGACGATCTGGCCCAGCACACCTCCTCCGCCAGCAGCAAACTGATCCATGGCGGCTTGCGTTACCTGGAGCACTACGAGTTTCGCCTGGTGCGTGAAGCCTTGGCCGAGCGTGAAGTGTTGCTGGCCAAGGCGCCGCATATCGTCAAGCCGATGCGTTTCGTCCTGCCTCATCGCCCGCACCTGCGCCCGGCCTGGATGATTCGCGCTGGCCTGTTCCTCTACGATCACCTGGGCAAGCGTAAACGCCTTGGCGCTTCGCGCAGCCTGCGCTTTGGCCCTGGCAACCCGCTCAAGCCGGCCATCACCCGCGGTTTCGAATATGCCGACTGCGCCGTTGACGATGCACGCCTGGTAGTACTCAACGCCATGGCCGCGCGTGAAAAGGGCGCCGATATTCATACCCGCACCCGCTGCCTGCGTGCCGAACGCATCGATGGCCTGTGGCAAGTCGAATTGCAGCACGCCGATGGCAGCCTGCAGACTATCCGCGCCCGCGCCCTGGTCAACGCCGCAGGCCCCTGGGTCGCCAGCTTCATCAAGGATGACCTCAAGCTCGATGCGCCATACGGTATCCGCTTGATTCAAGGCAGCCACATCATCGTGCCGCGCCTATACGAAGGCGAGCACGCCTACATCCTGCAGAATGAAGATCAGCGCATTGTTTTCGCTATCCCCTACCTCGGGCGTTTCACCCTGATCGGCACCACCGACCGTGAATACAGCGGCGACCCGGCGCAAGTGAAAATCACCGAAGGCGAAACCGACTACTTGCTCAAGGTGGTTAACCAGCACTTCAACCATCAGCTCAGCCGTGCCGACATCCTGCACACCTACTCGGGCGTTCGCCCACTGTGCAATGACGAATCGGATAACCCTTCGGCCGTGACCCGCGACTACACCCTGGCGCTGTCCGCCAGTGAAGGCCTGGCGCCACTGCTGTCAGTATTTGGCGGCAAGCTTACGACCTACCGTAAACTGGCTGAGTCGGCCATGACCGAACTCAAGCCTTTCTTCACTCAGATGCGCGAAAGCTGGACCGCTGAGAGTCCCCTGCCCGGCGGCGAGAACATGACCGAAACACAAGCCCTGGTCGATTCCCTCCTCGCACACCACAACTGGCTGCCTGTGGACATCGCCAAGCGTTGGGCAAGCACCTATGGCAGCCGCGTATGGCGGCTGCTGGAAGATACTCAAGGGCCGGCGGACCTGGGCCAGACGATAGGCGGCGGCTTGTTCACACGCGAGGTAGACTACCTACGCAACCAAGAATGGGCCGTGACTGCCGAAGATATCCTTTGGCGCCGTACCAAGCTGGGCCTGTTCACCTCTACGGCGGAGCAACAGGTGCTGGTCGATTACCTGAAGCAAGTAGCAGATCGCAGCGCGGGGATCCGCGCTGCCTGACGTGAATTGACGCAGCGCTTCGCCTATCGCGACGTGCTGCGTCTATGCCCGAGCACCCTACAAGGGCCAACGCGCATACGCCTCTGCCGTCAAACGCTTGATGAGTGCGGTTTCCTGCGTTTCCAGCTGCTGCTTTAACTCATTGCACCGCTCCAGGTACGTGTTCTCATCAATCTGATTACTTTCCACTTGTAATGCGTACCGCTCCAGCGTTTGCTGCTGAGCATCGACCAATGCTCTGAATTGCAAGAAATAGATCTGTCGCAGGTAATCCTGCCAGAAGGGCTGATCTGCCAGCGATTGCACCAGTTGCTCGGTGGATTCCGCAGAAAGAATTTCGACCCTGGCACTGTCGATATCTTCCGCCGTCACGAAAGAATGATCCTCAAAGTGCATACGCAGCGGTTGAGCTGGCAACCTCAGCCGCGTGGCCAGCCTTGTTCGGTATGCCAGGTAGGTTTCGATGTCGTCGATCCGCTCCAGGTTGCGCGGCTCGTTCGCGTTCACCTCCCTCAGCCACTTCAGTTTACGTGCAGCAATCCTGTCCACCTGCTGCAAGCGAAACAGCGAACGCCCAAGCCTTATCAAAGCGGCCTCACTCTGCATCTGGGCCAAACCTGCCATCTCGCGATGAACCAGTACACGGATTTCCATCTGGCTGAGTAGCCATAGCAGCCTGTCCTCACAGGTGGCCATTCCGCCCGCCTGCTCGAACAACAGCTCGCGCAACTCGCCATTTTCCTCGCATGCCTCGATGATGTTCCACACCCTTGCACGGTAGTACGCGGGATGTTTCAAATAATCAGAAGATCGTGCGAAATCACGCAAAAAGTGGAAGAAGTCATTCGCTCCAGGCTCACTGCGCAGGTTATCCCACAACGCTTCGCGATCAGTGCGCAATGCTGAGGAGGAACCTACCAGCCATTCCGACAACTCAGCTTGCAGAATCAGGTGATGCCGATAATAAGGACTGTGTTGAACAGCGTGACCAGATGCAGTCGATGGGGCCGGTTGTTCATTCAGCAGTGCCTCACTGGCCTCATTCAATGGATTATCGTGCAGCGCCATTTGCCGCAAGCGGGCCTGCAGCCCCTGAAGGTCGCGATTGACTTCGCGAATCTGGTTGTCTCGCAAATCGGCAATGCCTCGCCAAGGCAACTGCTGAACCTCAGCTGGCAGCTCTGCAATGGCCGCCCCACGCATCTGTACCCAACGCAAGTTCAGTAAGTGCCTCACCTGCGGTGCATCTCGCAACGGGTTGTAATTAAGCCCAAGTATCTCCAAATGCAGCAACGTACTGAGCCGTTGGCTGTCTGCTGACGTCATCACTATCTGGTTGTTATCGAGGCGCAAAATGCGAAGCTCGGTCAATTGCTCTATACCCGACGGGATAGACACCAGCCGATTGCTGCTCAGGTAGAGCTCCATAAGGTTCGGGAAACGCCCGAGAAAATCAGCATCGACAGTCTCCAAATCCATTTCGAGCAACGCCAGGCGTGTCACATGGTTGAAGGTAATGCCTGGAGGCAAGTCAGGCAGACTTGCTACACGCTCGCCACGAATTTCCAGCTCGTAGCTGCCGTCCATCCGCCGCCGCAACTTGCGGCGCCAGCAACGCCTGATAGCGCTGACCACCCTGCTGCGCCTGAGAAGATCCAATACGTTTCCATAATTGGACTGCCAACTCGTCAGCGCTTCGCGCAATGCCATCCATTGCTCATGCAACGCTTCGTAGTGAGACCACGGATCAACACCTTCGGAAGTCAAATTGAGCATGTACCGCTGCAATTGCGTATCGTCGAGGGTTGGGAATACCTGCAAAATTCCGCGCCTGATAGCCTCGGTTCGGGACTCGCCCCGCCCACTAAGCGGGTAGCCGAGTCGACCATCGGCGAAGCGCAAGGGGGGGCGCACACCACCGGCGATAGACGTCTGCCCTATGAGCCGCGATGCCAAGTCCCGGTGAACCCGCGCGTGCCCCGCCAGCCGGTCGGCCAATTGCTGATCGTTCAGCATGGTATTGCCCAGGCGCACTTTCTGCTCATCGCTCATGCACAAAAGAAGAGCGTGCATCAGGCTGTTGCTGGGTGTTGCCGGGCGGCGGGAGTCAACGGTAGCGTCATGAACGCCGTAGCCCTGGTCTTTGCGCACGATGTAACGGGTTTGTTGTGCCACCTCTGAGCCCACCTGCCCCTGCAAGAGGCCCTGCGTTGAACCAACACGCAGTTCGATACGCAGCCGATCTGGCCAGGGAGCAAGCTCATGGACCAAGCCGATCGCCAGCCTTTCAGTATCGCCATTGATCGCCTGCTGCTGGCGCAAACCGGCGCAGGCACGATCCAGCCGACTGTCATGCAGGAACCAGCGAATTCTCTCTGCCATCACCAACGGTACGCGCCCGCTGGAGCGCAGTTGTTCAAGGAGCAGATTGTCGACCTGCTTGCGTATCTCCTTTGCTCCTCGCACCGAAAGCCCAGCAAATGATCGTCGTATCAATGCATCTTCAACTTCCTCCGTCTCTTGGGCCGCAGCGACCAGCAGCTCGAATGCATCTGCCTGCATGGCGGGATGGAGGGCGTGCAGGCGATGGCGATCATACGCATCCAGTAGCCGAGCAGGTGCCGGGGCGTGCTCCAGATGCAATTGGCGCAGCCGCTCCTCGTCAAAACCTGTGCAATCGAGTACCGCAGTTGCCTGTTCCGGCGTCATGTCAAAAAATGCTGCTGCCAGCCGACGCAACAATTGCAGTTCACCTGTCCATTCCTGAGGCAGCTCCAACGCATGACGCCATCCACCGCTGCCATTGCGTTCAAGCAACGGTCTGTATGCCCCATTGCGCTTTGGATGGCGAATCACCAAATCCTTGCCGCTTTGCGAACGCGCCATCTGGAAGGTGCCCTCGTGGAATTGCACTTGAGTCCGTCCCAGGTGACTCTCGCTCTGCCCTGGAGACACGCCCAGGGGTTGGTCGACCTGGTAAGGCGTCATGTCAAAAGAACACAGTTTCAATCGCCCACTTTCAACTAACACAGGGGTCAACTTGCGCACAAAGGTCACCCCTACCCCCACCGCCGCTCCCAGCGCCAGGTTTTGCGCGACCGCAAACACATGCCCTAGGGCAGCCTCACGGTCGCCTAGCCGCCAATCCTGATAGCCTTCGTAGACTTCGTCGGCAACCTGAAACGCAGCAACACCCAGCATCAGCTCGCCCAGTACAGGTATGAATAGCCCGGCCAAGCCCAACAGCGCCAGGCCAGCATTTTCATAGCTGGCCAGGCGCCGGCTGCGGCTGGCGGCATCTTCATCATCTGTAGGCACCACCAGTACTCTGGCATCGTCGAATATCTTGTCGATGTGCAAGGCACGAAGATGAGCAAACAACGGTTTGTCCAGGGGAAAATGGCGACCATCGAGTTCAAGTGCGGTTCCTGTCGCGGTCTTGGCCCGAAGACGCTCAAGCTTGGCAGTGAAGTCCATCCGCTCGAGCTCGCCAATGAAACGCATGAAAAACGTCTCATAACTCGACTCACGCAAGCGCAGTCCCAAATCTGTGTAGAGTGCGACCCAGGAGGCATGCCATCGAACCGGCTTGTCAGCATCGCCGGGAATCCAGACGATTAGACCGCTAGGGGCAGCATCTTTATGATCACGCGTTTCGACCACCACCACCCCGTTGACACGTTTACCAAGCACGAACAGCTGCCTACAGACAAGCACCGTGGTGTCGGCAGCTACGATCGGCTTTGGCGCGACAACTCTGAGCATCTGTAGATAGCTGCGCTCGTCAATCTCTGCTTTGAAAAAGGCGATACGTACCGCAGCATCCAATGCCGTGCGCTGCGCCTCTTCAAACACTATCTCGATCTCTCGCCGAGCATGCCCTGGGGTGCCGCCCTCCTTGTCAGCCGGCAGCAAGTGCTCACGCAATACCCTTTGATAGTTGCCGCCTAGGTCCAGCTGACGGCAAAGTTTGGCGAACAACACGAACGAAAGGGGCAGCAAGGCGCCTGATGCAGCCTCTACCCGCCGGCGGATACGCGGCCTGGCGACAATTTCATCTGCAGCAAAGTTGTGCATTGCCGCAGACAGCAGTGGCACTGAGTCTGTGCGCACCGTGATCTCCAAAGGGGGCAGAGGAAAAATGCTTGGATAAGACTTGCGTACCACTGTACACAGCTGCGCCGACCGTACATCGACATGGAAGTTGTATTTCTGGGTAAGGGCTTGCTCCAAAAGCGGCGCGCAAAACGCTGCTAGGTCGGGGAGACCACTCAGCAGCCGTTTCAATCGTTCGGCACTTTGCTGCTGCCCAATCAACGCAAGATGTATCTCCTCGAGCGCATCACCGGGGGCATTTTTCAGCCAATCGGGTAACTGCCTGGCGATCAACGCATCTATTGAGTCGGAGGGAAGTTCGTGAACAGCCTGCTCAGGGGTATCGTTCATAGGGTGCCTCTCTATTCTTGAGAAGCGAACAGCAAGCCTCGAACGGCCTGGCACAAGGTGTTAATTAGATAGGACTGAGCCCTGCTTCAGCGAATCCATTCGGATTCCCGAACGACTCAGCCGCAATTCATTCGGAGATCCGTACAAAAAACTGTTACAGGGCAACCGCTAAACTGTTGATCGCCTGCGTCTGCGGGGCGTTATGATCTCTGACAGAGCTTGGCACGACTCATGCTCTACACTTGGAAGCCGAATGCACCGCTTCATGCTGTATTCGTTGAACGAAAGAGTCCGCCAACGGCTCCATAAAAAAAACAAACACGTCGAGGAAAATTTGATGCGTATCGTTCGTCAATTGCTGGGCGCCGCCATCGCGGCCGCTGTGATCGCTTCGCCGGCCATGGCTGAAGAGCTGACCGGCACCCTGAAGAAGATCAAGGATTCGGGCACCATCACCCTGGGGCACCGTGACTCCTCCATTCCATTTTCCTACCTGGCAGGCAAGCCGGAGCCGGTGGGCTACTCCCACGACATCCAGCTGGCCATCGTCGAGCACCTGAAAAAGCAGCTCGACGCTCCTAACCTCAAGGCCCGCTACAACCTGGTCACCTCGCAGACCCGTATCCCACTGGTACAAAACGGCACTGTCGACGTCGAGTGCGGCTCGACCACCAACAACGTCGAACGCCAGCAGCAAGTCGGCTTCTCGGTCGGCATCTTCGAAGTCGGTACCCGCCTGCTGACCAAGGTCAAGGACGGTCAACCGGCCTACAAAGACTTCCCCGACCTGGCTGGCAAGAACGTGGTGACCACCGCTGGCACCACCTCTGAGCGCATCCTCAAGGCGATGAACGCCGACAAGCAGATGAAGATGAACGTGATCTCGGCAAAAGACCACGGCGAAGCCTTCAACATGCTCGAAAGCGGCCGCGCCGTAGCCTTCATGATGGACGATGCCCTGCTCGCCGGCGAAATGGCCAAGGCGCGCAAGCCTGCCGACTGGGTCATCACCGGCACTCCACAGTCCTACGAGATCTACGGCTGCATGGTGCGCAAGGGTGACGACGCGTTCAAGAAGGCCGTCGATGAGGCCATCGTTGCGCTGTACAAGTCTGGCGAGATCAACAAGATCTACGATAAGTGGTTCTCCCAGCCAATCCCGCCAAAAGGCCTGAACCTGCAGTTCCCGATGAGCGACGAGCTCAAGGAACTGATCGCCAACCCGACCGACAAAGCGGCGGACGAGAAGAAGTCCTGAGTCGCAAATAGTGGCCTGGCGCTCAACATGCGCATGAATTAACCCTGCAGGCCACTCGTTAGTGTCTAACCTTTCATCCGAGGGCGCTCGCCGCCCTTGGATGTTCGAAGGTGCCCGTGAAACAACCGTCTGAGGGGAAATCCCGATGAATTACAACTGGGACTGGGGCGTATTCTTCAAGTCCACCGGCGTGGGTAGCGAAACCTACCTGGACTGGTACATCACCGGTCTAGGCTGGACCATCGCCATTGCCATCACCGCCTGGATCATCGCCTTGCTGCTGGGCTCGCTGCTCGGCGTGATGCGTACCGTGCCAAACCGCCTGGTGTCAGGGATTGCCACCGCCTACGTCGAGCTGTTCCGCAACGTACCGCTGCTGGTGCAGCTGTTCATCTGGTACTTCCTGGTGCCGGACCTGCTGCCAGAGGGCCTGCAGGAATGGTTCAAGCAAGACCTCAACCCGACCACCTCGGCGCTGATCAGCGTGGTCATTTGCCTGGGCCTGTTCACCGCTGCGCGGGTCTGCGAACAGGTGCGTACCGGTATCCAGGCGCTGCCCCGCGGCCAGGAAGCCGCCGCCCGGGCGATGGGCTTCAGCCTGGCGCAGATCTACAACAACGTGCTGCTGCCGCAAGCCTACCGGATCATCATTCCGCCGCTTACCTCGGAATTCTTGAACGTGTTCAAGAACTCTTCGGTGGCCTCGCTGATCGGCCTGATGGAGTTGCTGGCGCAGACCAAGCAAACCGCCGAGTTCTCCGCCAACCTGTTCGAGGCGTTCACCCTGGCTACCCTGATCTATTTCACCCTGAACATGGGCCTGATGCTGCTGATGCGCATGGTCGAGAAGAAAGTCTCGGTGCCCGGCCTGATCTCTGTGGGGGGTAAATGATGGAAATGGATTTCAGCGAAATCATCCCTGCCCTGCCGGCCCTCTGGGAAGGCATGGTCATGACCCTCAAGCTGATGGTCATGGGCGTGGTTGGCGGTATCGCCCTGGGCACCATCCTGGCGCTGATGCGCCTGTCGTCGAACAAACTGATGTCCAATGTCGCCGGCGCCTACGTCAACTACTTCCGCTCGATCCCGCTGCTGTTGGTGATCACCTGGTTCTACCTGGCAGTGCCGTTCGTGCTGCGCTGGATCACCGGCGAAGACACCCCGGTGGGCGCCTTCACCTCGTGCGTGGTGGCATTCATGATGTTCGAGGCCGCCTACTTCTGCGAAATCGTCCGTGCTGGCGTGCAGTCGATCTCCAAGGGCCAGATGGGCGCCGCCCAAGCCCTGGGCATGAACTACAGCCAGACCATGCGCCTGATCATCCTGCCGCAGGCGTTTCGCAAGATGACCCCACTGCTGCTGCAGCAGAGCATCATCCTGTTCCAGGACACCTCGCTGGTGTACACCGTGGGCCTGGTCGACTTCCTCAACTCGGCACGCTCGAACGGCGACATCATTGGCCGCTCGCATGAGTTCCTGATCTTCGCCGGTGTCGTCTACTTCCTCATCAGCTTCTCCGCTTCATGGCTGGTCAAGCGCCTGCAAAAAAGGATCACCGTATGATTTCCATCAAGAACGTCAACAAGTGGTACGGCGACTTCCAGGTGCTCACCGACTGCACCACCGATGTCAAAAAGGGCGAAGTGGTGGTGGTCTGCGGCCCATCCGGCTCGGGAAAATCCACCCTGATCAAGTGCGTCAACGCCCTGGAGCCGTTCCAGAAAGGCGACATCGTGGTCGACGGCACCTCGATCTCCGACCCCAAGACCAACTTGCCCAAGCTGCGTTCGCGGGTTGGCATGGTATTCCAGCACTTCGAGCTGTTCCCGCACCTGACCATCACCGAGAACCTGACCATCGCGCAGATCAAGGTGCTCGGTCGCAGCAAGGAAGAAGCCACCAAGAAAGGCCTGGCCCTGCTTGAGCGAGTCGGCCTGTCGGCGCACGCGCACAAGCACCCTGGCCAGCTCTCCGGCGGCCAACAGCAACGTGTGGCGATCGCCCGCGCGCTGTCGATGGACCCGATCGTCATGCTGTTCGACGAACCGACCTCGGCGCTGGACCCGGAAATGGTCAGTGAAGTGCTCGATGTGATGGTGCAACTGGCCCACGAAGGCATGACCATGATGTGCGTGACCCACGAGATGGGCTTTGCCCGCAAGGTCGCCAACCGGGTGATCTTCATGGACAAGGGCAATATCATCGAAGACTGCACCAAGGAAGAGTTCTTCGGCGACCAGACGGCCCGCGACCAACGTACCCAGCACTTCCTCAGCAAGATCCTGCAACACTAAGTCGGCCACGGCAGCGGCTGTCCGGTCCCCCACCGGGCAGCCGATGCTGGTCGTGACAAGGCCACTGTGATGAAATGCGACCCCTCGCTTCTGCGCCCTGCCCAACCCGCCGTGAAATCCCGCCTGATCCGTCAATTGCTGCTGCCCCCCTTGATCGTCCTGCTGATGGTCGGCCTGGGCCTGCTTGGCTATCTGGTCAGCGAGAGCAATGGCGTGCGCGCGTTGAGCGAGAATGGCGAGCGCCAGCTGGAGCTGCACGCGCGCACGGTCGAGAGTGAAATCAGCAAGTACACCTACCTGCCCAGCCTGCTGGAGCTCGAAGACAGCGTCTCGCACTTGCTGACCGACACCGACGGCGGCTCCCGCCAGGTCGTCAACGAATACTTGGAAGGCTTGAACCGCCGCAGTCGCAGCCGGGCGATCTTCGTCCTCGACACCAGCGGCCGGGTACAAGCCACCAGCAACTGGCGCGATGCCGACTCGTTCCTCGGCGAAGACCTGTCGTTTCGTGCCTACTTCCAGGATGCCGTGCGCGGCGAGCCTGGACGCTTCTACGGCATCGGCAGTACCACCGGCGAAGCCGGCTATTACCTGGCCCATGGCCTGGAAGAACACGGCAAGATCATTGGCGTAGCGGTGATCAAGGTGCGCCTGGACACCCTTGAGGAGCGCTGGCAACGTGCGCGGCTGGAAGCTTTCGTCAGCGACGAGAACGGCATCATCATCCTCTCCAGCGACCCGGCCAGACGCCTCAAGTCGGTGCGCCCGCTGACCCCACAGACCAAAGAACGCCTGGCCCGTAGCCTGCAATACTACTGGTGGCCACTGAACGAGTTGCAGCCACTGGCCCGGGAAACCCTGGCCGATGGTGTCGAGAAGCTGACCTTCCCGGCCAACAGCGAAACCGCCCAAGGCAAACCCCATGAAGTGTCCTACCTGGCGCAGACCCGGCGCCTGGCCGACACCCCGTGGCATTTCACCCTGTTGACGCCGCTGCAGGACCTGCGCCGCGAGTCGATGGTCCAGGGCATCCTGGTCGGGGTGGCCTTCGCCCTGCTGGCGATCCTGGCGATTGCCTGGAATGAGCGGCGCAAAGTCATCGCCACGCGGTTGGCCGCACGTGAAGCACTGGAAGAAGCCAACAGCCATCTGGAGCGCAAGATCGCCGAACGCACCGCCGACCTGCGCGCCAGCAACGAGCGTCTCAAGGGCCAGATCCGCGAACGCCGGCATGCCGAGCAGACCCTGCGCCACGCCCAAGACGAACTGGTCCAGGCCGGCAAGTTGGCCGCCATCGGCCAGATGTCGACCAGCATTGCCCACGAGTTGAACCAACCGCTGGCGGCGCTGCGCACCTTGTCCGGCAACACCGTGCGTTTCCTGGAGCGCGGCGCGCTGGAAACGGCCAGCACCAACCTGCGCACCATGAACGACCTGATCGACCGCATGGGCCGCATCACCGCCAGCCTGCGTTCGTTCGCCCGCCGCGGCGACGACAGCGGCCAAGCCTCGCTGAGCAAAGCGATCGACGCCAGCCTGCAAGTGCTGGGCAATCGCATTGCCGGTTGCCATCTGCAACTGCACAGCCAGTATGATGACCAGCAGTTGGCCATCGATCAGACCCGCCTGGAGCAGATCCTGGTTAACCTGATCGGCAACGCCCTGGACGCCATGGCCACTCAGCCGCAGCCCCAGCTGTGGTTGGAGGGCGAGCTGCAGGGCGACAAGTATCGTCTGCGCGTGCGCGACAATGGCCACGGCATCGATGCCGAGGCGCGCAAGCACCTGTTCGAACCTTTTTTCACCACCAAACCGGGCGAGCATGGCCTGGGCCTGGGCCTGACCTTGTCGGCGAGCCTGGCCGCCGCCGCCAAAGGCTCTCTGAGCGTCGAACACCCCGCCACTGGCGGCACCGCGTTCGTCCTCGCCCTGCCCTTGGTCAACGCCCCTAGCGAAACGGCTGAGCATTCATGACCCAAGCGCCTTTAACTGTACTGATCGTCGAAGACGACCCGCATGTACTGCTCGGCTGCCAACAGGCATTGGCCCTGGAAGACATCGCCTGCGAAGGCGTCGGCAGTGCCGAGCAGGCCCTGGAACGCATTGGCGATGACTTTGCCGGCATCGTCGTCAGCGATATCCGCCTGCCGGGGATCGACGGCCTGGAGCTGCTCAGCCGCCTCAAGGCGCGCGACCGCAGCCTGCCGGTGGTGCTGATCACTGGCCACGGCGATATCGACATGGCCGTTGGCGCCATGCGCAACGGCGCCTACGACTTCATGGAAAAACCCTTCTCGCCAGAGCGCCTGGTCGAAGTGGTGCGCCGCGCCCTGGAGCAACGTGGCCTGGCCCGCGAGGTGTTTTCGCTGCGCCGCCAGTTGGCCGGCCAAAGCACCCTAGAAGGGCGCATCATCGGCCGCTCACCGGCCATGCAAAACTTGCGCGAACTGATCGCCAACGTTGCCGATACCTCGGCCAACGTGTTGATCGAAGGCGAAACCGGTACCGGCAAAGAGCTGGTCGCACGCTGCCTGCACGACTTCAGTCGGCGCCAAGGCCAGCCGTTCGTAGCGCTCAACTGCGGCGGCCTGCCAGAGAACCTGTTCGAAAGCGAGATCTTCGGCCACGAAGCCAACGCCTTTACCGGCGCCGGCAAGCGCCGCATCGGCAAGATCGAGCACGCCAATGGCGGCACGCTGTTCCTCGATGAAGTCGAGAGCATGCCGCTGAACCTGCAAATCAAACTGCTGCGCGTACTTCAGGAACGCACCCTGGAGCGGCTTGGCTCGAACCAGAGCATCCCGGTCGACTGCCGGGTGATCGCCGCAACCAAGTCCGACCTCGACGCCATGGGCCAGAGCGGCCAGTTCCGCAGCGACCTGTATTACCGCCTGAACGTGGTGACCCTGGAGCTACCGCCCTTGCGCGAGCGTCGGGAAGATATCCTGCAGCTGTTCGAACACTTCTTGCAGCAATCGGCCCTGCGCTTTGACCGTGAAGTGCCGGAGCTGGACAGCCAGACCCTGTCGCGGCTGATGGCCCACGACTGGCCGGGCAACGTGCGTGAGCTGCGTAACGTCGCCGAGCGCTATGCCCTGGGCTTACCGGCGTTCAAGAAATCCGGCACCAGTGGCGCCAGCCAGGGCCTGGGCTTTGCCGAGGCGGTGGAAGCGTTCGAGCGCAACCTGCTCAGCGATGCCTTGCAGCGCAGCGGCGGCAACCTCAGCCAGGCCAGCCTGGAGCTGGGCATGGCCAAGACCACGCTGTTCGACAAAGTGAAAAAATACGGCCTCGGCTGAACTCGATCTCAACCTGGATGACATTGTGGATCTGCTATTCAAAGCCGCCTTGGGCGCGGGCGTGGTGGTACTGCTGGCGATACTGTCGAAGACGCGCAATTACTACATTGCCGGGCTGGTGCCGCTGTTTCCGACCTTCGCCCTGATTGCGCACTACATCGTTGGCAAGGGGCGCTCGCTAGAAGATCTGAAGACCACCATCCTGTTTGGCATGTGGTCGATCATTCCGTACTTCGTGTATCTGGCGACCTTGTATGTGCTGGTCGATCGGATGCGCTTGGAAGCGTCACTGGCGCTGGCGACGGTTGCCTGGTTGGTGGCCGCGACGGTGCTGGTCAGCCTTTGGGTGCGTTTACACTGAGATTGTTGGGGCCGCTTTGCGGCCCACGACAATCTACAGCCGAGCCAAATGGGTCAGATCCTCGCGATGTGACTTCAGGTAAGGCAACACCGCCCCCAGCAGCGGCGCCTTGAACTGCTCCTGAAACCGATGCGCCAACCCCGGAATCAAGCGCAGTTGACTGCCCTGGATATGCGCCGCCAGATGCACCCCATGCATCACCGGCAGCAACGGATCAGCCGTGCCATGCACCACCAGCGTCGGCACCCGCAACTGATTCAACAGCTCGACCCGGCTCGGCTCGGCCAGAATCGCCATGATCTGGCGCTTGGCCCCTTCTGGATTGAACGCCCGGTCATAGGCCAAAGCCGCTTGCTGCAACAGCACCGTCCGATCATCGCGCACCTGCGGGCTACCCAGTGCGGCCAA